>NZ_JBJGYP010000026.1:0-60585 GCF_054050055.1 Geodermatophilus sp. SYSU D00814
CGCGGTGTCGACCACCACCCGCGCCCCGGCGGGGAGCACCTCCAGCACCACCACCGCCCCCTCCGCCAGCCCCCCCCGCCCGCGGGTGGTGGCGGGGGCGCCCGCCCCACGCACCTCCAGCCGCAGCTCGTCGGGCTCCCGGTGCACGGTCAGCCGCGCGGGCTCGCCGGCGGAGACACCGGTCCGCACGCGGACCGGGTGGCCGTCGGGTCCCGGCCCGGGGGGGACGAACCGGAAGCGCACCGTCGTCCCGGAGCCGGCGACGCCGTCGCCGTCGGGGGTGCGGGCCACCTCGACGTCGGTGGCCAGCGCCGAGATCAGCTCCAGGCCGCGGCCGCGGTGGCCCCGGTCGGCCGGCGCCGGGCGCCAGACGCCCTCGTCGCGGACGCAGACGTCGACGCTGCCGTCGGCGGTCCGCTCGAGGCGGTACTCGCAGCGGCCCTCGCCGCCGTTGCCGGCGTAGGCGTGCTCGACGGCGTTGGCCAGCGCCTCGCCGAGGGCCAGCTGCAGGTCGTCGACGCTGTCCTCGGGCAGTCCCGCGTCGGCCGCCCACGCCGAGACGGCCCGCCGGACGCCGCGCAGCCGGGCAGGGTCGGCCGGGAGCCGCTCGTGCAGCGGCGGGGGCGTCACCCGGACGGCGATCACCGCGACGTCGTCGGGCAGGGCGTTCTCGTCGAGCACCTCGGCCAGCAGGTCGCGGGTCAGCCGGTCCGGAGCGGACGGGGCCAGCCGCTCGGCGGCGCGGGCGACCCGCTGCAGGCCGGCGTCCAGCGGCTCGCCGCGGCGCTCCACCAGGCCGTCGGTGTAGAGCAGCAGCGTGGTCCCGGGCGCGACCGCGGCGCGGCTCCCGGTGTAGGGCGGCCGGTCGGGGACGCCGAGCACCGTGCCGGCGCCGTCGTCGAGGAAGGTGACGCCGTCCGCGCCGAGCAGCATCGGCGGCGGGTGCCCGGCCAGGGCGTAGTCCACGGTGCCGGCCCGCCAGTCCAGCACCAGGCAGGCCGCGGTCGAGGCCAGCGCCCCCGGCAGCCGCGAGGCGAACCGGTCCAGCAGCTCCAATGCCTGCGCGGGCGGGCAACCCTGCAGCAGCGCAGCCGACAGCGCGCTGCGCAGCTGCCCCATGACGGCGGCCGCGGAGGGCCCCTGGCCGACGACGTCGCCGACGGCGATCCCCACCCGGCCCTCGCCGAGCTCCACGACGTCGTACCAGTCACCGCCGGCGGAGGTGCCCGCGGCGCCGGGCAGGTACTGCGCGGCCAGGGCCAGCCGCTCCAGCTGCGGCAGCCGCTGGGGCAGCAGGCTCAGCTGCAGCGTCTGGGCGATGCCCTGCTCGGCGCGGTACAGGCGCGCCCGGTCGAGCGCCTGGGCGCTCTGCTCGACGATCGCCAGCAGCATGCTGCGCTCGGCCGGCCCGAAGGCGCGCGGGTGCGGGAACCCGGCACCGACGACGCCCACCACGCGGCCGGCCACCAGCAGCGGCAGCGCCACGGTGGAGGCCAGCCCGAAGCGGGACAGCGTCTCGGCCTGCCCGCCCTCGAGGCCGCCGTCCCGGCCGGGCCAGTCCGCCAGCCGCTCCACCCACAGCGGCCGGCGCTCGACCACCGCGCGGGTCACCGCCAGCGGCGCCGACAGCGGCAGCTCCGCGAAGTGCCGGCGACCCTCGGGGTCGTCACCGGTGAGCGCCAGCAGCCGCAGCCCGCGGCCGGTGTCGTCGAGCTCGTAGACGCCGGCCCGGCAGTCGTCGCCGACCAGGGTGACCAGGTGGCCGGCGGTGGCGCGGGCCACCTCCTCGGGCGTGGTGGCCGCCGACAGCTCGGCGGTCGCCCGCTGCAGCAGCCGCAGCCGCCGGGCGGCGGCCCGCTCGTCGGCGAGCAGCAGCGCGTTGTCCAGCGCCAGGGCGGCGCGGGCGGCGATGTCCTCGACGAGGGCGCGGTCGTCCTCGTGGAACGGCGGGGCGTCGTCGCCGCGGCCCAGCGCCAGCACCGCGCGGACCTGCCCGCGCACCGACAGCGGGACGAGCAGCGCCGAGCGCAGGTCGAGCCGGACGCCGCCGTCGCCGGGGCCCGACAGGTGCCGGCGCAGCACCGACGCACCGCTGGTGAGCACCGCCAGGCCGAGGCCGCCGTGGGCGTCGAGGCCGGCGAGCAGGTCGCGGTTGCCGCCGTCGACCCCCGCCCACCCGGCGTAGCGCAGCCGGCCGTCCTCGCCGACCACCCGGACGGTGCAGGAGTCGGCCAGCCGCCGGTCGACCACCAGCCGGGCCAGCGCGGCCAGCTGCGCGTCGGTCTCGGTCTCCCGGTCCAGCGCCGTGCCGACCTCGGCGAGCAGGGTCTGCCGCTCGGTCTCCTGGTAGCGGGCATTGATGTCGGTGCAGCTGCCCACCCAGCCGCCCGGGCCGCCGCTGCCCCCGATCGGCACGGCCCGCTCGAGCAGCCAGTGGAAGGCGCCGTCGGCCCGGCGCAGCCGGAACTCGACCTCCCACCCCTCGCCGCGCGCGGTCGCCTCGGTGACGGCGGCGACGTAGCGCTCGTGGTCCCGCGGGTGCAGCCCCTCGCGCCAGCCGTCGCCGCGCTCGGCGGAGACCGGACGGCCGGTGAAGCCGGTCCAGGCGGCGTTGAGGAACAGCCGCCGGCCCTCGGCGTCGGCGACCCAGATGAGCGCCGGGGCGAGGTCGGCCATCGCGGTGAACCGCTCCTCGGCCTCCCGGCGGGCGCGGCCCAGCTGCAGGTGGGCGTCGACGCGGGCCAGCAGCTCCTGCGCCGAGAACGGCTTGACCAGGTAGTCGTCGGCACCGGCGGCCAGCCCCTCGACGGCGGCCTCCTGGCCGGCCCGGGCCGACAGCAGCACGACCGGGACCCGGGAGGTGCGCGCGTCGGCCCGCAGGGCGCCGAGCAGCTGCAGGCCGTCGAGGCCCGGCATCATCACGTCGCTGACGATCAGGTCCGGCGGGTCGGCCAGCGCCGCCTCGAGCGCCGCGCGGCCGTCGGAGACCGCCTGCACCTCGTGCGCCGGGGCCAGCAGGCGACCGACGTAGTCGCGCATGTCGGCGTTGTCGTCGGCGACCAGGACCCGGCCGGCGCGGGCCCCTGCCGCCGGGGGCGGGGGCTCCTCGCCGGACCCCGGCAGCCAGCGCAGCGCCTCGGTCACGAACGGCGTCGCCGAGGCCGAGACCGCCGGTGCCTCCGGCGCCGGAGGGGCGAGCCGGTCGGCGGGCAGGTGCGCGGAGCCCAGCGGCAGGGCGACGGTGAAGGTGGTGCCGACGTCGGGGGCGCTGTCGACCGCGACGTCGCCGCCGTGCAGCCCGACCAGCTCGCGCACCATCGCCAGGCCGATGCCGCTGCCCTCGCCGGAGCGGGCGCGGGCGCCGGAGACGCGGGTGAACCGCTCGAACAGCCGCGGCAGCTCGGCCGCGGGGATGCCGGTGCCGGTGTCGGCGACGGTGAGCACGGCGCGGCCGTCGGCCTCCCGCAGCCGGACGGTGATGCCCCCGGTGAAGGTGAACTTCAGCGCGTTGGACAGCAGGTTGAGGACGACCTTCTCCCACATGTCCCGGTCGATGTGCACCGGCTCGGGCAGCGGCGGGCAGTCGACGGTCAGGGTGAGGCCGGCGCGCTCGACCGCCGAGCGGAAGACGCTGGCCAGCTCGCCGGTGACCGCGGACAGGTCGACCGGCTCGAACCGCGCGTCGATGCGGCCGGCCTGCAGGCGGGAGAAGTCGAGCAGGGTGTTGACCAGCTTCTGCAGGCGCAGGGCGTTGCGCTCGACCACCTCGAGCTCCTGCGCCACCCGGGGGTCGGCGGCGGCCACCGTCGAGGCCCGCAGCTCCGCGACCGGGCCCATGATCAGCGTCAGCGGGGTCCGGAACTCGTGGCTGACGTTGCTGAAGAAGTCGGTCTTGGCGCGGTCGAGCTCGGCGAGGGCCTCCGCGCGGCGCCGCTCGGCCTCGTAGCTGCCGGCGTTGGCCAGGCCCGAGGCGATCTGGTTGGCGACCAGCTCGAGGAAGCCGCGGTAGGCGTCGTCGAGCCGCCGGTGCGGGTTGAGACCGACGACGAGGAAGCCGGCCACCGCCGCGCTGCCCGAGGCCGGGGCCGACGCGATCGGCACCAGCAGAGCCTCCTCGGGCGGGCGGTGCCAGGCGCCGGTCGGCAGGTCGGCGAAGCGGGTGCCCAGGTCGCCGACCAGCGCCTCCTCGCCGGCGCGCAGCCGGCCCACCGGCCACACCGGGTCGGCCGCCCCGGCGGGGAGGAGCACCGGCGCCGCCTGGTCGCCCGGCTCCAGGCCGGTCGTCGTCCCCAGCCGCGCGGAGCCGTCCTCCTCGACCAGGTAGGTGGCGCTGAAGGGCAGGTCGGCGGGGTTGCGGGCGAGCTGCGCGCGGACGGCGGCCATCACGTCGGCCTCGGTGCGGGTCGCGGCCACCGCCGTCGCGAGGTCGCGCAGGGAGGCCATGCGCCGCTCGGCGAGCACCCGGTCGGTGTTCTCGGTGACGACGCACAGCATCCCGGCGGTGCGGCCGTCGTCGTCGGCGACCGGGCTGTAGGAGAAGGTGTGGTAGGTCTCCTCCGGGTAGCCGCTGCGCTCGAGGAAGAGCAGCAGGTCCTCGTCCCAGGTGGCCACGCCGGTCGCGAGCACCGACTCGATCCGCGGGCCGATGTCGTCCCAGATCTCCGACCACATCTCCCGGGCCGGCCGGCCCAGGGCCCACGGGTGCTTCCCCTGCAGCGTGTCCCGCTGGTAGGCGTCGTTGTAGAAGGCGGTCAGCTCCGGGCCGTAGGCGGCCCACATGGAGAAGCGCGAGGTCAGGACGATCCGGACCAGGTTGCGCAGCGCGGTCGGCCACCGCTCGGGAGGGCCGACGGGGGTGCCGCCCCAGTCCCGGGCGGCCATCTCCCGGCCGACCTCACCGCCACCGGTGAAGAGCGAGCCGGGCGCGTCCCGTGTCACCGCGCCACCACGCCCGCAGCCTAGGCGCTGGCGGTCGGGGCCGCGTGGCTGCGCCCGGAGAGCGCGTCGAGGGTCACCCGGTCGAGTCCGGTCGCGGTGGTGACCTCGGCGTCGTCGAGCGCGCCGCAGTCCAGCCCGCGCAGCACCACGCCGGCCAGGGCGCGCGCGGTGGCCGGCTCGTCGAGGACACCGGCGTCGGCCCGCTCGACGTAGGCCGACAGCCGCGCCGCGGCCGCCGGCAGGGCGCCGCGGAAGAACGCGCAGGTCGCCAGGTGGCGGGTGACCAGCTGCGCCGGGTGCAGGTCCCAGCCCTGGTAGAAGCCGCGCTCGAGCGCCCGGCGGACCAGTCCGGCGTGCACCCGCCAGCCGGCGTGCACCTGCTCGCGCGGGCCGACCGGGAGGACGTTGGTGGAGCCGTCGACCGCCCGGGCGCCGGTGCCCGCGACGGCGACCTGCACCAGCTGCTTGGCGAGGTCGAGCGCGGGGTGGTCGGAGGACTGGTGCGCCGCGGCGATGCCCAGGGCGGCGCTGTAGTCGTAGGTGCCGTGGTGCAGGCCGGTCAGCCGCGGGCCGGCCGCGTGCACCATGCGGGCGAGGGTCACCGCGCCGTCGTCGCCGAGCACCGCCTGCGGGGTCTCCACCTGCAGCTCGAGGTCGAGCGCGACGCCGTGCGCGGCCTCCAGCGCGTCGAGCACGGGGAGGAAGGCGCGCACCTGCTCGACGGCGGTCACCTTCGGGAGGGTGACAGTGGCGCGGGCCCCGGCGGGCAGGCCGCCGAGGAAGAGGTCGAGGGAGCGCACGCCGCGGCGCCGGGTCGGCCCCTCCAGCGACTTCGCCCGGATGCCGACCGACGGCGGCGCGCCGCCCGAGGCCAGGTCGGCGGCCACCGCCTCCGCCGCGCGCACGACGTCGCCGTCCTCGGCGTCGGGCCGGCCGCGGTAGCCGTCCTCGGCGTCGACCCGCAGGTCCTCGACCGGCTCGGCGGCGAGCTTGGCGCGCACCCGGGGCAGCACCTCGTCGAGCAGCGCCGCCGGGTACCCGAGGTCGGGCAGGCCGTGCTCGTCGAGCGCGGCCAGCGCCGCGGCGCCCCACGCGGCGGCCAGGCCCGGGACGACGGCGTCGGCCGGGACGTAGCAGGTGTGCACCGGCTGCCGGCCGGGCCGCTCGCCCGGGTACGCGGCGGCGCGGGCGGCGTCGACCGGGGCGAGCCGCCGGTCGAGCTCGGCGTAGACGCTCTCGCTCAGGGTCACGCGTTCACTCCGATGGCTCGTCGGCCTCGGTGCAGGGGCCCGCCGCGAGTTCGCGAGCGGCGGGGGCACCGAGGTCCTTCGTCTAGGAGATCAGCTCGTAGGCGGGGAGGGTGAGGAAGTCGGGGAAGTCCTCGGCGAGGGCGACCTGCTCGAACAGCCGGCGGGCGTCGTCGAGGCGCGGCAGCCCGCCGATGCCGGCGACCTCCTCGGCGACGACGCGGCGCACCAGCTCCTCCGTCACCGTCTCGCCGGTGTCGAGCACGACGCCGGCGTGCACCCACTGCCACACCTGCGAGCGGCTGATCTCGGCGGTGGCGGCGTCCTCCATGAGTCCGTGGATGCCGACGGCGCCGTTGCCCCCCAGCCACGCGGCCAGGTAGCGGATCGCCACCTCGACGTTGGCCCGCAGCCCGGCGAGGGTCCGTCCGCCGGGGACGCCGGCGACGTCGAGCAGCTGCGCGGCGGTGACCGCCACCTCGGGGCGCTGCCGGTCGAGCTGGTTGGGCCGGTCGCCGAGGACGGCGTCGAAGGCCGCGCGGCAGACCGGCACCAGGTCGGGGTGGGCCACCCAGGACCCGTCGAACCCGTCCCCGGCCTCGCGGGTCTTGTCCTCGCGCACCTTCGCCAGCGCCCGCTCGTTGGCCTCGGCGTCGGTGCGGCTGGGGATGGCCGCGGCCATGCCGCCGATCGCCGTGGCGCCGCGGCGGTGGCAGACGGCGACGAGCTGGTCGGTGTAGGCCCGCATCATGGGCGCGGTCATGGTCACCGCCGCCCGGTCGGGCAGCACGAAGTCGGGGCCGGCCTCGCGGAAGACCTTGATGACGCTGAACAGGTAGTCCCAGCGCCCGGCGTTGAGGCCGGCGGCGTGGCTGCCCAGCGCGTGCAGCATCTCCTCCATCTCGAACGCCGCCGGGATGGTCTCGATGAGCATCGTGGCGCGGATCGACCCCCCGGGGATCCCGAGCGCCTGCTCGGCGGCGTCGAACACGACCCGCCACAGCCCGGCCTCCAGGTGCCCCTCCAGCTTCGGCAGGTAGAGGTAGGGCCCGCTGCCGCGGGCGAGCTGCTCGGCGGCGTTGTGGAACAGGTACAGCCCGGCGTCGACCAGGGCGCCGACGGCCGGCTCGCCGTCGACGAGCACGTGCCGCTCGGGCAGGTGCCAGCCGCGGGGGCGGGGCACGATCGTGGGCAGGTCGCCGTCCTCCCGCAGCCGGTACTCCCGGCCCTCGGGGGTGGTGAACGCGAGCTGCCGGCGGACGGCGTCGCGCAGCACGACCTGCCCGGTGACGACGTTGCGCCAGTGCGGGGTGTTGGCGTCCTCGAGGTCGGCCAGCCACACGTCGGCACCGCAGTTGAGCGCGTTGACCGCCATCTTGGGCTCGGTCGGGCCGGTGATCTCGACGCGGCGGTCGACCAGGCCGGGCGGCGGTGGGGGCACCCGCCAGTCACCGTCGCGGACGTCGGCGGTCTCCGGGCGGAAGTCCAGCCACCGGGCGGCGGCGATCTCGGCGCGGCGGGTGGCGCGGGCGACGAGCAGGGCGTCGCGCTGCGGGCCGAAGCGCCGCTGCAGGTCGGCGACGAACTCCAGCGCCTCCGGGGTGAGCACCTCGGCGGACCGCTCGACCTCCGGGCCCTCCACGCGCACGTCGCTCACCGCTCGTCCCCTCTGCCGGCCCGGGTGGGCTGCCATCCTGTCACCGTGTCCCGCCTCGCCGAGTTCAACGACGAGCCCGCCGACGCCGCCGTCGAGGCGCTGCGCGGCTGCAACGCCGCGCCCCGCTTCGCCGCCGGGCTGGTGGCCGGCCGGCCCTTCCCCGACGTCGAGACGCTGGTCCGCCGGGCCGGGGAGGTGGCCCGCGGGCTGCCGTGGGACGAGGTCGCGCTCGCGCTGGCCGCACACCCGCGGATCGGCGACCGGGTGGAGGGCTCCTCGGCCGAGGCGCGGGCCTCCCGCCGCGAGCAGGGCTCGATGGGCGGGGCCGACGAGGACACCCGCGCCGCGATCGTCGAGGGCAACCGCGCCTACGAGGAGCGGTTCGGGCACGTCTACCTGATCCGGGCCGCGGGCCGCTCCCCCGCGGAGATGCTCGGGGAGCTGCGTCGGCGGCTGGGCAACGACGCCGACGCCGAGCGGGCCGAGGTGGTCGAGCAGCTCGCGCAGATCACCGAGCTGCGGGTGCGGGAGCTGGTCTCGTGAGCGAGCTCGCGAGCTCACGCAGGGGCAGGGCAGTGCCACGAACGCGACCGACGAGCGCCGGCGAGGAGGACGCGTGAGCGTCTCCACCCACGTGCTCGACGCCGTCGCCGGACGGCCGGCCGCCGGCATCGCCGTCCAGCTGTACGCGGGCGACGAGCTGCTCGCCGTCGGGATCACCGACGACGACGGCCGCTGCCGGCTCACCGAGGAGGCGACCGTCGCCGGCCCGCACCGGCTGGTGTTCGCCACGGGGGCCTGGTTCGAGGTCCGCGGCGTCGCGGCGTTCTGGCCGGAGGTGACGCTGACCTTCGCCGTCACCGAGCCCGCCGCCCACCACCACGTGCCGCTGCTGCTCTCACCGTTCGCGTACTCGACCTACCGCGGGTCCTGACCACCCGACGTTCCACGTGCAACAGCGCCGGTGCGGCAGGCTGGGGCCATGGCGATCGTGCTCGGACCGAACCAGTACGGGAAGGCGGAGGTCCGCGTCGTCGCGGTCGACCGCAGCGGCCCCCGCCACGACCTGGTCGACCTGGACGTGAGCACCGCCCTGCGCGGGGACTTCACCGCCGCGCACACCGCCGGGGACAACGCGCACGTGCTGACCACCGACGCGCAGAAGAACACCGTCTTCGCCTTCGCCCGCGACGGCGTCGGCTCCCCCGAGGCGTTCGGCCTGCGGCTGGCCCGCCACCTCGCCGGCTCCTACGACTGGATCACCGGCGCCCGGGTGGCGGTCGAGTCCTACGGCTGGGAGCGGATCGCCGTCGGTGGCCGGCCGCACCCGCACGCCTTCCGCCGGCCCGGCGGCGAGGTGCGGACGGCGGTGGTCACGGTCGACGGCGCCGACGCGCACGTGCTGGCGGGGCTGTCCGACCTCGTCGTCCTCAAGACCACCGGCTCGGAGTTCCACGGCTTCCCCCGGGACCGGTACACGACGCTGGCCGAGACCCGCGACCGGGTGCTGGCCACCGCGGTGACCGCCCGCTGGCGCTACACCTCGCCGGACCTCGACTGGGACGCGCTGTTCGACGGGGTCCGCACCGTGCTGCTGGAGACCTTCGCGGCCACCCACTCCCTGGCGCTGCAGCAGACGCTGTACGCGATGGGCGAGGCGGTGCTGCGGCGGTTCCCCGACGTCGCCGAGGTCCGGATGTCGATGCCCAACCGGCACCACTTCCTGCAGGACCTGTCGGCGTACGGGCTGTCGAACACCCCCGGCGAGGACGACACGCTCGTCTACCACGCCGACGACCGCCCCTACGGGCTCATCGAGGGCACCGTGCTGCGCGACGACGTCCCGGCCGCCGAGGTGGCGTGGCTGGGGACGCCGGGCTTCTGCTGAGGGATCCGGAGTCGTGGGACGTCAAGACCGGTCGCGGCACGATGACCTCGTGGATGCCACGGTGGTGCTCGGCCAGCAGGGTCGTCTGGTGATCCCGGCCGAGGCGCGTGCCGCGCTCGGGCTCGTGCCGGGGCAACGGCTGCACCTGCGGACCGAGGGGAGCCGGCTGGTGCTCGAACGACCCGGGGACGCGGTCTCCGAGCTGCGCGGACTGGCAGCCGGGGTGCTGGGGACGGTCAACCTGGCGGAGGTCGTCGACGAGCTCGTCGGCGCCGGCGCGGCGGTCCCGCGGGCGCGGCCTCTGCTGCTGTCGGCCGAGGTGCTCACCGCCGACCGCGCCGGGGCGGAGCTGGACCTCCCGCTCCGGGTCCGGCTGATCCGGTAGGTGGGCCCGGGCGGGATCCGGGTCAGCGCTCCTGGCACGATCGGCGGCGTGCCCGACGAGCGCGAGGTCCTGACCTACGAGCAGTTCGGCACCGCCGCCCGGGACCTGGCCCGGCAGGTCGCCGACGACGGCTTCGAGCCCGACCTGATCCTGTCCATCGCCCGCGGCGGGCTGTTCCTCGGCGGCGCGCTGGGCTACGCCCTCGACGTCAAGAACACGTTCGTGATGAACGTCGAGTTCTACACCGGCGTCGACGAGCGGCTGGACCTGCCGGTGGTGCTGCCGCCGACGCTGGACCAGGTCGACATCACCGGCGCCAACGTGCTCGTCGCCGACGACGTCGCCGACACCGGCAAGACCCTCGAGCTGGTCCGCGACTTCTGCGCCGGCTACGTCGCCGCGGTGCGGACGGCGGTCGTCTACGAGAAGCCGCGCTCGCTGGTCACCTGCGACTACGTGTGGCGCCGCACCGACGCCTGGATCGACTTCCCCTGGTCGTCGGAGCCGCCGGTGCGCCGGCGCAGCCACCGCCCCCCGCACTGAGCCGGCGCCGGACCCTCAGTCGGTCCGGAGCCGGTAGAACCGGAAGAAGTCGTGGTCCACGGGCAGCACGTCGACACCGGCGAAGCCCGCGTCACGGGCGTAGCGGGCCAGCGTGTCCGGCCGCATGACCGTCCCGGTGCCGGCCGAGGGGCGGGTCGAGAGCCCGTCGGGCAGGCAGCAGGTCAGGCTGTAGCCGTACATCAGCCGGTCGACGTCGGAGCCCGGCGCGGTGAAGGCCTCGGCCACCCGCTCGTCGACGACCAGCACCGTGCCGCCGGGCGCGACCAGCCCGCGCACGGCCGAGAGCACCCCCACCGGGTCGGCCAGGTCGTGCACGCACTCGACCGCCGTCACCAGGTCGTAGCCGCCGGCCCGGTCCCGCAGCCCGGCGACGTCGGCGACCGTGAACGACACCCGGTCGGCCACGCCGGCCTCGGCGGCGGCGGCGCGGGCCCGCTCCACCGACGGCGCGTCGACGTCGAAGCCGTCCACCCGCGCGGCCGGGTAGGCGGCCGCGATGCCGATCGAGGACCAGCCCAGCCCGCACCCGACGTCGGCGACCCGCCCGCCGGCGCGCAGCGCCGCGTCGACCTCGGGCAGCGCGGGCAGCACCTCCGCGCCCAGCGCCCCGGTGAGGAACGGCCGGTTGGCCGCCGCCTGCGCCTCCCGGGCGTCGGGCCCCATCTGCGCCCAGCCCAGTCCCGAGCCCTCCCGGTAGACCTCCGCCAGACGGGGGACGTTGCGGACGAAGGCCATGGCCGCCCAGGCCAGCGGGGCGGTGTAGAGCGGGTCGAGCTCGTCGACCAGCACGCTGCGGTACCCCGGCGGCAGCGAGTAGCGGCGCTGCTCCGGCCCGGCGGCCGCGTCGTCGACGGCGAGGTAGCCCGCGACCGCCTGCTGCTCGAGCCACTCGCGCGCGTAGCGGGCGTCGGTGCCGGTGCGCTCGGCGAGCTGCGCGGCGGTCGCCGGCGCGCCGTCGAGCGCGCGATACCAGCCGAGCCGGCGGCCGAGCTCGACCGCGGCCACCTCGAAGGTGCCGGTCACGGACGCGACGAGCCGCTCGGACAGCGCCTCGGGCCCGGGGAGGGACGTCGTCATGCCGCCGCACAGTGGCCCGGCCGGGCCGGCGGCGGAAGGGGCGTCGTCCCCCTCCGGCGTGCCCGCGCCGGTCAGCGGCGGGTGGACACGCTCACGGTGAACCGGCGGTCGTGCGCCGCCGCCCGCGTCGGCCCGACCAGGCGCCGCAGCGCCGCCCGGTGCGGCAGCCGGTTGTTCCAGACCGCCCACAGCTCCCCGCCGGGGCGCAGCACCCGCGCGGCCGCGGCGAAGAGCCGGTCGGCCGCGGCGGTGACGACGGCGGCGCCGAGGTGGAACGGCGGGTTGCACACGACGAGGTCGGCGCTCGCGTCGGGCAGGCCCGCGGCGGCGTCGTCGCGGGTGACCCGGACCCGGCCGAGCCCCGCGCGGTCCAGCGTCGCGCGCGCGGAGGCCACCGCAGCAGCGGACTGGTCGGTGGCGGTGACGGCCAGCTCCGGCCGCGACCGAGCGAGGACGGCGGCCAGCACGCCGGTGCCGCAGCCGAGGTCCACCGCCGTCCGCGCGCCGGGGGCGGCGCCGGCCAGCGCGGTCGCCAGCAGCCGGGTGCCGTCGTCGACGCGGGTGCCGGCGAAGGCGGCGCCGTGGGCGCAGACGTCGAGGTCGAGGGCGCCGTCGTGCCGGCAGCGGGGGAAGCTCGGCGCGACCCCGGGACGCGGGTCGCGGGCGACGAGCACGCGGGACTTCTGCCGCGCCAGCGTCGCCGTGACGTCGGTGAACCCGGTGCGCAGCACGTCGTTCATGCCGAGCGTCATGTGCTTGACCCGGCCGCCGACGAGCACCACGACGTCGGGTGCGGCCACGGCGGCGGCCAGCTCGGTGAGCTCGCGCAGCGCGTCGAGGGCCTTGGGCGCCTGGGCGAGGACCAGCGTGGCGCCGTCGAGGAGCTCCGCCGTCAGCGGCAGCGGGCGGTAGCCGCCGGCCAGGCCGGTGCGCTCGGCGTTGCGGGCCAGCGCCTGCTCGCCGACCAGCAGGTCCTGGTGCACCCGCACGTCGGTGGCGCCGGACGCCAGCGCGCCCAGGGTGAGCGCCCCGTGGGAGTCGTCGACGACCACGACCCGGCCGGGGCCGGCCAGCGCCCCGGCCGCGGTGTCGAGCAGCAGCCGGTCGGTGGCGTCGACGGCGACGAGGTCGGGCGCCTCGACGTCGGGGTCGCGGCGCAGGAGGGCGAGGACCTCCTCGCGGTTCACCGGGGTGTGGCCGCGACGAGGGCGGCCACCACCCGGCCGAGCTCGGCACCCACGTCCTCCTGCAGGAAGTGCCCGCCGCCGGCCAGCGTGGTGTGCGCCCTCCCCCGCGCGCCGGGCACGACCTGCTGGAACACCCGGTCGGCGCCGGCGGTGATGGGGTCGGAGTCGGAGAACGCGGTGAGGAACGGCCGGTCGAAGCGGGCGAGGACCTGCCAGGCGGCCCGGTTGGCGGCCGCGGCGGGGTCGTCGGGCGTCGTCGGCACCAGGGCGGGGAAGGCGCGGGCGCCGGCCTTGGACGCCTCGTCGGGGAAGGGCGCGTCGTAGGCGGCGACCACCTCGGGCGGCAGGTCGGTGACCGTGCCGTTGGCGACGATGCGGCCGACGTCGAACGCCCGGGCCGTCGCGGCGAACCGCTGCCAGGCGAGGAACGCCTCGCTCATCGGGGTGTCCCCGGTGGGCAGGCCGGTGTTGGCGACGACGACCCGGGCGAACCGGTCGGGGTGCTCGGCGACCAGCCGCAGCCCGATCAGCCCGCCCCAGTCCTGGCCGACCAGCGTGACGTCGGTCAGGCCGAGCCGGTCGAACAGCGCCTGCCGGACCCACTCGACGTGCGCCGCGTAGCTGTAGGCGGCCGGGTCGGTGGGCTTGTCGGAGCGGCCGAAGCCGACCAGGTCGGGGGCGACCACGCGCAGCCCGGCGGCGGTGAGCTCGCCGATGACGTGCCGCCAGAGGAAGGACCAGGACGGCTCGCCGTGCAGCAGCACCACGACCTCGCCGTCGGCCGGCCCGGTGTCGACCACCGCGACCCGCAGGTCCGTCCCGTCCCCGGCGTCGACGGGAACGTGGATCGGCGGGTACGGGAAGCCGGGCAGCGCGGCGAAGCGCTCCTCGGGCGTGCGGACGACGTCCATGCGGCCCTCCAGGCATAGGAAGCTCTGCGCACGTCCAGCGGCGCGAGACGTGGGTAGAGCTTCCTATGCCTTGCAGGTCCCCGAGCGGGACACGGCAGGATCGCCGGTGCACCCGCCCTCCGACGACCCCCAGGGAGCCTCCCGTGCCGATCCCCGCCCGCGAGTGGCACCTGGCCGCCCGTCCCCACGGCGCGCCGACCCCGGAGGACTTCCGGCTGGTCGAGGTCGAGCACCCCGACCCCGCCGAGGGGCAGGTGGTCGTGCGGATGGTCGCGATGTCGGTCGACCCCTACATGCGTGGCCGGATGCGGCTGGGCCCCTCCTACGCCGCGCCCTGGGAGGTCGGTGAGGTGATGCGGGGCGGGGCGGTCGGCCGCGTCGTCGAGTCCCGCTCCCCCGACGTCCCCGAGGGGGCGCTGGTGCTCACCGACGCCGCCTGGCGCGACGTCGCCGTCCTCGACGCCCGGCACGTCCGGCAGCTGCCGGCCACCGGCCTGCCGCTGACCTGGTCGCTGGGCATCCTCGGCATGCCCGGCCTGACCGCCTACGCCGGGCTGTTCCGGGTGGGCGCCTTCCGCGAGGGCGACGCGGTGTTCGTCTCCGGCGCCGCGGGGGCGGTGGGCAGCGCCGTCGGCCAGTTCGCCCGGCTGCGCGGCGCCTCGGCCGTGGTGGGCAGCGCCGGCAGCCCGGAGAAGGTCGCCTGGCTGCGGGAGATCGGCTTCACCGCCGCCTTCGACTACCACGACGGGCCGGTCCGGGACTCACTCGCGCAGGCCGCGCCCGACGGCGTCGACGTCTTCTTCGACAACGTCGGCGGCGAGCACCTCGACGCCGCGCTCGGCGCGCTGCACGTGCACGGCCGGGCGGTCATCTGCGGCTCGATCTCGAACTACAACGCCACCGAGACGGTCCCCGGGCCGAAGAACTTCAGCTCCCTGATGATCTCCAAGCGGCTGGCGGTCACCGGCCTGCTCGTGAGCGACCACACCGACCTGCACGGCGAGTTCACCGAGACGGTGTCGGGGTGGATCCGCTCCGGCGGGCTCGTCGTCCGCGAGACCGTCTACGAGGGCCTGGACAACGCCGTGCCCGCCTTCCTGGACCTCCTCGCGGGGGCCAACACCGGGAAGATGGTGGTGCGGCTCGCACCGGACCCCGACTGACCGGCGGTTGCCGGTCCCCGGCCCCGGGAAGGGCCCAGGCATGTGGCTGTTCCTCACCCGCCGGCTGCGGGTCTGGCTGATCCTGACCGTGCTCGTGCCGCTGGCCACCGGGCTGCTGCGCCGGGTCGGCCGCACGCTGGAGCGGCGCGGCGGCCCGACGCGGGTCAGCCGCGCGCTGCTGCAGGCCGGTGACCTGGGCGACCGCGCCCGCGACCGGCTGCGCGGTGGCCGACGGCGCCGGTGACCACCGCCGAACGGGTCCCCGCCCTCGACCACACCCCGGCGACCGCGCCCACCCGCGCGGTCGCCGTCTTCGCGCACGGCGGCACCGTGGCCAGCGTCGAGCCGCCGCGGGAGCGGGCGCTGTCGCTGGTGCGGATGCGGGCGATCCAGGAGTCGGTGTCGGCGGCCGCGGCCGGCCGCGGGGTGGAGACCTACCTGGTCCGCTACCGCGTGGCCGGGTGGAACGGGCCGGCCGCCGACGCCCACGCCGACGTCCGGTGGGCGCTGGACCGGGTGCGCGAGCGGCACGGCGACGTCCCGGTCGTCCTGGTCGGGCACTCGATGGGCGGCCGGGCGGTGCTGCGGGCCGGCGACGACCCGTCGGTGGCCGCCGTCTGCGGCCTGGCGCCGTGGACGCCGCCGGGTGAGCCGGTCGGTCACCTGCGCGGGCGCCCCGTCGTCCTCGCGCACGGCCGCGGCGACCGCTGGGTGCCCGCCCGGCTGTCGGAGGACTTCGCGGTGCGCGCGCACCGCGCCGGTGCGCGGGTCGCCCGGTTCACGCTGCCCGGCGGCCACGGCATGCTGCGCCGGGTCGGCGCCTGGCACGGGCTGGTCCGCGACGTCGTGCTGGCCGGCTCCGGCCTCGCACCCTGGCGCGACGACGTGCTGGCCGCGTTCGACGCCCCGCCGCCCGGGGGCCTGGCCGTCGCGTGGTGAGACCCCCGCCGTCCGGGTAGGGGCGGCGCGTGGAGGAGCTGCTCGCCGAGGTGGTCGGCGTGATGGTCACCGTCGTCGAGGCGTGCGGAGCCGTGGTCATCGTCGTCGGCGCGGTGTGGGCCTTCATCCGGTTCGTGACGGTCGGGCTGCGCCGCCAGGGGACGTCGGCCTTCGTCCCCGTCCGGCTCACCCTCGGCCGCTTCCTCGCGCTCGGACTGGAGTTCCAGCTGGCCAGCGACGTGCTGCGGACGGCGGTCGCACCCAGCTTCCGCGAGCTCGGCCAGCTCGCCGCCGTGGCCGCCATCCGGACGGCGCTGAACTACTTCCTGTCCAAGGAGATCGCCGAGGAGCGGCGGCAGGTGGCCGAGGAGACCGGCGCAGCGGTTCCGGACCCGGCGTCCGCCGAGCACCGCGGACGGGGCGTGTGACCTCGCTCGGGCCGCTGCCCGGGCTGCTGGCCGCCGGCGTCGGTGCGATGGCGCTGGTCGCCGGGGCGGTGACCCTGGCCAGCACCCGGCGCCCCGCGCTGGCCCTCGGCGTCTTCCTGGACCTGTTGCTCGCGGCCGGGCTGCTGCGGCTGGCCGCCGAGCCGACCTGGACGTCCCTGGGCACCGCCGCGGCGGTGGTGCTGCTGCGGCGGGTGGTCGGCGCCGGGCTGCGGGCCGGTGGCCGGTCGCTGTCCCCGCCGCCCCCCGCTCAGGAGAACAGCGCGCTGTAGCCGTTGAGCGCGGGCTGGCCGCCCAGGTGGGCGTAGAGCACCGTCGACGACGGGTCGATCTCGCGGCGGCCGACCAGGTCGATCGTCGCGGCCATCGACTTCCCCTCGTACACCGGGTCGGTGACCATGCCCTCGGTGCGGGCGGCGGTCTCCATCGCGCGGATCGTCGTCGCGTCGGGGATGCCGTAGACGCCGGCGTGGTAGCGCTCGTCGAGCTCGACGTCGTCGAGGGTGAGCTCGCGCCGCACGCCGATGGCCCGCGCCGTCCGCTGGGCGATGCGCAGCACCTGGTCGCGGGTCTCGGCGGGCCTGGCGGAGGCGTCGATCCCGAGCACCCGCCGCGACCGGCCGCCCTGCTCCTCCAGCAGCGCGAAGCCAGCGACCATGCCGGCCTGCGTGGACCCGGTGACCGAACAGACGACGACGGTGTCGAAGAAGACGCCGAGCTCGGCCTCCTGCTGCGCGACCTCCAGCGCCCAGTTCGCGAAGCCGTGCCCACCCAGCGGGTGGTCGCTGGCGCCGGCCGGGATCGCGTAGGGCTTGCCGCCGCGGGCCTCGATCTCGGCGAGCGCGGTCTCCCAGCTCTCCTTGAAGCCGATGCCGAAGCCGGCCTTGACCAGCCGGACGTCCGCACCGGCCAGCCGGCTGACCAGGATGTTGCCGACCTTGTCGTAGACGGCGTCGGGCCAGTCCACCCAGCTCTCCTGCACCAGCACGCACGACAGCCCGACGTGCGCGGCGACCGCGGCCACCTGCCGCGTGTGGTTGCTCTGCACGCCGCCGATGGAGACGAGGGTGTCGCAGCCCTGCGCCAGCGCGTCGGCGACGAGGTACTCGAGCTTGCGGGTCTTGTTGCCGCCGTAGGCGATGCCGGAGTTGCAGTCCTCCCGCTTGGCCCAGACCGCGGCGCCGCCGAGGTGCCCGGTCAGCCGGTCGAGCCGGTGCACCGGCGAGGGGCCGAACAGCAGCGGGGTGCGGGGGAAGTCAGCCAGGGTCGACATCGGTCTCCTCCAGTTCGGACAGCAGCGCCGTCCAGATCTCGGTGGTGGTGGCGACGGCGGCGTCGACGTCGTCGTGGGCGCAGGCGGTGACCAGGCGGTCGTGCAGGTCGACGGACTCCCGGCCGTGCGCCGCGGCGAACCGGGCCCGCTCGAGCCGGCGGATCGCGGGCGT
This sequence comes from Geodermatophilus sp. SYSU D00814, assembly GCF_054050055.1. Taxonomy (NCBI): domain Bacteria; kingdom Bacillati; phylum Actinomycetota; class Actinomycetes; order Geodermatophilales; family Geodermatophilaceae; genus Geodermatophilus; species Geodermatophilus sp. SYSU D00814. The sequence goes on from NZ_JBJGYP010000026.1 coordinate 17,848, forward strand.
GAAGCGCTCGGCGGTCGCCGTCAGCGCGGTGTTGCCGGCCCGGTCGAGCAGCACGGCGTGGAACTCGTCGTCGGCGGCCAGCGCGGCGTCGACGTCACCGTCCCGGACCGCCGCGGCGAACCGCTGGTTGGCCGCGCGCATGCGGGCGACGTCGTCGGCGGTCACCCGGCCGGCCGCCTCGCGGGCGGCCAGCTCGTGCATCGCCCGGACGACGACGGCGGCGTCGCGCACCTGCCGCGGGCGCAGCGGCGTGACGCGGGTGTGGCTCTGCGGCTTGGCCTCGACCAGCCCCTCGTCGACCAGCCGGGCCAGCGCGGCACGGACGGGGGCGACCGACAGGCCCAGGCGGGCGGCGAGGTCGGCGTCCTTCACGACCGCGCCGGGGGCGAGCGCGCCGCTGACGATCGCCGTCCGGATGCGGTCCAGCGCCTGGTCGCGCAGCAGCACCCGGCCGACGGGAACGAGGGGCGCGGTCACAACTGACATCTCAGATGTCAGAGGCGCCGCCGTCAAGGGTCACAGGCACCTCCGTTGCGGTCGGTGGCAGTCGCGGGTCTCGTCCTGGCCCCCGCGCGCACCGCACGATCGGCGCCGTGGACTGGACCACCGACCCGGCCGACGCCGCCGCCCACTTCGCCTCCCGGCTCACCGTCGAGACCGACGTCAGCGACGTGCACGCCGCGGTGCGGTCCGGCGCGCCCGGCTTCGTGCTGCTCGACAGCCGCAGCCGCGCGGCGTGGGACCAGGGCCACGTACCCGGCGCGGTGCACCTGCCCGGGCGGGAGGTCGCCGCCCGCGCCGCCGCCGAGCTGGACCGGTCCGTCCCGGTCGTCACCTACTGCTGGGGGCCGGGCTGCAACGGCGCCACCCGCGCCGCGCTCGCGCTGGCGCTGCTCGGCTTCCGCGTGCGGGAGATGATCGGCGGCTTCGAGTACTGGGCGCGCGAGGGCCTGCCGGTGGAGACCGCGGCCGGCCTCACCCGCCCCGCCGCCGACCCGCTGACCGCGCCGGTCAGCTGTGGGTGCTGAGGTCGGGCACGTCGTCGTCGGACAGCCGCGCCCACAGCACCTCGTCGCGCCGGACGCCGTCGGCGTAGCGGTGGGAGCGGCGCAGCCGGCCCTCCCGGGTGAAGCCCGCCTTCTCCGCCACCCGGCCGGAGGCGGGGTTGTCCACGGCGTGCACAAGCTCGACCCGGTCGATCGACAGGACGGCGAAGCCGAAGCGGACGGCGGCGTCGACGGCGCGCGAGGCCACCCCGCGGCCACGGGCGGCGGGCACGGTCCAGTAGCCGACCCCGGCGTCGCCCTGCGCGGGGTCGACGGCGTGCAGGGCGACCGAGCCGACGAGCTCGCCGGTGGCGGCGTCGACCACGGCCCAGGCGGCCGTCGTCGGGGAGCGGCCGGCCCGCCGGGCCACCCACTCGACGGCGTCCTCGTCGGTGGCGACCCGGCCGGGGTTGGAGAACAGGTCGGTGGCCGGGTCGGTGAGCGCGGCGCGGACGGCGGGCGCGTCGCCGGGCCGCCACGGGCGCAGCAGCACCGGCCCGGCGGGGATCTCGGGGAGGGCGTCGGGCACGACGGGCATCGTGCCCGACGCGCGGCTCACTCCTGCGGGGCCGACCCGGGCTCGGCCATCTTCCGGTTGAGCTTGGCGGCCACGTTGCCCGGCGTCACCGCCGACAGCCGGCCCATCGCCTTGCTGGCCAGCGACCCGGCGAAGACCGAGGCCTCCCCCGTGACCAGGCCCTCGTAGCCCTGCCGGGCGACCTGGGCCGGGTCGTCCTTGGCGTCGGTGGCGCCCATGCGGGTGTCGGTGAGGTCGGCGCGGTCGAAGAACTCGGTGTCGGTCGGCCCGGGCAGCAGCGCGGTGACGCTGACGCCGCGGTCGGACAGCTCCTCGCGCAGGGCCAGCGACAGGTGCTGCACGAACGCCTTGCTCGCGCCGTAGACGGCCTGGAACGGCTGGGGCGCCTGCGAGGCCACCGACGAGGTGAACAGGATGCGGCCCTCCCCGCGGGCGGCCATGTCCTGCGCCACCCGCTTGGCCAGGTGCACCGTGGAACCGCAGTTGAGCGCGATTATGCCCAGCTCGGCGTCGAGGTCGGTGTCGACGAACGCGCCGCCGACCCCCACCCCCGCGTTGATGGCGGCGGCGTCCAGCGGGCGGCCGGCCCCGCGGACGGCGGCCACGAGCAGCTCGCGGTCCTCGTAGCGGGTCAGGTCGCCGCGCACCGGGGAGACGTGCGCGCCCATGCCGCGCAGCGTCTCGGCGGCGGCGTCGAGCTCGTCGTCCTCCGCGGCGATGACCAGGTCGTAGCCGTGCTCGGCGAACTGCTTGGCCAGCTCCAGGCCGATGCCGCTGGAGGCACCGGTGACGAGCGCGAGGGGACGGGCGGAGGGGACGGTCACGGGGACTCCCGGGGTGGGTCGCGGGTGCGGTCACCCCCGGTGGTGCCCGATCCGGCCGGGTCCGACCCCTGCGCACGGCGGAGAGGCGTGCCTCCCGGAGGAGGCGTGGGGGGGGGGGGGGGTGGGGGGGGGGGGGCCGGGGGGGGGGGGGGGGGGGGGGGGGGCCCCCCCGCGCGCCGGCCCCCCCCCCCCCCGGGCGACGGTCGCTAGGCGGCGGCGCCGGCGGCCCGCCGCCCCGCCGCCTCGACGAGGGACTCCAGCCCGCCGAGGAGGAAGCCGGTGCCGCAGCCGGTGCAGATCCACTCGGGGCACTCGCCGCCGTCGTCGGTGTGCCCGTCGGCGCACGGCGGCTGCTCGAACACCGTGTCCTGCGCGCAGGTGGGGCAGGGCCAGCTCTGCGGGTGCTGCACGGGGACTCCCCTCGCCGTCGGTACCGGGACTGCTCCGTCCCGGAGTCGTCCCGACGGTCGCACGGCCCACCGACAGTCCCGTGCACTCAGCGCGGTGTGTCCGCCACCGGGTCGAGCACCGCCCCGTGCGCCGGGTCGAGGACCGCGCCCCGCGCCGCGGCGACCAGCGCCGCCTCCACCCGCGCCCGCCGGGCGGGGTCGAGGGGGCCGCCGGCCGGGTTGCTGACGTAGAAGTAGTCGGCGGCGTCGGCGCCGAGGGTCTCGATGCGCGCGGAGGTGACGTCGAGCCCCTCCGAGCCGAGCGCTGCGGTGAGCCGGTGGAGCAGCCCGGCACGGTCGCCGGCCCGCACCTCCACGATGCTGGTCGCCTCGCCGCTGACCTCCGAGTCGTGCCAGGAGATCCGCGGCGGCGCCGACCGCGCGGCGTCCTGCCGGTAGTCGGCCTCCCGCTGCCGGAGCCGGTCGGCCAGCGGCAGCGTCCCCTCCAGCGCCGCGCGGACGGCGTCGGCCAGGATCGCCGGCTGCGGCGCCCGCCCGAACCGCGGGCGGACGGCGAACACCGCCGTCGCCCGGCCGTCGACGACGTCGACCTTCGCCGCGCGCACGTCGAGCTGGTTGAGCGCGAGCACCCCCGCCAGGCAGCTGAACAGGCCCCGCTCGTCGGGCGCCCCGATCGTCACCTGCTGGCCGTCGGCGACGTCCTCGACGCCCACGGTCACCGCGCCGTCGGCCCCGGTCTCGGTGACCGTGGGCGCGGTGGGGTGCAGCACCGGGTCGGCGTCGGCGGCCGGCGTCCCGCCCAGGTGCGCCTGCACCCGGGCGACCAGGTGGGCGACCAGGTGCGCCTTCCACGGCGACCACGCCGAGGAGCTGGTGGCCGCGCCGTCGGCCTGCGCCAGCGCGTGCAGCAGCTGCAGCACCTGCGCGTCCCCGCCGATGGTGGCCGCGACCCGCTCGACGGTCACCGGGTCGTCGATGTCGCGGCGGGTGGCGGTGTCGGGCAGCAGCAGGTGGTGGCGGACCAGCGTGCCGACGACGGCGACGTCGGCCGGGGCGAACCCCATGCGGGCGGCGACGCCGGCGGCGATCGGCTCCCCCACGACGCTGTGGTCCCCGGGCCGGCCCTTGCCGATGTCGTGCAGCAGCGCGGCGACCAGGAGCAGGTCGGGCCGGTCGACGTCGTGGGTGAGCTCGGCGGCGGCCGCGGCGGCCTCGACGAGGTGCCGGTCGACGGTGAAGCGGTGCCACGGGTGGCGCTGGGGCAGCGACCGCACCTGCTCCCACTCCGGCAGCAGCCGGGTCAGCAGGCCCTCCTGGTCGAGCTGCTCGACGACGGCGACCGCGGGCCGGCCGGCGGCCAGCAGCCGCAGGAACGACCAGCGCACCTCGGCCGGCCACGGCTCGGGCACCGGCGGGGAGTGCGCGGCGAGCACCCGCAGCGTGTAGGGGGACAGCAGCAGGTCGGCGCGGGCGGCGGCGGCCGCCCCGCGCAGCACCAGCCCGGGGTCGGCGGCCGGGCGGGCGTCGCGGGCGAGCACCACCTCGTCGCCCTGCCGCACCACGCCCTCGGCCAGCGGCTCGCGGCGCACGCGGCGGTAGCGGCCGCGGGGGCGGCGGACCAGCGCCGCCTCCACCCGCCGCCAGGTGTCGTCGGCGACGAAGGCCAGCCGGCGCCCGGCGAGGCTGACCCGGCGCAGCAGCACGTCCTCGTCGGGGAGGCCGAGCGCGGCGGCGACCGGGCGCTGCTCCTGGCGGACCAGCACGTCGGAGGGCCGGCCGGTGCGGCGGCGCAGCTCGTCGCGGACGTCGAGCAGCAGGGCGTAGGCCGCCTCCACCTCCGTGGCGGGCTCGTCGCCGAGCTGGGCGGCGGCGACCGCGCGCAGCACCTGGCCCTCGCGCAGGCCGCCGTAGGCCTCCTTCAGGTCGGGCTCGAGCAGGAAGGCCAGCTCGCCGACCTGCCGGGCCCGGCCGCGGCGCAGGTCGCGCAGCTGCGGCAGCAGCCGGGACGCCGACTGCCGCCAGGCGGCCAGCGTCGCGGTGCGCAGCGCGGCGGCGAGGGCGGCGTCGCCGGCGACCAGGCGGGCGTCGAGCAGGCCCAGGCCGGCCTTGACGTCGGAGGAGGCCACCGCCACGGCCTCGGCGACCGAGCGCACCGAGTGGTCCAGCCGCACGCCGGCGTCCCAGACCGGGTACCAGACGGCGTCGGCGAGCGCGGCCACCTCGGGCCGGCCGTCGTGGACCAGCACCAGGTCGAGGTCGCCGTGCGGCGGCGGCTCGCGCCGTCCCAGGCTGCCGACGGCGACCAGCGCGACGCCGTCGGTGCCGGTGCGCGGGGGCGGGGCACCCCGGCCCTGCCGGGGCGGCGGTGTGCCGGCGACGGCGGCGGCGAGCAGGCCGCCCAGCCAGGCGTCGAGCTGCTGCACCCGCTCGGCGCGGGTCAGGCCGGGCAGCGCGCCGAGGTCGGGCACGGTCCCCCCTGTCGGTCGGTGGGTCGGGACGGCGCCGGCCGGGGCGGCGGTCCTCCCGCCACCCCGGCCGACGTGGTGCTGTCGGCCCCCTTGCAGGGTCCCGCCCCGAACGTGCGAGGGGTGGGGGGCAAGGGGGTCCTTCGTCTACAGCGCGTCCTCGCCGCGCTCGCCGGTGCGCACCCGCACGATCTCGTCGATCGTGGTGACCCACACCTTCCCGTCGCCGATCTGCCCGGTGGAGGCCGACTCGACGACGGCGTCGACCACCCGCGCGGCCTCGATCTCGCCGACGACGACCTCGATGCGCACCTTGGGGACGAAGTCCACCTGGTACTCGGCACCGCGGTAGACCTCGGTGTGGCCGCGCTGGCGGCCGAAGCCCTGGACCTCGCTGACGGTCAGTCCGGTGATCCCGATCAGCTCGAGGGCGTTCTTGACGTCGTCGAGCTTGAACGGCTTGATGATGGCGGTGACGAGCTTCACACCCGGCTCCTGTCCGTGAGGGTGGTGCCCCGGGCCTCCGCGCGGGTCTGGCCGGCGGCCGTGAGGGCCGAGCCGCCACCGCCGCCGCCCAGGGAGGCGAGGTCGTAACCGGTCTCGGCGTGCACGACGCCGTCGATGCCGGCGACCTCGTCCTCCTCGGTGATGCGGAAGCGCATGAGCTTCGCGACGACGAGGCCGATGACGAGCGTCAGCACGAACGAGTAGACCAGAACGGCGAGGGCGCCGAGCGCCTGCCGCCACAGCTGGTCCACGCCGCCGCCGTAGAAGAGACCGTCCACGCCGGCGGTCGCCGCGGCGGAGGCGAACAGGCCGACGGCGAGGGTGCCCCAGAGGCCGCCGACGAGGTGGACGCCGACGACGTCGAGGGAGTCGTCGTAGCCCAGCCGGTACTTCAGGCCGACGGCGAGGGCGCAGACGACGCCGGCGACGAGGCCGACGGCGATCGCGCCGAGCGGGGTCACCGCGGAGCAGGCCGGGGTGATGGCGACCAGGCCGGCCACCACGCCGGAGGCCGCGCCCAGCGAGGTCGCGTGCCCGTCGCGCAGCTTCTCGGTGAGCAGCCAGCCCAGGGTGGCCGCGCCGGTGGCCGCGAGCGTGGTCACGAACACCTCGGCGGCCTGGCCGTTGGCGGCCAGCGCGGAGCCGGAGTTGAAGCCGATCCAGCCGAACCAGAGGATGCCCGCGCCGATCATCACCAGGGGCAGGTTGTGCGGCCGCATCGGGTCGCGGCCGAAGCCGCGCCGCTTGCCGAGCACCAGGGCCAGCGCCAGGCCCGCGGCGCCGGCGTTGATGTGCACCGCGGTCCCGCCGGCGAAGTCGATGGCCAGCAGGTCGTTGGCGATCCAGCCGCCGGTCTCGGACTCCGCGCCGTCGAAGGCGAACACCCAGTGGGCGACCGGGAAGTAGACCAGCGTGGCCCAGACGCCGGCGAAGACCATCCACGGGCCGAAGCGGGCGCGGTCGGCGACGGCGCCCGAGATGAGCGCCACGGTGAGGATCGCGAAGACGCCCTGGAAGGCGACGAAGGCCAGCGAGGGGACGGTGAAGACCAGGTTGTCCGGCGCGAACGCCCCCTCCAGGCCCGCGGTGCCGATCAGCGACGAGAGGCCGAAGAACTCGGTCGGGTCGCCGAGCAGGCCGCCGCCGACGTCGTCGCCGAAGGCGATCGAGTAGCCGTAGAGCACCCACAGCACGCTGATCAGCGCGAGTGCCCCGAAGCTCATCATCATCATGTTGAGGACGCTCTTCGCGCGGACCATGCCGCCGTAGAAGAGCGCCAGACCGGGGGTCATGAACAGCACCAGCGCGGCGCTGACCAGGACCCAGGCGGTGTCGCCGGTGTCCACGGCAACCTCCTGACGGTGTGGTGTGGCCGTGCGACGGGGCAGGGCCACGGACGGACCCGGGACGAGCGAGGAGCCCGGGGCGGTGCTCGGTGCGCCCGCCACCGGCGGTGGTGGGGCGACGCGGCGTTCACGGTGCCGGGGCCGTGTTTCCACGGGCGGCGTCGGCACGTTTCCGGACCGTGAACTCCCGATCGCGTGTCCGGCCGCCGTGTGTCGGCCGTGTTGCCCGCCCCGTCCGGGCGGCCGGCGGACCTGCCCGATGCGACAGGTGTGCAGGTGCAACTCGTGTGCAATAAGGTCGCCGGGTCCCTCCCCTGACGTCCCTGGAGGCAGCGTGAGCGTCCCCGCCGTGTCCGCCCGGCCCGGTCCCCCGGCGCACCGGACCCGCGCGGGCGGCTCGTTCAGCCCCCGGGAGTGGCGCTCGATCGGCGGCATGGCCGCGTTCGTCCTGCTGCTGCACGTCGTCGGGTGGGGCGTGCTGGTGTTCGCCGTCGCGCCCGCGGAGTACCAGCTGGGCAGTACCGGGGTCCTCGGGGTCGGCGTCGGCCTGACCGCCTACATGCTCGGCGTCCGGCACGCCTTCGACGCCGACCACATCGCCTCGATCGACAACACCACCCGCAAGCTGGTCGACGAGGGCACGCCGTCGGTGAGCACGGGCTTCTGGTTCTCCCTCGGCCACTCGTCGGTCGTGTTCGCCGCGAGCCTGCTGCTGGTGGCCGGGGTGCGGTCGGTCGCCGGCGTCGTCCAGTCCGACGACAACTCCGTCGGGCAGGCCCTCGGCCTCGTCGGCACCCTGGTCGCCGGCACGTTCCTGCTGCTCATCGGGCTGATGAACCTCAGTTCGGCGGTGGGCATCGCCCGCGTCTTCCGCCGGATGCGCTCAGGTCGGTACGACGAGGCCGAGCTCGAGCACCACCTGCACAACCGCGGGCTCCTGGCCCGGTTGCTCGGCCGGGTGACCCGCCGGGTGAGCCGGCCCTGGCACCTCTACCCCGTCGGCCTGCTCATGGGCCTGGGCTTCGACACCGCCACCCAGGTCGCGCTGCTGGTGCTCGCGGCCGGCTCGGCGGCCTTCGTGCTGCCCTGGTACGCGATCCTCGTGCTGCCGGTGCTCTTCGCCGCCGGGATGAGCCTGTTCGACGCCGCCGACGGCGTCCTCATGACCCGCGCCTACGGCTGGGCGTTCCTCAAGCCGGTGCGCAAGGTCTTCTACAACCTGACCATCACCGTGCTGTCGGTGACCGTCGCGCTCGTCATCGGCACGCTGGTGCTCGTCGGGCTGCTCGTCGAGCGGCTCGAGCTGCAGGCCGCGCCGCTGGTGTGGCTGGCCTCGCTGGACCTGGAGTACGTCGGCTTCGCGATCGTCGGGCTGTTCGTGGTCACGTGGGCAGTGGCCGTCGCGGTGTGGCGGTTCGGCCGCATCGAGCAGCGCTGGGCGCCCGACACCCCCTGACGGCCTCCCGCACGGGCCCTGCCCCGGTGCGGGGCGGGGAGGTCCGCTGTCAGTCCGCGCCGCCGACCAGGCCCTCGGCGAACACCTCCGGCTCGAAGGGCGCGAGGTCGTCGGCGCCCTCCCCCAGCCCGATCAGCTTCACCGGGATGCCCAGCTCGCGCTGCACCGAGACGACGATGCCGCCCTTGGCGGTGCCGTCGAGCTTGGTCAGCACCACGCCGGTGACGTCGACGGCGGAGGTGAACACCCGCGCCTGCACGATGCCGTTCTGGCCGGTCGTGGCGTCGAGCACCAGCAGCGTCTCGGTGACCGGGCTCTGCTTCTCCACGACGCGCTTGATCTTGCCGAGCTCGTCCATGAGGCCGGACTTGGTGTGCAGCCGGCCGGCGGTGTCGACGACGACGGTGTCGACCTCGGCCTCCACGCCGGTGCGCACGGCCTCGAAGGCCACCGACGCCGGGTCGGCGCCCTCGCGGCCGCGGACGGTGAGCACGCCCACCCGCTCGCCCCACGTCTCGAGCTGGTCGGCGGCCGCGGCGCGGAAGGTGTCGGCGGCACCGAGCACGACGCTCTTGCCGTCACCGACGAGGACGCGGGCGATCTTGCCGACCGTCGTCGTCTTGCCCGCGCCGTTGACCCCGACGACCAGCAGGACGCCGGGCCGGCCCTCGCGGCGGTCGGTGTGCAGAGTGCGGTCGAGGTCGGGCCCGAGGACGGCGGTGAGCTCGCGGACCAGCAGCGCGCGCAGGTCGGCGGGCGTGGCGGTGGCCAGCACCATCGACTGGGTGCGCAGCCGGTCGACGATCTGCTGGGTGGCCGCGACGCCGACGTCCGCGGCCAGGAGCGTCTCCTCGACCTCATCCCAGTCGTCCTCGGTCAGCCGCTCGCGGGCGAGCACGGTGAGCAGCCCGCGGCCCAGCGAGGACTGCGAGCGCGCCAGCCGGGACCGCAGCCGCACCAGCCGGCCGGCCGACGGCGGCGGCGTCTCGAAGACCAGGTCCGGCTCGGCCACCGCCGGGGGCAGCTCGACCGGCGGCGTCTCCGGCGAGACCGGCTCGGCCGGCGCCAGGCCCTGACCGGACGCGGTCGCGCCGGCCGGCCGGTCCTCGGGCGGCGCGGTCGGCGCGCTCGGTGGCCGCGGCCGCGTGAGCGTCGTGCCGGCGGCGGCGTCGTCGTCGAGCCGGGTGGTGCGCCGGCCGCGGCCGACGAGCAGGCTCGCCCCGGCGACCAGGGCCACGAGGACGATCGCGATCGCGATCAGCACGAACTCCATGCCGGTCAGTCTCCCAGCCGGTCCCCCGATCGCCGTAGCGACGGGTCTGGGCGGAACGGGGCACCGTGGAGCACGCTGGGCCCATGCCGCCACCCGACGAGGACGCCCCCGGACTGCTCATCGGACCCCTGCTGCGGCACGTCGACCCCGTGTCGGCCACCGTCTGGGTGGAGACCGACCGCCCGTGCACCGTCGAGGTCCTCGGGCGGACCGCGCGCACCTTCGCCGTCGGCGGCCACTGGTACGCGCTGGTCGTCGTCGAGGGGCTGGAGCCCGGAAGCACGACGCCCTACGAGGTCCACCTGTCGACCGACGGCGCCGACGGCGTCCGGGTGTGGCCGGAGTCGAGCTCCCCGTTCCCGCCCAGCCGGATCCGCACGCCGGGCCGTCCTGGCCCGTTCCGGCTGGCGTTCGGCTCCTGCCGGTACGCCACGCCCAGCACCGTCGACCTCGCCGAGCACATCCCGCCCGACGCCCTGGACGCCTATGCCGAGCGCGTGGCGGCGCTGCCGGAGGAGGAGTGGCCCGACGCGCTGGTGCTGCTCGGTGACCAGGTCTACGCCGACGAGCTGACGACGGCGACCCGCTCGTGGCTGCGCATTCGGCGCGGCGAGGACGTGCCCGAGGACGCCCAGACCCGGGACTACGAGGAGTACACCCGCCTCTACGCCGAGTCCTGGATGGACCCGCACGTGCGGTGGCTGCTGTCGACCATCCCGTCGTCGATGGTCTTCGACGACCACGAGATGATCGACGACTGGAACACCTCGGCCGCCTGGCGGCGCAAGGTTACCGCCACCGACTGGTGGGACGCCCGCATCGCCGGCGGGCTGGCCAGCTACTGGGTGTACCAGCACCTGGGCAACCTCTCCCCCGCCGAGCTGGCCGAGAACGCCACCTGGCAGGCGGTGCGGGCGCTGCCCGAGGACGCCGACGCCGAGCCGCTGCTGCGCGAGATGGCCCTCGCCGCCGACCGCGACCCGCGGACGGTGCGCTGGAGCTACGCCCGGCAGTGGGGCGACGCGCGGCTGCTCGTGGTCGACAGCCGGGCCGGCCGCGTGCTCGACGAGCAGGGCCGCCGGATGGTCGACGACGAGGAGTTCGCCTGGGTCGAGCAGCAGATGCGGCAGGCGGTCGAGGACGGCGTCGGCCACCTGCTGGTCGGCACGTCGCTGCCCTGGCTGCTCCCGCACGCCATCGACTCCATCGAGCGGGTGGACGAGGCGCTGGCGGTGCGCCACGACGGGCGCCTGGTCGGGCGGGCCGCCGAGGCGCTGCGGCAGGCCGCCGACCTCGAGCACTGGGCGGCGTTCGGGCACAGCTTCGACCGGCTGGCCGCCGCGCTGCTGGCGGTGGCCCGCGGCGAGCACGGCCCGGCGCCGGCGACGGCGCTGGTGCTCTCCGGCGACGTCCACCACGCCTACGCCGCCGAGGTGGTCGCCCCCGGCGGGCTCAGCGGCCGGGTGCACCAGCTGACCGTCTCCCCGCTGCACAACCAGGCGCCGCACCCCATCCGGGTCGGGTTCCGCATCGGCTGGAGCCGGTGGGCGCGGCGGTTCACCGGCGCGATCGCCCGCGCCGCGCGGGTGCGGCCGCCGTCGGTGGAGTGGGCCAAGGCCGCGGGGCCGTTCTTCGGCAACCAGGTGGGCGAGCTGGTGCTCGACGGCCGGCAGGCGCGCTTCCTGCTGCACGTGAGCGACCACCGGCCCGACGGCGAGGAGTGCCTGCAGCAGGTGCTCGACCTGCCGCTGGCCGACCCGGTCCCGGCGACGGTGCCGGCCGGCGGGTGACAGGCTGACGGGGTGACCGATGCCCACGGGGTCAAGCCGGCCCCCGGACCCGACCAGCCCCCGATCCCCGTCCGCCTGGTCACCTTCAACACCCACCACGGCGTGGGCGCCGACCGCCGGCACGACCTGCCCCGGCTGGCGAAGGTGCTCGCGGCGGCCGGCGCCGACGTCATCTGCCTGCAGGAGGTCGACCGGCACTTCGGCGACCGCAGCGAGGACGTCGACCAGGCGCTGCTGCTGTCCCGGGCGCTGGACATGCAGCTGGCGTGGGGTCCGGCGATCGACGAGCCGCGGCCCGGCGACGACCAGCGCCGGCAGTACGGCAACGCGCTGCTGTCGCGGCTGCCGATCCTGGTCAGCGACGTGCACCCGCTGCCCGGCGGCGGGGAGCCGCGCAGCGCGCTGCGGACCCTGGTCGAGCTCGACGGCGGGGCGCTGTGGGTGACCACCACCCACCTGACCACCCGGTCGCCGGCCGAGCGCGCCGAGCAGGTGGCGGTGCTGCGGGCGCTGTACACCGGGCCGATGGCGACCGGGGTGGTCGTCGGCGACCTCAACGCCGCCCCGGACGCCCCGGAGCTGGCGGCGCTGCGGGAGTCCTTCGCCGACGCCTGGGAGCTGGCGCCCGAGCGCGACGACCAGGCCCGCTGGCGGTTCTGGCAGCGCGAGGAGGGGCTGACCCACCCGGCGCGGTCGCCGCACGCGCGCATCGACCAGGTGTGGGTCACCCCGGGCATCACCGTGGCCTCCGCGCGGGTGCTCGACGGCGCGGGCGCGTCGGACCACCTGCCGGTCGTCGTCGACCTGCTGGTCCCCTCCGGCGTCTGACCCAGGCATAGGAAGCAATTCCCACGTTCCCGCGCCGGAGACGTGGGGAGAGCTTCCTATGCCTGGGCCGGATCGGGCTCGCGCAGCCGCTGGCTGATGACGCCGGTGATGCCGTCGCCGCGCATGCTCACGCCGTAGAGCGCGTCGGCGATCTCCATCGTGCGCTTCTGGTGGGTGATGACGATGAGCTGCGAGGTCGCCCGCAGCTGCTCGACCAGGGTGAGCAGCCGGCCCAGGTTGACGTCGTCGAGGGCGGCCTCGACCTCGTCGAGCACGTAGAACGGCGAGGGCCGCGCCCGGAAGATCGCCACCAGCAGCGCGACGGCGGTCAGCGAGCGCTCCCCGCCGGACAGCAGTGACAGCCGCTTGACCTTCTTGCCCGGCGGCCGCGCCTCGATCTCCACGCCGGTGGTGAGCATGTCCTCGGGGTCGGTGAGCACCAGCCGCCCCTGACCGCCGGGGAACAGCGTGGCGAAGACGCCCTCGAACTCGCGGGAGACGTCGGCGAAGGCCGCGGCGAACACGTCGTGGATGCGCCCGTCGACCTCGCGGACGACGGTGAGCAGGTCGCGGCGGGTGGCCTTGAGGTCCTCGAGCTGGGTGGCGAGGAAGGTGTGCCGCTCCTCCAGCGCCGCGAACTCCTCCAGCGCCAGCGGGTTGACCCGGCCCAGGGTGGCCAGGTCGCGCTCGGCGCGGGCGGCGCGGCGCTCCTGCGCGGCCCGGTCGTAGGGCACCGGCGCCGGCTCGGGCTCGCCCGCGGCCTCGGCGGCGGCCACCTGCGCCGGCGCGGGCGGCACCGGCGCGGCCGGGCCGTACTCGGCCACCAGCGTGGGCAGGTCGACGCCGAACTCCTCGACGGCCCGCTCCTCCAGCGCCTCGATGCGCAGCCGCTGCTCGGCGCGGGCGACCTCGTCGCGGTGCACCTCGTCGGTCAGCCGCTCCAGCTCCCCGGTCGCGGCGCGGACCCGGGTGCGCACCTCGAGCAGCTCGGCCTCGCGGGTGCTGCGCTCGGCGGCGAGCCGGTCGCGCTCGGCGGCGGCCCGGGCGAGTGAGCCGGCCAGCGCGGTGAGCGCCTCCTCGGCGCCGGCGCGCACCCGCGCGGCGACCTCGGCCCCGCGGCGGCGGGCCAGCCGGGCGGCGGCGGCCCGCTCGCGGGCGGCCCGCTCCTGCCGGGCCTGGCGGCGCAGCGCCTCGGCGCGGCCGGACAGGGCGCGGGCGCGCTCCTCGGCGGTGCGCACGGCCAGCCGGGCCTCGGTCTCGGCCTGCCGCGCGGCGGCGACCTCCAGCCGCAGCCGGTCGCGGTCCCCGGCGTCGGGCTCCTCCGCGGCCGGCGCGGCCTCGGCCTCGGCCAGTCGCGCCTCGAGCTCTCCCAGCCCGGCCTGCGACTCCTCCAGCGCCCGCTCGGCCCGCCGCTGCGCCGCGGCCGAGCGCTCCGCTTCCGCCGCCGCCGACCGCGCGGCCGCCCCGAGCTCGGCGAGCTCGGCGGCGAGCCTCGAGCGGCTGCGGTCGGCGGCCTGCCGGGCGGCCAGCGCCGCCTCGACGTCGGCCGAGCGGGCGCGGGCGTCCTCCCGGGCCGCGGCCAGCCGGTCGGCGAGGTCGGCGGCGCGGGCAACCGCGGCGGCGAGCTCGCGCTCGGCCTCGTCGACCCGGGCCCGCACCTCCAGGTTCGACGGCGCGTCGGCCGACCCGCCGGCGGCCCGGTCGGCGCCGACGAGGTCGCCGTCGGCGGTCACCGCGCGCACCCGCGGGTGCGCGGCGACCAGCGCCGCCGCGACGTCCAGGGTCGGGACGACGGCGACGCGGTCGAGCGCCCGGGCCAGCGCCGGCCGCAGCTCCTCGGGGGCCTCGACGAGGTCCACCGCCCACCGCAGGCCCTCCGGCAGCACCGGCCAGCCCTCGCGCGGCAGCGGCGGCGGGCCGCCGGTGACCAGCAGCCCGGCCCGGCCCGCGCCGGCGTCGCGCAGGTGCGCCAGCGCGGCGGCGGCGTCGTCCACCCCGGCGACGACGACGGCCTCGGCGAGCCCGCCCAGCGCCGCCGCGAGCGGCACCTCGGCCCCGGGTGCGACGGTGACCCGCTCGGCCACCGGCCCGAGCACGCCCGGCAGGCCGGACGCCAGGACGGCGGCGGCGCCGTCGGCGGGGGTCAGGCCCAGCGCGAGCGCGTCGCGGCGGGCGGCCCAGGAGGCGCGGTCGCGCTCGGCGGCGCGCTCGGCGTCGGCGAGCTCGGTGACGGCGCGCGCGGCGGCGGTGTGCGCGGCGACGGCGTCGGTGTGCGCGGTGACCAGGGCGACGTCCTCGTCGTCGGCGTCGGGGACCGCGGCGCGGCGCTCGTCGAGCCGGGCCTGCGCGGCGTCGGCGCGGGCGGCGGCCTCCGCGGCGGACTGGGCGAGGCGCTGCACCTCGGCCTGGCCGGCGGCCGCCCGCGACCGGCCGGCGGCGACCTTGCCCGACAGGCGGGCCAGGCCCTCGCGGCGGTCGGCCAGCGCGCGGGTGGCGGCCACCCAGGCGCGCTCCTCCGCGGCCAGCGCCTCCTCCACCTGCGCGCGGGCGGCGACGGCGGCGGCCAGCCGGCAGCGCTCGGCCTCCAGTCCGGCGGCGAGCTCGGTCTCGGTGGCCGCGACCCGGTCGGCCTCGGCCTCCAACTGCTCGGGGTCGCGGCCGCCGGTGCCCGCCGGTGCCGCGGCCGACAGGTGGCGGTGCCGCTCGGCGGCGAGCTGGGCGATGCCGCGGAAGCGCTCGGTGAGCGCGGACAGCCGGTACCAGGTGTCCTGCGCGGCGGCCAGGCGCGGGGCGTCGGCGGCCTGCGCCGTCTCCAGCTCGCTCTCCCGCCGCGACACGGTGCCCAGCTCGGCCTCGACGACGGCGCGGCGGGCGCGGGCGGCGGCCTCGTCGGCGACGTCCTTGTCCAGCGCGTCGCGCAGCCCGACGAGGTCGTCGGCGAGCAGCCGCAGCCGCGCGTCGCGCAGCTCGGCCTGCACGCCGGCGGCCCGGCGGGCGACCTCGGCCTGGCGGCCCAGCGGCTTGAGCTGGCGGCGCAGCTCGGCGGTCAGGTCGGCCAGCCGGTCGAGGTTGGCCTGCATCGCGTCGAGCTTGCGGAGCGCCTTCTCCTTGCGCTTGCGGTGCTTGAGGACGCCGGCGGCCTCCTCGACGAAGGCGCGGCGGTCCTCGGGGCGCCCGGACAGGACGGCGTCGAGCTGCCCCTGGCCGACGATGACGTGCATCTCGCGGCCGATGCCGGCGTCGCTGAGCAGCTCCTGCACGTCGAGCAGACGCACCTTGTCGCCGTTGATCTCGTACTCGCTCTCCCCGGAGCGGTACATGCGGCGGGTGACCGAGACCTCGGTGTAGTCGATCGGCAGGGCGCCGTCGGCGTTGTCGATGGTGAGCGTGACCTCGGCGCGGCCCAGCGCCGGGCGGCCGGCGGTGCCGGCGAAGATGACGTCCTCCATCTTGCCGCCGCGCAGGGTCTTCGCGCCCTGCTCGCCGAGGACCCAGGCGATGGCGTCGACGACGTTGGACTTGCCCGAGCCGTTGGGCCCGACGACGGCGGTGATGCCCGGCTCCAGGCGCAGCGTCGTGGCGGACGCGAAGGACTTGAAGCCCTTCAGCGTCAGGCTGGAGAGGTGCATGTGGACACGGCCGTCACCCGGCGGCGGTCACGCGCGCCGGGTGTACTGCGCAGACGTCAGGCGAGCGCAGGCTGGGCGTTGTCGCCGGCCAGGCTCAGCAGCTCGGAGGCGAGGACGGCGTCACGGGCGGCGTCCCGCTGGGCGCGCAGTTCGGTCAGCTCCTGCTCCAGACGGCGCACCTTGGCGCGCAGGACCGCGTTCTCGTCGAGGACGCGGAGCTCCGCGGGGGATACGACAGAACCGAAGAGGGCCTTGGCCATGGCGGAAACGGCCTTTCCGACAGCGAGAGGGGGTGCCCGCCGCCCCGGAGAGTCGGTCGGCGCGGGCTCGGTACCTCCAGAGTGACACCCCCAGAGACGCAGGTCAACGGCCACACTCGACGCCTGATGTGTCGGCGCGATGTCGTCTTCGTCACGCTGTCGTGAAGCCCGATCCCCCCTGCACCGCACGCTCCTCGTGCACCACGGCGGTCACCGCTCCGGGCGCGCGCGGGCCCTCGAGCGCGGCGACGACGGCCCGCACGGCGTCGGCCGGTCCCTCCAGCTCCACCTCGACGCGGCCGTCGGGCAGGTTGCGCGCCCACCCCGACAGCCCGGCGGAGTCGGCCAGGCCGCGGACGAACCAGCGGTAGCCCACCCCCTGCACGTGGCCGGACACCAGCGCGTGCACCCGGATCGCGCTCACGTGCGCCTCGTCCGGGGCCGCGGCTGGCAGGTCGGGCAGCTGTAGCTCGAGCGGTTCATGAAGGACTCGCGCACGATCGGCGTGCCGCAGCGCGGGCAGGGCCGGTCGACCTGCCCGTAGACGGCGAGGAAGCGGGAGAAGTAGCCGCTCTGGCCGTTGACGTCGACGTAGAGGGAGTCGAAGGAGGTGCCGCCCTGCGCCAGCGCCTCCCCGAGCACGCTGCGCACGCCGTCGAGCAGGTCGGCGACCTGGGCGCGGGTGAGCCGGTCGGTGGGCCGCGTGCCGTGCAGCTTCGCGCGCCACAGCGACTCGTCGGCGTAGATGTTGCCGACGCCGCCGATCAGCGTCTGGTCGAGCAGGGCGCGCTTGACCTCGGTGCGCCGTCGCCGCAGCGCGGCGCTGAACCCGGCCTCGTCGAAGGAGGGGTCCAGCGGGTCGATCGCGATGTGCGCCAGCCGCTGCGGGATCGCCTCCCCCTCAGCGTCCTCCACCGCCAGCCCGCCGAACGTCCGCTGGTCGACGAAGCGCAGCTCGCGGCCGCCGTCGGTGAAGGTGAACCGGGCGCGCAGGTGGGTCTCGTCGGGCTGCGTGCGCTTCTCGACGAGCAGCTGGCCGCTCATGCCG
This sequence comes from Geodermatophilus sp. SYSU D00814, assembly GCF_054050055.1. Taxonomy (NCBI): domain Bacteria; kingdom Bacillati; phylum Actinomycetota; class Actinomycetes; order Geodermatophilales; family Geodermatophilaceae; genus Geodermatophilus; species Geodermatophilus sp. SYSU D00814. The sequence continues at coordinate 35,268 of NZ_JBJGYP010000026.1, forward strand.
AGGTGGGCGACCATCGCGCGCCCCGACGGGGCGCCGTCGGGCTCGGTGAGCGGCAGCCACAGGTACTTGCCGCGGCGGTGCGCGGCGGCGAACGTGCGGCCGGTCAGCGCCTCGACGAAGTGGTCGGCGCCCTCGAGGTGCCGGCGGACCGCGCGCGGGTGGTGCACCTCGACGGCGGCCACTGTCCGTCCGGCGACCCACCGCTCCAGGCCGCGCCGCACCACCTCGACCTCGGGCAGCTCGGGCACGGCGCTACTCCGCGTCGGCCGCGGCCGGCTCCTCGGCCGAGACGGCGCGCCAGGCGGCCTCCGCGGCCACCTGCTCGGCGGCCTTCTTGGTCCGACCGGTTCCGGTCCCGCGGACGACGCCGGCCAGCGACACCGCCGCGGTGAAGGTCTTGGCGTGCGGCGGGCCCTCGTCGTCGACGTCGTAGACGGGGGCGCCCAGGCCGCGGGCGGCGCCGAGCTCCTGCAGGCTGGTCTTCCAGTCCAGGCCGGCGCCGCGGGTGGCCGCCTCGCGCAGCAGCGGGTCGAACAGCCGGTGCACCAGCGCGCTCGCGGCGTCCAGGCCCAGGCCCAGGTGCACCGCCCCGATGAGCGCCTCCAGCGCGTCCGCGAGGATCGAGTCCTTCTCCCGCCCGCCGGTGGTCTCCTCACCGCGGCCGAGCAGCAGGTGCGGCCCCAGCCCGCCGGCGCCCAGCCGCCGGGCGACGCCGGCCAGCGAGTTCATGTTGACCACCGACGCGCGCAGCTTCGCCAGCCGGCCCTCGGGCAGGTCGGGCTGGCTGCGGTAGAGCTCGTCGGTGACGACCAGGCCGAGCACGGCGTCGCCGAGGAACTCCAGCCGCTCGTTGGTCGGCAGGCCGCCGTGCTCGTAGGCGTAGGAGCGGTGGGTCAGCGCCAACGCCAGCAGGCCGCCGGGCAGCTCGACGCCGAGGGCGTCGAGCAGCCAGGCGGCCGCGCGGTCGGCGTGCGCCTGCCCCGCGGGCGAGGTGCCCACGGGGACGACCGGGGTACCGGCGGCGCTGCCCACGTCCGGCCGGGTCAGACGGAGAGGACCTGGCGGCCGGCGTGCTGGCCGCAGTTCGGGCAGGCCTGGTGCGGCGGCTTGAGCTGGCCGCAGGCGCGGTTCGGGCAGGGGGCGAGCGTGGGGGCGCTCGCCTTCCACTGCGACCGGCGGGCGCGGGTGTTGGCGCGGGACATCTTCCGCTTCGGGACGGCCACGGTCAGTTCTCCTCAGGGTCGCCCGGACGGTCGTCGACCGCTCCGGTGGTGAAACGGCCGGCGAGGCCGGCCCAGCGGGGGTCGACCAGCTCGTGGGAGTGGTCGGCCGGGAGGTCGTCGAGGCGCTGCCCGCAGCCGGAGCACAGGCCGGCGCAGTCCTCGGTGCAGGTGGGCGAGAGCGGGAGGGCGAGGACGACGGTGTCGCGGACCATCGGCTCGAGGTCGATGCGCTCACCCTCGACGAGGCGGACCTCGTCCTCCTCGCTGGTGGCCTCGGTGGTGCTGCCCGGGTAGGCGTAGAGCTCCTGGACGTCGAGCCCGAGGGTGTCGGCGAACGGGTCCAGGCAGCGGGCGCACTGGCCCTCGACCGGGACCTCGACGTCGCCGGAGACGAGCACGCCCTCCATCACCGACTCCAGCCGCAGCCGCAGGTGCACCGGGGCGCCCTCGGGCACGCCGACGAGCTCGAGCTTCCAGCCGGCGGGCGCGGGGATCGTGCGGTCGAGCTCCTGCATCGAGCCGGCGCGACGGCCGAGCTCGCGCAGCTCCACGGCCCAGGGGTTGGCGGCGGGGCGCCGGGCCTGGGTGGACGCGGCGCCTGGGCGATCGGATCGTGCGGCAGGCATGTCGGTACTCGCGGTCGTGGGAGTGGGTGGAGCCCGGCCGGGGACGGCACCGGCGGTCGGACCAGCAACCGAGACTACCCGATCCCCGGTGCCCGCCGACGCCCCGAGGGTCGGCCACGATCAGGGTCCCTGATCGTGCGGCGTCCTCCCTCACGGTGGGACGTGCGGGAGGACGCCCGACGACCAGGTCACCTGATCGTCGCGGGACCGGCGGTCAGGGTTCGCGCAGGGTCTCGCGGGCCTTCTCCACCGAGCGCAGCATCCGCTCGAGCGTGCTGCCGAAGTCGGCCAGCCGGGTGTCGACGTACTCGTCGACCTCGGCGCGCATCCGGTTGACCTCGGCGACGGTCTGCGCGCCCAGCTCGTCGGAGCGCACGACCGCGCCGCGGTAGACCTCGGTCTCGGTGACCAGCCGCTCGTGCTCGGCCTGCGCGGCGGCGAGCATCTCCGCCTGCTGCGCCTGCGCGTCGGCCAGCACCGCCTCGCGGTGGGCCTCGGCCTCGGCGAGCAGCCGGTCGGCCTCCGCCTCGGCCTGGGTCAGCAGCGCCTCGGCCTCGGCCTGCGCGCGGGCGAGCACCTCGTCGCGCTGGCGGCGGGCGGTGCCGAGGATCTCCTCGCGCTGCCGGCGGGCGGCGGCGACCAGCCGGTCGGCGTCCTCGCGGGTGCGGCCGGTGAGCTGCTCGGCCTCCGCCTGGGCCTGCTCGAGGATCTCGGTGCGCTGCTCCACGATCGCGCCGGCGGCGTGGACCTCGTCGGGGAGGTTCTCCCGCAGGTCGTCGAGCAGGTCGAGCAGCTGGTCGCGCGGCACCATGCAGGAGCCCGACATGGGCACGCTGCGGGCGTTCTCGATGACCCGGCTGAGCTCGTCGACGGTCTCGTAGAGCCGGTACACGACCTCGGTCACGACGCCTCCCGCTTGGCCAGCAGCCGGTCGAGGACGCCCTCGGGCACGAGCCGGGACACGTCGCCGCCGAAGGTGGCGATCTGCTTGACCAGGCTGGAGGACAGGTGCCCGACCTGCGGGGCGGTGGGCACGAACAGCGTCTCGACGCCGGCGAGCTCGCGGTTCATCTGGGCCATCTGCAGCTCGTACTCGAAGTCGCCGACGGCGCGCAGGCCCTTGACCACCACCGGGATGTCGTGGCTGCGGCAGTAGTCGACGAGCAGGCCGCTGAAGCTGTCGACGACGACGTTGGGCAGCTCCGCGACGGCCTCGCGCAGCAGCTCCATGCGCTCGTCGACGGTGAACAGCCCGGCCTTGCCCGGGTTGACCAGGACGGCGACCACGAGCTCGTCGTACAGCGCGGCGGCCCGGGTGATGACGTCGACGTGCCCGTTGGTGACCGGGTCGAACGACCCGGGACAGACCGCACGCCTCACGGGACGCGACCGTACCGGAGCAGGGCCTCCCCGTAGCGGCGCTCGCGGACACCGACGAGGGGTGTCGGCCACTCCCACGGCTCCTCGCGCGCGGACCGCTCGACGACGACCACCGCCCCCGGCGCGAGCCACTCCCCCGTGACCAGCGCGGCGAGCACGCCGCGCACCGTCCCGGCGGGGACGGCGTAGGGCGGGTCGGCGAGCACGAGGTCGAAGCGGGCCGGCGGCGGGCCGGCGACCACGGTGGGCACCGACGCGGCGACCACCCGCGCGCCGGGCAGGCCGACGGCGGCGACGTTGGCGCGCAGCACCGGCAGCACCCGGGGGCCGTTCTCGACGAGCACCACCTGCCCGGCCCCGCGGGAGAGCGCCTCGAGGCCGAGCGCGCCGGAGCCGGCGTAGAGGTCGAGCACCGTGGCGCCGTCGAGGTCGAGCAGCGTGCCCAGGGTGTTGAACAGCCCCTCGCGGGCCCGGTCGCCGGTGGGCCGCACGCCGCTGGGCGGCACCTTCAGCCGCCGTCCCCCGGCGGCACCGGCGATGAGTCGCGTCATGCCTTCTCGAGGTACTCCGCACGCTCGTCGGTGGCCAGCGCGGCCACCTCGGCGGCCAGCCCCGGGTGGTCGGCGAGCCCGCGGTCGCCGGCGAGCAGGTCGGTGGCCTCGGCGCGGGCGGCGGCGATGAGCTCCTCGTCCTCGAGCAGGGACAGCAGCCGCAGGTTGGAGCGCCGGCCGGACTGGGCCGCACCGAGGACGTCGCCCTCGCGGCGGGTCTCGAGGTCGAGCCGGGCGAGCTCGAAGCCGTCGGAGGTGCCCGCGACCGAGGCCAGCCGCTGCCCGGTCGACGTCGACCCGCGGGCCTCGGTGACCAGCAGGCACAGCCCCTGGTGCTTCCCGCGGGCGACCCGGCCGCGCAGCTGGTGGAGCTGGCTGACGCCGAAGCGGTCGGCGTCCATGACGACCATGACCGTGGCGTTGGGCACGTCGACGCCGACCTCGACGACGGTGGTGGCGACGAGGACGTCGACCTCGCGGGCGGCGAAGGCCTGCATGGTCGCCTCCTTCGCCTCCGGCGTCATGCGGCCGTGCAGCACCGCCAGCCGCAGGCCGGCCAGCGGGCCCTCGTGCAGCGCCTCGGCGACGTCGAGGACCGCCAGCGGCGGGCGCCGGTCGCCGTCGCCGCCGCTCTCCTCCGGGGCGTCGGCCGCGTCGGGCTCGTCCTCGCTGCCGGCGTCCTCGTCGCCGATCCGGGGGCAGACGACGTAGGCCTGCCGGCCGGCGGCCACCTCCTCGCGCAGCCGCTCCCAGGCGCGGTCGAGCCAGGCGGGCTTGTCGCTGACCGGCACCACGGAGCTGGCCACGCCGCCGCGGCCGCTGGGCAGCTGGCGCAGCACGGAGGTCTCCAGGTCGCCGTAGACGGTCATGGCGACGGTGCGCGGGATCGGCGTGGCGGTCATGACCAGCACGTGCGGGGGCCGGTTGCCCTTGGCCCGCAGCGCGTCGCGCTGCTCGACGCCGAACCGGTGCTGCTCGTCGACGACGACCAGGCCGAGGTCGGCGAAGTCGACGCCCTGCTGCAGCAGCGCGTGGGTGCCGACGACGATGCCGGCGCTGCCGTCGGCGACCGCGGCGCGGGCCTCGCGGCGGGCGGCGGCCTTGAGCGAGCCGGTGAGCAGCACCACCCTCGTGCCGGCGGGGTCGCCGTCGAGCTCGCCGGCGCGGGCCAGCGGGCCGAGCAGAGCGGCGATGCTGCGCGCGTGCTGCGCGGCGAGCACCTCGGTGGGCGCCAGCAGCGCCGCCTGCCCGCCGGCGTCGACGACCTGCGCCATCGCCCGCAGCGCCACCACGGTCTTGCCCGACCCGACCTCGCCCTGCAGCAGGCGGTGCATCGGCTGGTCGCGGGAGAGCTCGGCGGCCAGCTCCTCCCCCACGGCGCGCTGGCCGTCGGTGAGCGCGAACGGCAGCGCGGCGTCGACGGCGTCGAGCAGGCCGCCCGGGCGGCGCGGGCGGGCGGTGCCCGGCTCCAGCGCCGCCGCCCGGCGGCGGGCGGCGAGCACCAGCTGCAGGATCAGCGCCTCGTCCCACTTGAGCCGCTCCTGGGCGTGCTCGACGTCGTCGGCCGTGGTCGGGCGGTGCACGTCGAGGAGGGCGGCGGGCAGGCTCGGCAGGCCGTGGCGGCGGCGCAGGTCCTCCGGCAGCGGGTCCTCGACGAAGCCGAAGCCGCCGGAGGCGTCGAGCAGCAGCCGGACCGACCTCTGGATCACCCAGCTGGAGACGTCCTTGCTCGCCGGGTAGATCGGGATGAGCGCGCGGGCCCAGTCCTCGTCGTCGTCGCCGGTGATGAGGTGGAAGTCGGGGTGGGCGAACTGCTTGGAGTTGCGGTACTCGCCGACCGTGCCGGCGAACAGCCCCCAGGCGCCCTCCTCGAGCTTGCCGAACCTCCGGTTGAAGAAGACCAGCTGCATCTCCCCGGCGCCGTCACCGACGGTGACCTCGGTGAGCGTGCCGGGCCGGTTGCGCATCTTCCGGCTGGTCACCCGGCGCACCTGCGCCAGCACGGTGACGCGGTCGCCGACCTGCAGGTCGTCGAGGCGGGTCATCTCACCGCGGCGGGCGTAGCGGCGCGGGTAGTGGCGCAGCAGGTCGCGGACCGTGCGCAGGTCCAGCGACTCGGCCATCGCCTTCGCCGTCTTGGCGCCCAGCACGCGCGAGAGGTCGGTCTCGAGGGTCACCGCCACGTCACGACCGCCACGTCACTCGACCCCGATCTGCAGCGGGACCGCGTCCCCGCCCTCGTAGCGCACCACCTCGACGGTCGGGTGGGCGGCGGCCAGGTGCTCGCAGGCGGCGTCGCCGAGCGCGGGGTCCGGGCCGACGAGCAGCGTGGCCATCTCCCCGCCGGCCGACAGCAGCCGGTCGAGCAGGTCGCAGGCGACGGCGGCCAGCTCGCGGCCGACCACCACGACGTCGCCCTCCGCCGCGCCCAGCACGTCGCCGGGGCGGCACGGGCCCGCGCTGGTCAGCGCCTCCTGCTCGGCGACGGTGACCTCGGCCCAGCGGGTGGCGGCGGCCGCCTCGGCCATGCCGATGACGTCGTCGCCGAAGCGGCGGGCGGGGTCGGCGACGGCGACCGCCGCGAGCCCCTGCACCGGTGACCGGGTGGGGACCACGGCGACGTCGCGGCCGAGCACGCGGGCGCGCTCGGCGGCGCGGGCGGCGGCCGCGGTCAGCGCGGGGTCGTTGGGCAGCACGACCACCTCGGCGGCCGCGGAGGCGACCACCTCGGCGAGCACGTCGTCGTCGGTGACGCCGCCGGGTCCGCAGGGCACCGCGCGCACGCCCGCGGCGGCGAACAGCCGGGCCAGCCCCTCGCCCGGGACGACCGCGACGACGGCCCGGCGGCCGGGCACCGGCGCGGCCGGGAGCACCGGCGCCAGCGGCGTGACGCTGATGCCGTGCGGGCGGCCCGCCTCGATGCCGGCCTCGATGGCGCCGCCGATGTCGTTGGTGTGCACGTGCACGTTCCACTGCCGCCCGGTCGGGGTGTCGACGCCGGCCACGACCAGGCTGTCGCCGAGGGCGGCCAGGCGCTTCTGCAGGACGGCGACCGTGGCCTCGTCGGCGTCGGCGAGCAGGTACTGCACCTCGCTGCCGGGGCCCGGCGGCGGCTGGTGGGGGGCGTGCGCCGGGTCGGTGCGGCGCTGCGGGCGGCGGTCCAGCGGCGGGCGGGCCGGCTCGACGCCGGTGACGGTGGTGACCAGCGCGTCGAGGACCACGCACAGCCCCGCGCCGCCGGCGTCGACCACGCCGGCGGCCCGCAGCGCGTCGAGCTGGCCGGGGGTGGCCTCCAGCGCCGCCCGGGCGCCGTCGGCGGCCGCGGCGACGACGTCGGCCAGCGCGGTGCGCCGCTGCGCGACGGCGGCGCCCGCCGCCTCGGCCCCCGCCCGGGCCACGGTGAGGAAGGTGCCCTCCTCGGGGTCGGCCACCGCCGAGTAGGCGCCCTGCGCGGCCTCCTGCAGCGCGGCGGCCAGGGCGGGCCCGTCGGCGGGGCCGGCGCCGGCGAGCCGGTCGGACAGGCCGCGCAGCAGCTGGGCGTAGATCGTGCCGCTGTTGCCGCGGGCGCCGAGGACCGCGCCACGGGAGAGCGCCGTCCACGGCGACTCCCCCGGTGCGGCGGCGTCGAGCGCGGCGACCGCGGCCTCGGCGGTCATCAGCAGGTTGGTGCCGGTGTCGCCGTCGGGCACGGGGAAGACGTTGAGCTCGTCGATGCGGTCCCGGGCCGCGGACAGCGCCGAGACCGCGGTGCGGCACCACTGACCGACCGCGGCGTCGTCCAGCGCCTGCAGCACGGGCGGAGGGTACCCACGGGCGGCGACGATCCGGCTCCCGAGACGGCGTCCCCCGGGGCTCGGCGACGCCGCCGCCGGAGAGCGGTTAGGATGGTCGACGGTCTCGCGGTCGCCGTCGGTGCACCGCCGTCTTTCGAACGATTCTCTGGGAGTGATCCACCGTGGCTGCCGTGTGCGACGTCTGTGGCAAGGGGCCCGGTTTCGGTATGTCGGTGTCGCACTCGCACCGCCGCACGCCGCGCCGTTGGAACCCGAACATCCAGTCGGTGCGGGCGCTGGTCGCCCCCGGCAACCGCCGCCGCATCAACGCCTGCACCTCCTGCATCCGCGCGGGCAAGGTCGTCCGCGCCTGAGGTGAGGCACCCCCTCCCGCGGGAGGGCGCCCGTTCCAGCACGCCACCGGGACCCCGGAGGTCATCGACCTCCGGGGTCCTCGGTGTGACTAGAGCCCGATGCCGCGGGCCGCGGTGACCACCAGGTCGACCACGGTCGGCAGCGGCAGCGCCGTCCCGTCGACGACGAGGTGGTAGTGCTGCGCCGACGCCGGGTCGCACCGGTAGTAGTGCCGCACGTAGGCCTCGCGGGTGCGGTCGTTGGCCTCCATCTCCCGCCGCAGCTCCTCCTCCGGCCGCCCATAGCGCCCGACCGCCGCCCGCAGCCGCGCCTCCGGCGGCCCGTCGAGCCGCACGTGCAGGACGTCGGGCCGCCCGCGCAGCACCATCGCACCGGCCCGGCCGAGCACCACGCCGCCGTCGCCGTCGGCGATCTCCCGCAGCACCCGCTCGGTCTGCTCCCGGTAGGCCCGCTCGTCGGGCTCGTCGGTGATCGGCACGACCCCGCCCACCGGGTCGGGCATCGCCCCGAGCGAGGCCACCAGCCGCCACAGGCCGCGCACGACACGCTCGTCGTTGGCCTCGGCGTCGTCCCGGGACACCCCCAGCCGGCCGGCCACCCGCGCCGGGATCGCCCGGTCGTGGAAGGCCAGGCCGAGCCGCTCGGCGACGGCGGAGCCCACCTCCGGGCCGCCCGCCCCGTACGAGGCGGAGATCGTCACGACGCCCACGGCCGCTCCTCCTCCCCCGGTCCCGCCAGGTCCCTGCCGAGGAACACCGCACCGGGCGCCTCGGCGTAGATGCCGTACCCGGGGACCGGCCGGTAGCCCATCGCCTCGTACAGCGCGAGCGCCTCGGGCTGGCGGTCCCCGGAGTTGAGGACCACCGACCGGTACCCGGCGGCGCGGGCGGAGTCCTCCAGCGCGCGCACCAGCACCTGCGCCAGCCCGAGCCGGCGGGAGCCGGGGACGACGTAGACCCGCTTGACCTCGACGACGCCCGCCCCGACGTCGTCGCCGTCGTCGGTGTGCCGGCGCCAGGCGCCGCAGCCGGCGGGGCGCCCGTCCACCTCGGCGACGAGGAACAGCCCCGCCGGCGGCACGAACTCGGCCGGGTCGACGGCGGCGCCGTCGGGGCCGCCGTAGCGGTCGACGTACTCCTGCTGCACCCGCGCGACGAGGTCGCGGGCGACCGGGTCGTCGTAGGGCACCGCGCGCAGCCGGGCGAGCGACCCGTCGCGCAGCCGGTGCTCAGCCGAAGTGGACATGCCCGGTCCCCCCTGCACCCACGGCCACGGCGACGTCGGCCGCCGGCTCGCCGCTCACCGTGACGCCCGGCCGGCCCTCGTGCACCTGACCGACCACCGTCCAGCCCCCGGGCAGCACCGTGCCGCGCGGGAAGGTCGCCAGCAGGGCGTGGTCCTCCCCGCCGGTGAGCACCCAGGCCAGCGGGTCGGCGCCGAGGGCGGCCGCCACCTGCTGCAGCGGCCCCGGCGGCTCGAGCATCGCGCGCACCAGCGCCGCCCGGTCGACGTCGACGACGACGCCGCTGTCGGTGGCGAGGTGCCCGGCGTCGGCGAGCAGGCCGTCGCTGACGTCGCACATGGCGGTCGCGCCGGCGTCGGCCGCGGCGGGGCCGGCGGCGTAGGGCGGGCTGGGCCGGCGGTGCGCGGTGACGGCGGCCAGCGGGCTGCTGAAGCCCCGGCGCAGCACGGCCAGCCCGCAGGCCGACCAGCCCAGCCGCCCGGCCACCGCCAGCACGTCCCCGGGGCGCGCACCCGAGCGCAGCACCGGCGCGCGCCCGCCCAGGTCGCCCAGCGCGGTGACCGACAGCACGACCGCGCCGCTGCCGGGCGCCGAGGCCACCGTGTCCCCGCCGACGACGGCCGCGCCCAGCGGCGCGCACTCGGCGGCCATGCCGGCGGCGACCCCCTCCAGCCACGAGGTCGGGGTGTCGGCCGGGCAGGCCAGCCCGACGAGCAGCGCGGTGGCCACGCCGCCCATCGCGGCGACGTCGGCGAGGTTGGCGGCGGCGGCCTTGTGGCCCACGTCCTCGGCCGAGGACCAGTCGCGGCGGAAGTGCCGGCCCTCCACCAGGACGTCGGTGGTGGCGACCACGCGCCCGTCGGGGACGCGCAGCACCGCCGCGTCGTCGCCCGGGCCGACCTCGGCGGCGGCGGCCGACCCGGCGTGGGCCACCACGCGGGCGATCACGCCGAACTCGCCGACCACCCGCACGGTGTCGGCGAGGTCCCCGCGCCCGGTCAGGGGTCGGGGCCGTGTCACCGGTGCCCTCCCCCCGCTGCGGTAGGTTGCGATCGAGTCCACCAGCCGGGGCCGGGGAGCCGCCGGACGTGCTGCCCGAGGAAGGTCGTTCCGTGGTCCACGCCTACATCCTGATCCAGACCGAAGTCGGCAAGGCCGCCCAGGTGGCCACGACGATCAGCGAGATCGCCGGCGTGACGAAGGCCGAGGACGTCACCGGCCCGTACGACGTGATCGTCCGCGCCGAGGCGGAGAGCGTCGACGCGCTCGGCCGCCTGGTCGTGGCCCGGGTGCAGTCGGTGGACGGGATCACCCGCACGCTGACCTGCCCCGTCGTCAACATCTGAGCAGCTGAGCGCGCAGTCCCCCGCCGGGGAGCCGGCGCCACCGGCCGGGCGTCCCGACCCGCTGCGCCGGCTGGCGCTCGTCGCGGTGGCCGTGGTGGTCCCCGTGCTGGTCGTGGTGCTCGTGCTCGTCCGGGTCGCCGGTGACGACGACGGGGACGACGGCGGTGCCGACGACGGCGGCGCGGTCGCCGACGTCAGCGGCGGCGCCGGGCAGCAGCGCGCGGAGGACCTGCCCGTGCTGCCGGTCGAGGTCCCGCCGCCCACACCGGAGGCGGACGCGGCCTGCCCCGCGCTGATGGGCGCGCTGCCGCTGGACCTGCTCGGCGAGCCCGCCCGCCTGGTCGACTCCGACACGCCCTACGCCGCCGCCTGGGGCGACCCCGCCGTCGTGCTGGTGTGCGGGGTGCCGCAGCCGGAGGGTCTCGACGCCGGGGCCGGACTGCTGCAGATCAACGAGGTCACCTGGTTCGTGGAGCAGTCCGACGAGGCCACCGTGTGGACCGCCGTCGACCGGGCGGTGTTCGTCCGCGTCACGCTGCCGCCCGACGTCGACAGCGCCCCGGTCACCGTGCTCAGCGACGTCCTCGCCGACACGCTCCCCCCGCGCTGAGTCCGCTCAGGCCGCGGGCAGCGCCTCCAGCTGCGCCAGCACCACGTCGCGCGCCTGGCCGGTGGCCGCCTCCTCGGTGTCGGCCACGACGGTCACCGCGACGCTGAACGCCCCGTGCCCGCACCAGGCGAACGCGGTCGGCCCGGTCAGGCCGGTCGAGGGGTCGGCCTCGGGCACGGTCAGCGTGCTGCAGCCCTCCGGCAGGCCGTCGGGGTCGTGGCGCAGCACGCCGTCGTAGACCTCGGCGTCGTTGCCGGCGAGGTCGCGGGCGTAGGAGCCCGCGCCGGCGGCGTCGTCGAACTGGTCGAGGAAGACGCTGGTCAGCGGCCCGGTGGTGGAGCCCCAGAACCGCTCCCACCCGTGCCGGTAGCCGTAGTCGCGCAGCACCGCCCGCTCCCGTGCGGGGTCCTCGGCGTAGGAGGCGACGTCGTCGACGGTCTTGGCGCCGGCCGGGGGCTGCAGGTCGCCGTCGGGGATCCGCGGCAGGCCGGAGGGCACCTCGGTGAGCACCAGCTCGCCGAGCGCCTCGACGCTGTCCGGCGTCGGCGACGCCGGGGCGGGGGTGGCGCTGCCGGCCTCGGAGGCGGTGCAGCCGGCCAGCGCGAGCGCCCCGGCCAGCAGCGCGGCCGCGGGCGCGGCGCGCGCGGAGGAGGTCACCGACCGGCCGGCCGGCCCGCCCGCGCCAGCGCGGAGGCGACCAGCCGGTCCACCAGCTCGGGGTAGGGCACCCCGCTGGCCGCCCACATCCGCGGGTACATCGAGATCGGGGTGAAGCCGGGCATGGTGTTGACCTCGTTGACCACCAGGCGGTCCTCGCCGTCGGGGCCGGTGCCGAGGAAGAAGTCGACCCGCGCCAGCCCCTCGCAGTCCAGCGCGCGGTAGGCCCGGCAGGATGCCTGCTGCACCGCGCGGGTCTGCTCGGGGGTGAGGTCGGCCGGGACGTCGAACTCGACGGCGTCCTCGAGGTACTTGGCGTCGAAGTCGTACCAGTCGGTGCCGGGCTTGAGCCGGATCTCCGCGGGCACGCTGGCCTCGGGCGGCCCGCCGTCGCGGCCGGCCAGCACGCCGCACTCCACCTCGCGGCCGGGGACGGCGGCCTCGACGACGACCTTCGGGTCGACGGCGGCCGCGGTGGCCACCGCCTCGGGGAACTGCGCCCAGTCGGTGACCTTGGTGATGCCGATGCTCGACCCGGCGCGCGCGGGCTTGACGAACACCGGCAGCCTGAGCCGCTCGCGGTCGGCGGCGGAGAGCACGTCGGGGTCGGGGCAGACCGCCCCGCCGGCGTCGCGCAGCACCACGTGGTCGCCCTGCGGCACGCCGGCCGAGGCCAGCAGCTTCTTGGTGAACTCCTTGTCCATCGAGGCGGCGCTGGCGAACACGCCCGACCCGACGTAGGGCAGCCCGCTCATCTCCAGCAGCCCCTGGATGGTGCCGTCCTCGCCGTAGGCGCCGTGCAGCACGGGGAAGACGACGTCGACCTCGGTGAGCGCCGCGCCGATCCCGGCCGCGGGCTCGAGCACCGCCAGCCCGCGCCCGGCCGGATCGCCGACCAGCGACACCGCCGTCCCGCCGGTGACCTCGGGCAGCTGCCCGTCGGTGATCACCAGCCGCTGGCCGGCCCCGGGGAGCACCCAGCGGCCGTCGCGGGCGATGCCGACCGGCACCACCTCGTAGCGCTCCGGGTCGAGGGCGGCGATCACGCTCCCCGCCGAGATGCAGGAGATGGCGTGCTCGGCGCTGCGCCCTCCGAACACGACCGCGACGCGCACCCTGCCTGTCCCGCTCATCGCGGCCGACCCTAGTCGACGCCCCCGCCCGGCCCTCGTCTCCCGCAGGGTTCCGGCCCGCGCCGTGTGGGAACCTGCTCCCCGATGCGGGAGAACGCGGCCCCACCGGTGGACCCCCGGCCCCCGGCGACGACGGCGCACCAGGGGGAAGGCTCCGGGGACGCGTCCGCGCACGCCGCCGCGCGCCACCCGCTGCCCCTGCGGCTGGCCGGCGCGGCGGTGCACGCCTACACCGCGCTCGGCTCGGTGCTGGCGCTGCTGGTGGTGCTCGCCGCGCTCGAGGGCGAGGCCGTCACCGCGCTGTGGCTGGGGCTGGCGGCGCTGTGGATCGACGGCACCGACGGGATGCTGGCCCGCCGCGCGCGGGTCAAGGAGACGATCCCCTGGTTCGACGGCGCGCTGCTGGACAACATCGTCGACTACCTGACCTACGTCTTCGCGCCCGTCGTCCTGCTGTGGACCACCGGCGCGCTGCCGCACGACTGGCGCGGCTGGGTGCTCGCCGCGCTGCCGCTGCTCGCCTCGAGCTACCAGTTCTGCCGGGTCGACGCGAAGACCGACGACCACACCTTCCTGGGCTTCCCGAGCTACTGGAACGTCGTCGCCTTCTACGTCGTCGTCCTGGACCTGCCGCAGCCGGTGGTCGCCACCGCGCTGGTCGTCTTCTCGGTGCTGGTGTTCGTCCCGGTGCGCTACCTCTACCCGTCGCGCACCGAGGCGCTGTGGCCGGTGAGCATGGGCCTGACCGTCGTCTGGCTGGCCACCTACGCGGTGCTGCTGCTGCAGTACCCCGACCCGCACCCGGTCGTCGTCGCGCTGTCGTTCGCCTACGTCGTCTACTACCTGGCCTTCAGCGGCTGGCTCACCGCCCGCGCCGCCCACCGCCGGCGCCGGGCGGCCCGCTCGACCCGGTGACGTACTGGAACGGCCCTCCTGAAGGGGCCCGCGCCGAGCGGAGCGAGGGGTGGGGGCAGGAGGGTCCTTCTAGAACGGGGCGCGCACGACCAGCTCGACGTTGCGGTCGGCGGGTGTGCCGGCCAGCGGTGAGCCCAGCCCTGCCCAGGGCACGTTGGCCGACAGCTCCCGGTGCAGCGCGGCCAGCGCCGCCGGCTGCCCCACGGCGGCGTCGGTGGCGCCCGGCGGCCGGGCGGGGCTGCCGTGGTCGACCATCGTGCAGACCAGCGACAGGGTGCCGTCGCCGTTGTCGAGCACCTCGACCAGCCGGGCCTGCCCGGGCCAGTCGACGACGGCGCAGGTGGCCACCTCCCACAGCCCGCGGCCGGGCTCGGTGGGGTGTGCCCAGGCCCGCACCTCGCTGACGTGGGTGTGCCCGTTGAGCCACAGCACGACGTTCGGCCAGCGGTGCAGCAGGCGCAGCAGCTCGGAGGCGCCCAGCGCGTCGTCACCGGCCGCGGGACGGCCACCGAGGGCGTCGGAGCGGGTCAGCGTGCTCGTCCCGTGGTGCGACACCAGCACCACCAGCCGGTCGGCGTTGCCGGTGGCCACCCGGGTGCCGTCGGGGCCGGGGGCCGACGACGACACCTCGCGCAGCCGCTCCTCCAGCCACCGCGCCTGCGCCGCGTCGACCGAGCCGGCCGCGCCGCCGCTGACCCGGGTGGTGTCCAGGCAGACGACGCGGACGCCGGGCACGCCGTCCCAGGCGTAGTGGGCGGTGCCCTCGCGCAGGTTGTCCTCGGTGAACCCGTGCCCGGCCGGCTGGCCGTCGTCGGCGAGGTGCGCGGCGACGAAGGACCGGCGGTCGATGAACCGGCGGTCCTCCACCGGCGTCACCGGTCGCGAGACGGCGGTGGTGAAGACCTCCGAGGAGTGCGTGAACAGCGCCAGCGCGTCGTCGAGGGCCAGCCCCGGGTCGACGTCGACCGGCTTGCGGCCGGCGCCGAGCACCTCGGCCAGCGCGGGCGTGGGCACGCCGACGCCCTGGATGAGCGCCTCGTGGTTGCCGTGGCAGCCCAGCCAGGGCACCTGCAGCCCCTCGGCGTCGAACGCCGCGAACGCCGCCTCCAGCAGCCCCGGCCGCGCCGGGAAGCCGAACCGCTCGTGGTACAGGCCGCCGTCGTCGTCGGGCCGCCAGAACAGGTCGTGCGGCCAGCCGGAGGCCTGGACGCCGTCGTAGGCGGTCAGTCCCGCGCCCGGGGAGACCGCTCCGCCGCGCAGCACCGCGAGGAACAGCTCCAGCTCGTTCCACTGCGCGTTGTCGATGGCGTCGCCGGTGGTCACCACCACCTGCAGCGGCTCCCCGGTGCGCGGCGCGCCGGCCAGGCCGTTGAGCGTGCGCACCAGCGCGTCGACGGCGTGGGCGGTCAGCGCCTCCTGCGGCCGGTGCATCGGCACCAGCGAGCGCATCCGGGGGTCGGTCTCGAAGCGGTGGAAGAACTCGAACCGGGCCGGGGAGCAGACGTCGGCCAGCTGCAGGTCGGTGACGTGCGCCAGGCAGGCCAGCGCCCGCACCCCGCGCCGCGGCGGCTCCCACGCCCGCCCGACCAGCTCGCGGCGCACCCGGTGCGGCTCCCCCGCGGCCCACGCCAGCGCGCGGTAGTCGCCGTCGCGGCCGCGGTGCAGCACGGGACCGGCGGCGAGGACGCGGTCGAGGGTGGTGCGGCTCATCCCGGTCCGGCGGTCAGACCGCGTCCAGCGCGGTCGTGAGGTCGGCGACGACGTCGGCGGTGTCCTCGATGCCGCAGGAGAAGCGCAGGAACCCGCCGGGCACCGCGTCCCCGCCCCACTGCGCGCGGCGGTCGACGGTCGAGTGCACGCCGCCGAAGCTGGTCGCCGCCGTCCACAGCCGGGCCGCGGCGAGGAAGCGGGAGACGGCGGCCTCGTCGGCGAGCCCGGCGGAGACGACGCCGACCGGGCGCAGCATCTGCCGCGTCGCCAGCGCGTACGAGGGGTCGGCCGGGCGCCACGGCCACCGCACGCCGGTCGCCGCGGGGTGCGCGGCCAGGACCTCCGCGACGGCGGCCGCGGTCTCCGCCTGCCGGGCCAGCCGCAGGTCCAGCGTGCTCATCGACCGGTGCCCGAGCCACGCGTCGAACGCGCCCGGCGTGGCGCCGGTGTGGTCGCGCCAGCCCTTGAGCCGGCCGTACAGCTCGTCGGACGCGGTGCTGACGTGGCCGAGCAGCAGGTCGCTGTGCCCGGTGAGCGCCTTGGTGTCGGCGCCGACGGTCAGGTCGGCGCCCAGCGCCAGCGGCCGCTGCCCGAGCGGGGTGGCGGTGGTGTTGTCGACGGCCAGCAGCGCCCCGGCGGCGCGGGTGGCCCGGGCGACGGCGGCGACGTCGCACACGTCGAGCTGCGGGTTGCTCGGCGTCTCGAGGAACACCATGCGGGCGCCGTCGAGGTCCCCGCGGGCGGCGGCGTCGGCGATGTCGAGGGTCGGCACGTACTCGACCCGGATCCCCAGCCGCTCCAGCTCGTCGCGGGCCAGCAGCCGGGTCGTGTAGTAGCCGTCGGTCGGCAGCACCAGCCGGTCGCCGGCCGAGACCAGCGCCATCACCGTGGCGGTGATCGCGGCCATCCCGGTGGCGAAGGACAGGCAGCGGCCGCCGTCGAGCTCCCCCACCGCGGTCTCGAACGCGCGGGAGGTGGGGTGCTCGGTGCGGGCGTAGGCGTCGGCGCCGTCGGCCCGGGGCGGGCGGTCCCCCAGGTGGAAGGGCGCGGCGAACACCGGCGAGGGGCGCAGCGGCGTGCCGGGCACCGGGGGCGCCTCGCCGGCGCGGACCGACCGGGTGCCGTCCCCCCACCCGTCGGGCAGGCCGCTCACTCCGGCTTCGCCTCGCGGCTCATGATCTCCTTCAGCACCGCCCCGGCGGGCACGCCGTCGTGGCAGATCTTCACGACGGCCTCGGTCAGCGGTACGTCGACGCCGTGCGCGCGGGCCAGGTCGAGCACCGGCCGGCAGCTCTTGACGCCCTCGGCGGTCTGCCGGGTGGTGGCCTGCACCTCCTCCAGCGACAGGCCGCGGCCCAGCTTCTCCCCGAAGGTGCGGTTGCGCGACAGCGGGGAGCTGCAGGTGGCGACCAGGTCGCCGAGGCCGGCCAGCCCGGCGAAGGTGGCCGGCTCCGCACCGAGCGCGATGCCCAGCCGGGCGGTCTCGGCCAGGCCGCGGGTGATCAGCGAGGCGCGGGTGTTGTCGCCGAAGCCCATGCCCTCGGCGATGCCGCAGGCCAGCGCGATGACGTTCTTCACCGCCCCGCCGAGCTCGCAGCCGACCAGGTCGAGGTTGGTGTAGGGCCGGAAGTAGGGCGTGTGGCAGGCGGCCTGCACGGTGGCCGCGCGGTCGCCGTCGGGGCAGGCAATCACGGTGGCCGCCGGCTGCTCCTCGGCGATCTCCCGGGCCAGGTTGGGGCCCGACAGCGCCGCCACGCGGTCCGGGCCCGCGCCGGTGACCTCGCAGATGACCTCGCTCATCCGCTTGGTGCTGCCGAGCTCGATGCCCTTCATCAGCGACAGCAGCGTGGCGTCCGGCGGCAGCAGGGGCGTCCACTGCTCGAGGTTGGCCCGCAGCGACTGCGAGGGGACGGCGAGGACGACGACGTCGGCGCCGTCGAGGGCCCGCCCGGCGTCGGTGGTCGCCGTCAGGGCCTCGGGCAGCCGGACACCGGGGAGGTAGTCGGGGTTCTCCCGGCCCTCGGTGATCGCCGCGGCCAGCTCCGGGCGGCGGGCGTGCAGGGTGACCGAGCAGCCGGCGTCGGCGAGCACCTTGGCGAACGTCGTCCCCCAGGAGCCGGCCCCGAGGACGGCGGCGCGCGTCCCGCTCACGCGGCGCTCCCCGGGACGTCACCGGGGAGCTCGCGGCCCGGGCGGGCGGCGAAGCCGGGCGGCGCCGGTTCGCCGCGGACCTCGGCCAGCTGGTCGCGCACCCGGCCCATGATGGTGTCGGTCACCTCGCGCAGCAGGTCGGGGGTGAGCGGGCGCCCGGCGCGGACCTCCGCGCGCAGCGCCGCGAGGTCCACCGGCTCGCCGACCAGGTACTCGGCGGGCGTGCGCAGCCGCAGGTGCAGCTTCTTGGCGTGGTAGTCGTGCACCCGCTGCGGCCCCCACTGGGCCACCGGCAGCACCACCGCGTCGGTGGTCAGCGCCAGCCGCGCCACGCCGGTGCGGGCCTGCATCGGCCACCACCGCGCGTCCCGCGTCACCGAGCCCTCGGGGTAGATGACGACGACGTTGCCGGCCTCGAGGTCGGCGGCGGCCGCCGCCAGCGCGCCGCGGGCCTCCGACGAGCCGCGGGCCACCGGGATCTGCCCGGCGTGGCGCAGGATCACCCCGGCCGTGCCCCTGAACACCGCCGCCTTGGCCAGGAAGTGCGGGATCCGGCCGTTGTCGTAGACCAGCCGGGCGCAGGCGAGCGGGTCGAGCACCGAGACGTGGTTGGCCACCAGCAGCACCGGGCCGGTGCGCGGGATGCGCTCGCCGTGCCGGTAGCGCAGCCGGAACAGCAGGGAGGCCACCGGGTAGACCACGACCACGGCCAGCCGCAGCGACCAGGGCAGCCGCCCGCGCTCGTGCAGCACCCGCGGCGCTGCCTGCCCCGGGACCGCGGGGGTCCCCGGGGTCGGGTCCTCGGTCACCGGCATCCCTCCGCTCTGGTGGCGACCGGCACATGATCGACCCTCCCCGCGGCCGCTGTGCGCACCGGGGGTGCCGGACCGCACGCGCGTCGTCGCCGGTGTGCTCACATGGGACCGTGCGGTGGTCCCTGGTCGTCCCGGCGAAGCGGCTCGGCGCGGCCAAGACCCGCCTGGCGCCGCTGACCGGCGGCGGGCACGGCGGTGGGCACGGCCTGCACGCCGAGCTGGTGCTGGCCCTGCTCGCCGACACGGTCGCGGCCGGGCTCGCCTGCCCGGCGGTGGCCGACGTCGTCGTGGTCACCGACGACGAGCGCGCCGCCGCGGTCGTGCGGGCGCTGGGGGCCCGCACCGTACCCGACGAGCCCGACGGCGGGCTCAACCCGGCGCTGGCGCACGGCGCCCGGGCCAGCGGGTCGGTCGCCGTCGCGGCGCTGTCGTCGGACCTCCCGGCGCTGCGGCCGGGCGAGCTGGCCGCCGCGCTGGAGGCGGCCGGCGCCGTCCCGCGCGGTTTCGTGGCCGACGCCGCCACCACCGGCACCACCCTGCTGACCGCGGTCGGCGTGCCGCTGGACCCGCGGTTCGGCCACGGCTCGGCCGCCGCGCACGCCGCCTCCGGGGCGCTCGCGCTGGCCGGGGACTGGCCGGGCCTGCGCCGCGACGTCGACACCCCGGCCGACCTGCGGGAGGCCGCCGGGCTCGGCCTGGGACCGGCGACGGCGGCCCTGCTCCCCCGGCTGCCCCGGCCCGCGGCCTGAGGCCGCCGGCCGGGGCAGCGTCCGCCCGTCGCCGTTTCCCCGGGTGGGGCACGATGACGGCGTGGTAGCCGAGACGACCTCCCCGCTCGCCGGGCCCGAGAGCACCGCCGCGCCGCAGGAGGGCGCGGCGCTGCCGGCCGACCGCTTCCTCAACCGCGAGCTGTCGTGGCTGGACTTCAACAGCCGCGTGCTCGAGCTCGCCGAGGACGCCTCCCTGCCGCTGCTCGAGCGGGTCAAGTTCCTGGCGATCTTCGCGAGCAACCTCGACGAGTTCTACATGGTGCGCATCGCGGGTCTGAAGCGCCGGCAGAGCACGGGCCTGACGGTGCGCTCCCCCGACGGGCTGACCATCCGCGAGCAGCTGGCGCGGGTCACCGCCCGCACCCAGGAGCTGGTGCACCGTCACACGCTCGCCTTCGAGCAGGACGTCGCCCCGCGGCTGGAGGCCGAGGGCATCCGGATCGTGCCCTGGTCCGACCTCGCCGAGCCCGAGACCCGGCGGCTGCGCGAGTACTTCCGCGACCAGGTCTTCCCCGTGCTCACCCCGCTCGCGGTCGACCCGGCGCACCCGTTCCCCTACATCAGCGGGCTCTCGCTCAACCTCGCCGTCCAGGTGCGCGACCCCGAGACCGGCGCCCCGCGCTTCGCCCGGCTCAAGGTGCCCAACAACGTGCCGCGCTTCGTGGCCGTCGGCCCGCCGGACTCGGCGACGTTCCTGCCGCTGGAGGAGCTCATCGCCGCGCACCTGCCGGCGCTGTTCCCCGGGCTCGACGTGGTCGACCACCACCTGTTCCGGGTCACCCGCAACGCCGACGTCGAGGTCGAGGAGGACCGCGACGAGGACCTGCTGCAGGCCCTCGAGCGGGAGCTGGCCCGCCGCCGCTTCGGCCCGGCGGTGCGGCTGGAGGTGACCGAGACGATGGACCCGCAGATCCTCGCCGTCCTCGTCTCCGAGCTGGAGGTCGACCCGCAGGACGTCGTCACCGTCCCGGGGCTGCTGGACCTCTCGGCGCTGTGGGCGCTCTACGGCCTGGACCGCCCCGAGCTCAAGGACGAGCCCTTCGTGCCGGCCACCCACCCGCGGCTGTCGGAGGGCGAGACGCCCATGAGCGTGTTCGCCACCCTGCGCGAGGGCGACGTGCTCGTCCACCACCCCTACCACTCGTTCGCCACGAGCGTGCAGCGGTTCATCGAGCAGGCCGCCGCCGACCCGCACGTGCTGGCGATCAAGCAGACGCTGTACCGCACGTCGGGTGACTCGCCCATCGTCACCGCGCTGATCGAGGCCGCCGAGGCGGGCAAGCAGGTCGTCGTCCTGGTGGAGATCAAGGCACGCTTCGACGAGGAGGCCAACATCACCTGGGCCCGGTCGCTGGAGCGGGCCGGCTGCCACGTCGTCTACGGGCTGGTGGGGCTGAAGACCCACTGCAAGACGGCGCTGGTGGTGCGCCGGGAGAGCGGCGTGATCCGCCGCTACTGCCACATCGGCACGGGCAACTACAACCCGAAGACGGCGCGACTGTACGAGGACCTCGGCATCCTCACCGCCGACCCGCGGGTGGGCGCCGACCTCACCGACCTGTTCAACGTGCTGACCGGCTACTCCCGGCAGACGAGCTACCGGCAGCTGATGGTGGCGCCGCACGGCATCCGCACCGGCCTGGTCGAGAAGATCCGCCGCGAGGCGCGGCACGCCGCCCAGGGCCGCCCCGCCGGCATCCGGATCAAGGTCAACTCGCTGGTCGACGAGGAGGTCATCGACGCGCTCTACGAGGCGTCGCGGTCCGGGGTGCCGGTGGAGCTGTTCATCCGCGGCATCTGCGCGCTGCGCCCGGGGGTACCCGGGCTGTCGGAGAACGTGCGGGTGCGCTCCGTGGTGGGCCGCTTCCTGGAGCACTCACGGGTCATGTCGTTCACCAACGGCGGCGAGCCGGAGTGGTGGATCGGCAGCGCCGACCTCATGCACCGCAACCTCGACCGGCGGGTGGAGGTGCTGCTGCGGGTCTGCGACGACACCGCGCGGCGCGAGCTGCAGCAGGTGTTCGACGCCTCGATGGCCCCGGGCGTGCGGTGCTGGGAGCTCGGCCCCGACGGCGCGTGGGTCCGCACCGGCGAGGTGGACTACCAGGCCCGTCTCGTGCGCGCGGTGACCGAGCATGCCGGCTGAGCGCACGCGGGCCGTCGTCGCGGCGGCCGGCGGGGTGGTGTGGCGCCCGGCCGACGGCGGCGGCATCGAGACCGTCGTCGTCCACCGCCCCCGCTACGACGACTGGTCGCTGCCCAAGGGCAAGCTCGACGCCGGGGAGAACGCGTTGGCCGCGGCGGTCCGGGAGGTGTGCGAGGAGACCGGCGTGCAGGTGGTGGCCGGCCGGCGCAGCGTGCGCACCCACTACGAGGTCGCCGCCGGCCCCAAGCACGTCGACTACTGGCTCATGCGGGCGGTGGACGCGGGGTCGTTCGAGCCCAACGACGAGGTCGACGAGCTGCGCTGGCTGCCGGTGGCCGACGCCGCGGCGCTGGTCACCCACCCGCACGACCGCGCGGTGCTCACCGACCTCGACCGCGACGACGTCCCGCGGGCGCCGTCGCTGCTGCTGGTGCGGCACGCCAAGGCCGGCAGCCGGCGCGAGTGGGACGGCCCCGACGAGGAGCGCCCCCTCGACGCCCAGGGCCGGCGGCAGGCCGAGCAGCTGGCCGCGGTGCTGCCGGTGTTCGGCCCGCTGGAGCTGTTCAGCGCCGAGCGGGCGCGCTGCCGGCAGACGCTCGAGCCGCTGGCGCAGCGGCTGGGACTGGAGGTCCGCCCGCTGCCCGAGGTCGGCGAGGAGGAGTACTCCGCCGACCCGCAGGCCGGGCTCGCCGCGCTCGAGCGGCTGCTGGACCCCCCGGCCACCCCCGGCGTGCGGGTGGTGTGCAGCCAGGGCGGGGCGATCCCGGCCGCGCTCGCCGGGCTCGGAGTGCGCTTCGGGGGCACCCCCGTGCCCCCGCCGGCGGCCAAGGGCAGCGTGTGGGTCCTCGGCGGCCGCCCCGGGCAGCTGTCGGCCGACTACTACCGCGACCTGGGTCCCGACCCCGACGCGCCTCGATAGCCGCTCAGGCGGGCAGGGCGGGCAGCGCCGTCGGCAGCCAGGCCGGGCGGCGGGCCTCGTGGGCCTCGATGTCGGCGAGGTGCCGCTCGGTGAGGCCGACGTCGTCGAGGCCCTCCAGCAGCCGCCAGCGGGTGTAGTCGTCGATCTCGAACGGCACCGTCGTGTCGCCGTGGGTCACCGTCCGCGCCTGCAGGTCGACCGTCACCGGCGTCGCGGGGTCGGCCTCGACCGCCGCCCACAGCGCCTCGACGTCGGCCTGCGGCAGGACGACGGTGAGCAGCCCGGACTTGGTCGAGTTGTTGCGGAAGATGTCGGCGAACCGCGAGCTGATGACGACGCGGAAGCCGCCGTCGAGCAGCGCCCAGCAGGCGTGCTCCCGCGACGAGCCGGTGCCGAAGTCGGGACCGGCGACCAGCACCGAGGCGCCGGCGTGCTCGGGCCGGTTCAGCACGAAGTCCGGCTCGTTGGTGCGCCAGCCGACGAACAGGCCGTCCTCGAAGCCGGTGCGGGTGATCCGCTTGAGGTACTCGGCCGGGATGATCTGGTCGGTGTCGACGGCGCTGCGCCGCAGCGGCGCCGCGGTGCCGGTGTGCGTGGTGAAGGGCTGCATCTCAGACTCCAGCGGTCGCGGGGACGTCGGCCAGGTCGGCGGGGGCGGTGAGCCGGCCGGTGAGCGCGGTGGCGGCCGCGACCGACGGGGACACCAGGTGGGTGCGCCCGCCCTTGCCCTGCCGGCCCTGGAAGTTGCGGTTGCTGGTCGAGGCCGACCGCTCTCCCGGCGCCAGCTGGTCGGGGTTCATGCCCAGGCACATCGAGCACCCGGCTCCCCGCCACTCGGCGCCGGCCTCGGTGAACACCCGGTCCAGGCCCTCCGCCTCGGCCTGCAGCTTGACGCCGACGGACCCGGGGACGACGAGCATGCGGGTGTGGGCGTCGATGTGCCGGCCGCGCAGCAGCTCCGCGGCGGTGCGCAGGTCCTCGATGCGGCCGTTGGTGCACGAGCCGAGGAAGACGGTGTCCACCTCGATCTCGCGCAGCGGGGTGCCAGGGGTCAGGCCCATGTAGGCCAGCGCCTGCTCGGCGGCGCGGCGCTCGTGCTCGTCGGCGAACTCGGCCGGGTCGGGCACCCGGCCGGTGATCGGCAGGCCCTGACCGGGGTTGGTGCCCCAGGTGACGAACGGCGCGAGGTCGGCGGCGTGGAGCACGACCTCGGTGTCGAAGACGGCGCCGTCGTCGGTGTGCAGCGAGCGCCAGTGCTCGACGGCGGCGTCCCAGTCGGCGCCCTGCGGGGCGTGCGGGCGCCCCTGAAGGTAGGCGAACGTGGTCTCGTCGGGGGCGATCATCCCGGCGCGGGCGCCGGCCTCGATCGACATGTTGCAGATCGTCATCCGCGCCTCCATCGACAGCGCCCGGATGGCGCTGCCGCGGTACTCGATGACGTGACCGGCGGCGCCGTTGGTACCGATCTGCGCGATGACGGCGAGGATGACGTCCTTCGCCGAGACGCCCTCGGGCAGCTCGCCCTCGACGGTGACCGCCATCTGCCGGGGCCGCTTCTGCGGCAGCGTCTGGGTGGCCAGCACGTGCTCGACCTCGCTGGTGCCGATGCCGAAGGCCAGCGCCCCGAACGCGCCGTGGGTGGAGGTGTGGCTGTCGCCGCAGACGATCGTCATGCCGGGCTGGGTGAGGCCGAGCTGGGGGCCGATGACGTGCACGATGCCCTGGTCGCGGTCGCCCATCGGGGCCAGCCGGATGCCGAACTCGGCGGCGTTGGCCCGCAGCGCCTCGACCTGCGCGCGGCTCACCGGGTCGGCGATCGGCGCCAGCACGTCGAGGGTGGGGACGTTGTGGTCCTCCGTCGCCATGGTGAGGTCGGGACGGCGGACCGGGCGGCCGGCCGCCCGCAGGCCGTCGAAGGCCTGGGGGCTGGTCACCTCGTGCACGAGGTGAAGGTCGATGTAGAGCAGGTCGGGCTCGCCCTCGGCGCTGCGCACGACGTGCGCGTCGTAGACCTTCTCGGCCAGGGTCTTCGGCACGGGTCCCTCCAGGTGGGTGGTCCCTCGGTGGCCATCTCACGTCGTGGGATGGGAGTATCGCGGTGTGGGACAGCCTAACCCGGTGGCCGTGCTCGACAAAGCCGTGTCGATCCTCCGCGCCGTCGCGCAGGAGCCGGCGTCGCTCGCCGACCTGGTCGGGCGCACCGGGCTGCCGCGCGCGACCGCGCACCGCCTGGCGGTCGCGCTGGAGGGCCACCGGCTGCTGCGGCGCACGCCGGGCGGCGCCTGGGCGCCCGGGCCGGCGCTGGTCGAGTTCAGCCACGGCAGCGTCGACCTCGCCCAGGTGGCCGGCCGGCACCTGGTGGCGCTGCGCGACGCCAGCGGCGAGAGCGCGCAGTTCTACGTGCGCGAGGGCGGCTCGCGGGTGTGCGTGGCGGTGGCCGAGCGGGCGCACGGCCTGCGCGACACCGTCCCGGTCGGGGCGCGGCTGCCCATGACGGCGGGGTCGGCGGCGCACGCGCTGCTGGCGTTCGCGCCCGCCGAGGAGGTCACCCCGCTGCTGCCGGGCGCCAGCTTCACCGCCCGCACGCTGCTCGACGTGCGCCGGCGCGGGTGGGCGCACAGCGTGGCCGAGCGCGAGGCCGGGGTGGCCTCGCTGTCGGCACCGGTGCGCGACCCGGCCGGCGGCGTCCTGGGTGCGGTGTCGATCTCCGGCCCGGTCGAGCGGCTGGGCCGCCGGCCCAGCCCGGAGGTGGTCGGCGCGGTGCTGGAGACCGCCGCCGCCATCGCCCGCGCCGCGAGCTGAGGGTGTGCGCCGGGGGGGGCGGGCGGGGGGGGGGGGGGGGGGGGGGGGGGGCGGGGCGGGGGGGGCGGGGGGGGGGGGGGGGGGGGGGGGGGGGGGGGGCGGGGGGGGGGGGGGGGGGGCCCCCCCCCGGCCCCCCCCCCGACCGGCTCACGGCCGATGCCCGCGCCGCGGCC
>NZ_JBJGYP010000027.1:0-58694 GCF_054050055.1 Geodermatophilus sp. SYSU D00814
CCGCGCGGCCGCGCCGGCCCGCGCCGGCCCCGCACCCCCCCCCCCCCCGCGCCCCCCGCCCCCCGCCCCCCCCCCCCCCCCCCCCCCCCCCCCCCCCCCACGCCCCGGGTAGTCTCCTCGGCGCGCGTCACACAGCCGGCGTGCAGGAGGGGGCCTCGCCCCACCCGTACGGGGTCCTGGAACCACCGGGTCCCCCGACCTGCAGCCGGCACCCACCGCCGGCCACCCCGGCCCCCGGAGTACGACACGTGACCCGCCCCGACGACGACCTCTTCTGCGCTGCCCTCCTCGACCTCGGCCTGGTCCCCGCCGACCGGCCCCTGCCGCTGCTGCTCGAACAGGTCGCCGCCCTGGCCGCCGACGTGCTGGGCGCCCGGCCGGCGCTGTCGGTGACCGTCGTGGGTCCCGACCGCGGCAGCACGGTCGGGGCCAGCGCCCAGGTCGCGGCCTCGCTCGACGAGGTCCAGTACACCGCCGGGGAGGGGCCCTGCCTGACGGCCGCCACGACCGGCGAGGTGGCGGTGGTCGCCGACACCGAGCGCGAGCAGCGCTGGCCCGCGCTGACCGCGGCCGCCGCCGCGGGCGGCGTCCGGAGCCTGGTGTCGACGCCCTTCCCCTCCCGGTCCGTGGCCGGGGGGCTCAACCTCTACCTGCAGCCGCCACTGACCGCCGGCGGCGTGCCCCGCGACCGCGCCGAGCGGTTCGCGCGCCACGCCACCGTCGCCGTGGCCAACAGCCACCTCTACGGCCGCAGCGTGCAGCAGGCGCAGAACCTGCACGCAGCGCTGGAGTCCCGCGCGGTCATCGACCAGGCGAAGGGCGTCCTGGTGGAGCGCTACCGGCTCACCGTGACCCAGGCGTTCGAGGCGCTGGTCCGCGTCTCCAACGAGACGAACACCAAGGTCCGCGACCTCGCGGCACACCTGGTCGACACCGGCGAGTTCCCGCCGGCCTGACCCGCCGGGCGGGCGGTCCTGCCGCCCGGGATCTCGAGCGGCAGGACCTGACCGGCCCCGGCCCCCCGGGTGGCGGCGCCGGCTGCGACCAGTGTCGGGGCCGGTCCGCCCGGCCGCGACCGCCGGCCGGCGCTCGCGTCCCCCTGCCGCGTCGCCCGGCCGGCGCTCAGCCGTGCGCGGCGTGCCCGTGGCTGTGCACGCCGTCGGGCCCGTGCCGCTCGTCGGGCACCGGACCGCCGTCGTCGGCCGCGCGGTCGACGCCGTCGCGGTCGGCGGCCCGGTTGCGCCGCAGGTCGACCACGCCGAGCACCAGCGCGGCCGCGGCGCCCAGCACCGACACCCCCAGCCCCGCCGCCGCGGCGAGGGGGTAGTCGTCGCCGGTGGCGCCGAGCACGAGGTAGAACAGGCCGGGCAGCGCCGCGGTGCCGACCGCCGCGCCGAAGCGCTGGGCGGTCTGCAGGCCGCCGCCGGCCGAGCCGGCCATGGCCACCGGCACGTCGCGCAGGGTCATCGTGATGTTGGGCGAGATCACCAGGCCGCCGCCGATGCCGCCCAGCAGCAGCGCCGGCGCGATGGCCCACCCCGCCGCCGACGGCGGGACGAGCAGCAGCACGCACGCGGCCGCCGCCAGGCCGGCGATCACCGTTCCGAGCCCGAGCACGGTCAGCTTCCGCCCGTACCGCTCGACCAGCCGCCCGGCCACCACCGCCGAGGACGCCGACCCCAGCGCGAAGGGCGTCACCGCCAGTCCCGACTGCAGCGGCGTGTAGCCCAGGCCGGTCTGGAAGAACAGCGCGAGCACCAGCCAGATGCCGCTGAAGCCGACGAAGTAGACGGTGCCCAGCGCCGCGCCGATGCCGTACCCGCGGGTCTGCGTGACCAGGCGGGGGTCGAACACCGGCTGGCCGTCGCGGGCCACCACCCGCCGCTCCCAGGCCACGAAGCCGGCCAGCAGCGCCGCGCCGACGACGAACAGCCACCACAGCCGTGACAGCCCGCCGGCCTCGGCCTGCACCAGCGGGAAGAGGACGGCCAGCGCCCCGGCGCCGAGCAGCAGCACCCCGAGGACGTCGATCCGCCCGCGCCCGCCCGACCCGCCGCGCGGCAGCAGCCGCAGGGCCAGCAGGAAGGCGACGACGCCGATCGGCACGTTGACGTAGAACAGCCAGCGCCAGCCGTCGGGGCCCGACGCCAGGCCGAGGATCGCCCCGCCGGCGACCGGCCCGACGGCGGTGGAGATGCCGACCGTGGCACCGAACAGGCCGAAGGCCCGGCCGCGCTCGGCCCCGCGGAACAGCTGCTGGATGAACGCGGAGTTCTGCGGCGCGAGGCACCCGGCGGCCAGCCCCTGCACCAGCCGCGCGGCGACGAGCCAGCCGATCGACGGCGCCGCGCCGGCGGCCGCGCTGGCCAGCACGAACCCGGCGAGGCCGGCGAGGAACAGCCGCCGCCGGCCGAGGGCGTCGCCCAGCCGCCCGGCGGGGACCAGCGCCAGCCCGAAGGTCAGCGCGTAGCCCGACACCACCCACTGCACCGTGGCCGGCGTGGCGCCGAGGTCGTCCTGCAGCGAGGGCAGCGCCACCGACACGATGCTGACGTCGAGCAGCGACATGAACCCGACGACGAGGGTGACCGACAGCGCCTGCCAGCGCCGGGGGTCGGGCCGGTACCCCTCGTCCGGGCCGGCGGCGGAGCGGGGCGCGGTCTCGGCCGGGGAGCGGGGTGGCACGACGGGGGGCCCTACCCGGTCGTGCGCGACCGACACCCGCCGCCCGCGCGTCGCACCGGCCGGGACAGCGCAAGAACGGTCGGGCGCCGCGGGCGCGGCGCTCGCCAGACTGGTCCCCGTGACCCCACCCGGACGCGACCGGCTGCGCGAGCTCCTCGACGCCGTCCTCGACGAGGACAACCGCACGCTCACCGACATGGCCGGCGACGCCTACGCCTCCCCGTTCCACTTCAGCCGGCAGGTGTCGGTCGGCGCCGGCGAGTCACCGGTGGCGCTGCGCCGCCGGGTGGTGCTGGAGCGCGCGGCCTGGCAGCTGCGGCAGGGCGCCAGCGTCACCGAGGTGGCCCTCGCGGCCGGCTACGAGTCGGTCGAGGGGTTCAGCCGGGCCTTCGCGCGGGCCTACGGCCGCACGCCGGGCAGCCTGACCACCGGCGACGGCGGCGTGCGGGCGCGCGACGAGCACTGGCTGCCCGCGCCCAACGGCCTGCACTTCCACCCGCCGTCGTCGCTGTGGGTGTCCGACGAGCCGGTGCGCCGCGGCGGCGACGCGGTCACCGCGCTGCTGGTGCACCACGGCGTCGAGGACACCCGGGCGCTGCTCGAGCTCGCCAAGGGCCTGCCCGACGAGGAGTACCGGCGGGTGCGCGCCCCCGGCCTGTCGGTGCTCGCGTGGAGCGGCACGGAGGAGACGCTGGCCGCCGTCCTCGACGAGCTGGTGTGGACCCTCGAGGTCTGGGTGGCCTCCATCGAGGGCGGCGACACCCCCGCGCGCGGCGCCGACGACCCGGCCGCGCTGCTGGACCGGCACGACGCCGTCGCACCGCGGTGGCTGGCGGCCGTGCGGGAGGTGTCCCGGCGCGGCGCGTGGAACGACCGGCTGGTCGACGCGCTGTGCGAGCCGCCGGAGAGCTTCGTCCTCGGCAGCGTCGTCGCGCACGTCCTCACCTTCTCCGCGCACCGCCGCCTCCTGGCGCGGCACTGGCTGCGCGCGGCCGGCGTCGAGGTCGACGCCGGCGACCCCATCGAGTGGCTCTCCCGGAGGGACCGATGACCCGCACCGTCTACTACACCGCCACCTCGCTGGACGGCTTCATCGCCGACGCCGAGAACTCGCTGTCCTGGCTGCTGTCGCGCCAGGTCGACCAGGAGGGGCCGATGGGCTTCTCGACGTTCGAGAAGTCACTCGGCGCGATGGTCATGGGCGCCACCAGCTACGAGTGGATCCGCGAGAACGGCGGGCCCGACCCCTGGTCCTACGCCCAGCCGGCCTGGGTGCTCACCCACCGCCGGCTCGAGCCGTTCCCGGGCGCCGACATCCGGTTCGCCGCGCCGGGCACGCCGGAGGAGCTGCGCGCGCTGCACGCGGACATGGCCGCGGCGGCCGGGGACCTCGACCTGTGGGTGGTCGGCGGCGGGCCGGTGGCCGCACAGCTGGCGGGCGTCGGGCTGCTCGACGAGGTGGTCGTCGCCATCGCGCCGGTGACGCTGGGCGGGGGTGCGCCGCTGCTGCCGGCGCGGGTGGAGCTGGTGACCCGCGAGGTGGCGCAGAACGGCGAGTTCACCTGCGTCCGCTACGACGTCGTCCGCTAGCTACTGGTCGGCGCGGATCACCGAGACGTCGAACTCGACCTGGATGCGGTCGCTGACCAGCACGCCGCCGGTGTCCAGCGGGGTGTTCCAGGTCAGGCCCCAGTCGCTGCGCTTGATCGCCAGCGCGCCCTCGAAGCCCACGCGGGTGTTGCCGAACGGGTCGCGCGCCGAGCCGGTGAGCGTGAACTCCACGGTCACCGGCCGGGTGACGTCGCGGATGGTGAGGTCGCCGGTGACCTCGTAGACGCCGTCGTCGACCTGCTCGACGTCGGTGGAGGCGAAGACGAGCTCCGGCCACCGCTCCACGTCGAGGAAGTCCGGCGAGCGCAGGTGGGCGTCGCGGTCGGCCTGGCCGGTGTCGATGCTGGCCGTCCGGATGCGGATGCCGACCGTGCTCGCGCCGGGCTTGGCGACGTCGAGGTGCGCCTCGCCCTCGAAGTCGGTGAACGCGCCGCGGACCGTCGTCACCATGGCGTGCCGCGCCCGGATGCCGATGCGGGTGTGCGCGACGTCGATCGTGTAGTCACCCGAGACGTCGGACAGCGCGGCCGTCGCCGCGTCGAAGTCGGTGGGACCGCCGTCGGGTGCCCGGTGCTTGGCCACGTGGTCGTCCTTCCCCCAGTCAGCCTCCCCATCCTCTCCGATCAGCCCGGCGCTGCCACCGCCGGGCTCCCCGGGGGCGGTCAGCGGCCGGGGCGGAAGGGGTTGCGCCCGGGCCGGAACAGCGTCTCCTGGGCGAGGCTGGCGGCCAGGACGCCGTCGCCGGTGGTCACCGAGCCGGTGTACCAGCCGCGCCCGCCGGAGACGGTGTGCGGGACGAGGTCGACCAGCACCCACTC
Organism: Geodermatophilus sp. SYSU D00814; assembly: GCF_054050055.1. Lineage (NCBI taxonomy): Bacteria > Bacillati > Actinomycetota > Actinomycetes > Geodermatophilales > Geodermatophilaceae > Geodermatophilus > Geodermatophilus sp. SYSU D00814. The sequence continues at coordinate 5,115 of NZ_JBJGYP010000027.1, forward strand.
GTCGAGCCGGGCCGCGCGGTGGAACCACACGGCGTGGTCGAGCGTGGGCCCCGGCGCCGCCTCGTCCTCGGGCAGCGCGGCCAGCCCGGTGCCGATGTCGGAGAGGTAGGTCAGCGCGCACGCCTGCAGCAGCGGGTCGCCGGGCAGCGGCACCGTGGCCCGCGCCCAGAACCGGGTGGGCGAGGAGGCACCGGGGTGGGGCTGGGCCGGGCGGCGGCTCTCCATGGTGAACAGCCGCGGCAGGGTGAACGGCACGCTGTCCTGCGGCGGCTCGGCGGCCGGCGCCGCCGCCACCTGCAGGTCGGGGCCGGCGGTGGGCGCCTGGAAGGACGCCGACATCGACAGCACGACCTCGCCGCCCTGCACCGCGACGACGCGGCGCGCGGAGAACGAGCCGCCGTCGCGGTCGCGGTCGACGCGGAACACCGTCGGGCGGGCGGCGTCGCCGCTGCGCAGGAAGTAGCCGTGCAGCGAGTGCGGCAGCCGCTCGGGCGCCACCGTGCGACCGGCGGCGAGCAGCGCCTGGGCGGCGACCTGGCCGCCGTAGAGCGGCAGCGGGTCGGTGAACACCAGCGTGCTGCGGTAGAGGTCCCGGTCGATCTCCTCGAGCGTCAGGACGTCGAGCAGCGTGGGCCCGTCGGCGGTCGCCGTCACGACCGCCGACCGTAACCGGGCGCCGGGACCGCCCCGCAGGGCGGCCCCGGTCGGAGGACCCCCGTGCCCCCCACCCCTCGCACGCTCGGGGCGGGCCCCCGCACGGGGCCGCCCCGAGCGCGGCGAGGAGGCGAGCTCAGGACGCGACTAGAGGAGCTCGAGGATGGTGGCGTTGGCCTGGCCGCCGCCCTCGCACATCGTCTGCAGGCCGTAGCGGATGCCGTTGTCGCGCATGTGGTGCACGAGCGTGGTCATGATCCGCGCGCCCGAGCCGCCGAGGGGGTGGCCCAGGGCGATGGCGCCGCCGTTGGGGTTGAGCGCCTTGGCGTCGGCGCCGATGTCGGCCAGCCACGCGAGCGGCACCGGCGCGAAGGCCTCGTTGACCTCGAAGGCGCCGATCTCGTCGACCGACAGCCCCGACCTCGCCAGCGCCTTCTGCGTGGCCGGGATCGGCGCGGTGAGCATGACCACCGGGTCGGCGCCGGCCAGCACCGCGGTGTGCACCCGGGCGACCGGGCGCAGCCCCAGTTCGGCGGCCTTCTCGCTGGTGGTCATCAGCAGCGCGGCGGCGCCGTCGGAGATCTGCGAGGAGTTGCCGGCGGTGATGACGCCGTCCTCGCGGAAAGCGGTCTTGAGCGTGCCGAGCTTCTCCACCGTGGACTCGCGGATGCCCTCGTCCTGGCTCACCACCGTGCCGTCGGGGGTGGTCACCGGCGCGATCTGGGCGTCGAAGCGGCCCTCGGCGCGGGCGGCCGCGGCCTTCTCGTGGCTGGCGACGGAGAACTCGTCGCACTGCTGCCGGGAGAGGCCCCAGCGCTGCGCGATCGTCTCCGCGCCCAGCCCCTGGTTGATCTTCGCGCCGGCGTAGCGCTCGAGGAACCGGGTGCCGAAGGGGTTGGCGTCCTGCCGCGCGCTGCCCATGGGCACCCGCGACATCGACTCCACGCCCCCGGCGACGACGACGTCGTAGTGCCCGGCCACCAGCCCGGCGGCGGCGAAGTGCACCGACTGCTGCGAGGACCCGCACTGCCGGTCGACGGTCACGCCGGTGACCGTCTCCGGCCACCCGGCCGCCAGCGCCGCCGTGCGGGCGATGTCGAAGGTCTGCTCCCCGACCTGGGACACGCAGCCCCAGATGACGTCCTCGATCTGCGCCGGGTCGACGCCGGCCCGCTCGGCCAGCGAGGTCAGCACGTGCGCCGACAGGTCGACCGGGTGCACCCCCGACAGCCCGCCGTTGCGCTTGCCCACCGGCGTGCGCACCGCCTCCACGATCACCGCGTCACGCATCGTTGCTCCCCTCGACAGGTGTGGTCACCGGCACACTAACCCCCGCTCGCGGGGGTGCCGCGGGACCGCAGCAGGAGTCCCGCCGGCACGGCCGCGAGCGCCGCGGCGGTGACCCAGCCCAGAGGCGTCCCGGCCAGCGGCAGGGACGTCCCCGCGCTCGCCCCGGCGACGAGCAGCACGACCGCCACGCCCAGCGCCGTGCCCAGCTGGGCGGCGGTGTTGAGCACGCCGGCGGCCGTCCCCTGCAGCTCGGGGACGACGTCGGTGCCGAGCGCGGTGGCCGCCACCGACGACAGCCCGATGCCGAGCCCGGAGACGGCGACCCCGGCCGGGACGGCCTGCGGGCCCGCGGCCGCGGCGAGCAGGACGAGGTCACCGGCGGCGACGACCGCCAGGCCCGCCGCGGCGGCCGTGCGCGCCGGGACCCGGCCGAGCACCCGGGCGGCTCCGGCGGCGCCGGCCACCACGCACAGGCTGAAGGGCACCAGCGCCAGGCCCGCGGCCGCCGCCCCGAACCCCTCGGCCTCCTGCAGGTGCAGCGTGGCGAGGGTGACCGCCGAGCTCGTCCCGGCGGTGTTGGCGGCCGAGGCGAGCACGCCGGCGCGCAGCCCGGGGTGGCGCACGGCGGCCCGGGGCAGCAGCGGGTCGGCGGCGCGGCGCTCCACCGCCGGGAGCACCGCGGCGGCCGCCAGCCCGCCGGTGACCAGCAGCGCCCCGGGGAGGCGGCGCCCGGGGTCCTCGACCAGCGAGGCCCCGGTGACGACGGCGGCCACCGCGACGGTGAGCACGCCGGCGCCGGCCAGGTCCAGGGCGCCCGCGGCGCGGCGCGGGACGGGCGGCGCGGTCCGGCGCACCGCGGCGAGCAGCAGGACCGACAGCGGCACGGTCAGCCAGAACAGCACCCGCCAGCCGGCCAGCTCGGTGAGCACGCCGCCGAGGACCAGGCCCGACGCCCCCGCCGCCGCGCCGGTCGCGCTCCAGGCGGCCAGCGCCCGGCGGCGCGTCGCCCCGTCCGCGGTCGCGGCGGTGAGCAGCCGCAGCGCGGGCGGCACCGACAGCGCGGCGGCCACCCCCAGCGCGCCGCGGGCGGCCACCAGCACGCCCACCGACGGCGCGGTCGCCGCGCCCAGGGACGCGATCCCGAAGACCGCGAGCCCGGCCTGCAGGACCCGGACGTGCCCGTACCGGTCGCCGAGCCGGGCGCCGAGCACCAGCAGGGCACCGAAGAGGACGGCGTAGACGGTGACCACCGGGGTCGCCGCGGACGCCGGTGCGCCGAGGTCGGCCAGCACCGTGGGCAGCGCCGCGATCACCAGCGTCGTGCCGAGGACGTCGACGAACTGGACCGCGCACAGCACCGGCACCACGCCGCGGGCGGTCCGGGGGGCGTCGACCTCGGGGGTCACGTCCGGGGCGGGTACCCGGCTTCTTCATCGATGAAGCACGGATCATGGGCCCGTGCCCGCCGACCGCCCCCGGACGCTGCGCGACGTCGCGGCGCAGCTGGGCGTCTCGGCCAAGACGGTGTCCAACGCGTTCTCCCGCCCCGACCAGCTCTCCCCCGCGCTGCGCGAGCAGGTGCTGGCCACCGCCGCGCGGCTGGGCTACCCGGGTCCCAACCCGCTGGCCGCGGGGCTGCGCCGGGGCCGGGTCGGCGCGATCGGCGTCGCCTACGACAACGGGCTGTCCTACGCCTTCGACGACCCGGTCGCCGTCGCGCTGCTGGCGGGGGCCTCCACGGTGGCCGAGCCCGAGGGCGCCGGGCTGCTGCTGGTCCCCGGGTCGACCGACGCGCGCCGGCGCCTGGCCGCGGTGCACTCCGCTGTCGTCGACGGGCTGGTGGTCTGCTCCCTCGGCGACGACGACCCGCTGCTGGCCGCGGCCGTCGCCCGCGGGCTGCCGCTGGCCGTCGTCGACCAGCCCCGGCCGGCGCGGCTGGCCGCGCTCGGCGCGCCGGGGACGCCGTGGGTGGGCGTCGACGACCGGGCCGCCGCGGCCGCGCTGGCCCGGCACCTGCTCGACCTCGGGCACCGCAGGCTGGCCGTCGTCTCCTTCGGGATGCACCGGGAGCCCATCCGCCGCGGGCCGGCCGACGAGGCGGTGCAGGCGGCGGCCACCTACGCCGTCACGCGCGACCGGCTCGCCGGCTACCGCGAGGCCGTCGAGGGCGCCGGCCTGGCGTGGTCGGCGGTGCCGGTGTTCCACGGCGAGGACAGCACGCCGGCGGTGGGCGAGGCCGGCGCGGCCGCCGTCCTCGCCGCCGACCCCCGGCCGACGGCGCTGCTGTGCCTGAGCGACCGGATCGCCGAGGGGGTGCTCGCGGTCGCCGCCCGCCTGGGCCTGCGGGTGCCGCGGGACCTGTCGGTCGCCGGGTTCGACGACGCCGCCCCCGCGGCCGGCCTCGGGCTGACCACCGTGCGGCAGCCGACCCGGGAGAAGGGCGGCGCGGCGGCGCGGGCCCTGCTCGACCGGATCGCCGGCCGGCCGGCGCCGGGGCCGGTGCTGCTGCCCACCGAGCTGGTGGTGCGGACCTCGACCGGCCCGGCGCCGGAGAGCTAGCGACCCCGCCAGACCGGCGGGCGGCGCTCGGCGAACGCGGTCGCGCCCTCGCGGGCGTCCTCGGAGGTGAACACCGGCTCGATGAGCTCCTGCTGGCGCGCCCAGCCCTCCTCGGCGGTCCAGTCGGCGGTGCCGCGGGCGATCTCCTTCGTCGCGGCGACGGCGAGCGGGCCGTTGGCGGCGATCACGCCGGCGAGCTCGACGGCGGCCTCCAGGGCGCCACCCTCGTCGACGACCCGGTTGACCAGCCCGACCGCGGCGGCCCGCTCGGCGTCGACCGGCTGACCGGTCAGCAGCATCTCCATGGCGACCGCCCGCGGGATCCGCCGCGGCAGGAACAGCGCGGCGCCGGCCGCGGCCACCAGCGAGCGGCTGACCTCGGGCACGCCGAAGCGCGCCGTCCGCCCGGCGACGACGAGGTCGCAGGCGAGCACCAGCTCGAACCCGCCGGCCAGCGCCCAGCCCTCGACGGCGGCGACCAGCGGCTTGCGCGGCGGGGTCTGGGTGATGCCGCACAGCCCGCGGCCCTCGATCGCCGGCCGCTCCCCGCGCAGGAAGGCCTTGAGGTCCATGCCGGCCGAGAAGGTGCCGCCGGCGCCGGTGAGCACGCCCGCGCGCAGCTCGCCGTCGGCGTCGAGCTCGTCGACGGCGGCGGCCACGCGCTGCGCGACGGCGGCGTCGAGGGCGTTCTTGGCCTCCGGCCGGTTGATCGTGATGACCTGCACGGCGCCGCGGCGCTCCACCAGCACGGGATCGGGCACGCTGTCGGTCACGGGCGGACCTCCTCGTCTCGGCGCCCCGCTCAGCGGGGACGCGACCACTCCTCCAGGACGGCGGCGGCGTCGGCCGGTCCCGGCGACACCGGTGCGGCCGGACCGGCCGGGGTCCGGGAGAACCGCGGCGCGGGCGCCGCCTGCACCACGCCCTCGACCTCGGTGAACGTGCCGCGCGCGGCCAGGTGTGGGTGCCCGGGCGCCTCGGCGGGGTCCAGCACGGGGGTGACGCAGGCGTCGGTGCCCTCGAACACCCGCTCCCAGTGCGCGCGCGGGTGCGCGGCGAAGGCCGCGGTGAACGCCTCGCGCAGCCGGGGCCAGCCCTGGCGGTCCGACTGCGGCGGCAGGCCGGCGTCGGCGAGCCCGAGGCCGGCGAGCAGCTCGGCGTAGAACTGCGGCTCCAGCGCCCCGACGGCGACGAACCGCCCGTCGGCGCAGGGGTAGACGTCGTAGAAGGGCGCGCCGCCGTCGAGCAGGTTGGTGCCGGGGCGGTCGGACCACGCGCCCATCCCCCGCATCGACCACATCAGCTGCGACACCAGCGCGACGCCGTCGACCATCGCGGCGTCGACCACCTGGCCGCGGCCCGACCGCGACCGCTCGTGCAGCGCGGCGAGGACGCCGACGAGCAGCAGCATCGACCCGCCGGCGTAGTCGGCGACCAGGTTGAGCGGGGCCTGCGGCGTCCGCCCGTCGCGGCCCAGCGCGGCCAGGGTGCCGGTGAGGCCGAGGTAGTTGACGTCGTGCCCGGCGCGGTCGGCCCACGGCCCGTCCTGGCCCCAGCCGGTCATCCGCGCGTACACCAGCCCGGGGTTGCGGGACCGGCACTCCTCCGGGCCCAGGCCGAGGCGCTCGGCGACGCCGGGCCGGAAGACGTCGAGCAGCACGTCGGCGCGTGCCACCAGCGAGAGCACGAGCTCGCGGCCCTCGGGCGTCTTGACGTCGGCGACGACCGGGCGGCGCCCGCGCAGCACGACGTCGCGTCCCGCTCCGCCGACCCGCAGCCCGCCGGAGGGCCGCTCCACCCGGACGACGTCGGCGCCGAGGTCGGCGAGCACCATCGCCGCGTGCGGGCCGGGCCCGATGCCGCCGAGCTCGACGACGCGCAGCCCCGCCAGCGGCCCGCTCACGCCGCCGTCCGCAGGTGCCGGTCGAGGAAGCGCAGGATCCGCCCCCACGCGTCCTCGGCCGAGGGCCGGTGGTGGCCGCCGCCGAGCACCTTCTCCAGCGCGGTGATCGCCCCGGGGTGCCGGTTGAGGAAGGAGTGCCCGGCGTCGGGGTACTCGTGCACGTCGTGCTCGACGCCGAGGTCGGTGAGCACCCGGTCCAGCCGGCCGGCGGCGCCGCGCAGCGCGGGGTCGCGGCGGCCGTAGCTGGCCACGACCGGGCAGGCGCCGGCCAGCACCCGCTCGGCGTCCTCCGGCAGGAACCCGTAGTTGGGCGCGGAGACGTCGAAGCCCCGGGTGGCGGCCACCAGCGCGAACCCGCCGCCCAGGCAGAACCCGAGGACGCCGACCCGGCCGGTGCAGTCGTCGCGGTCGGCGAGGAAGCGGCGGGCGGCCTCGAGGTCGCCGAACGCCGGGCCCTCGCCGCGGCTGAGCGCCCGGAACGTGGCGCGCAGGCAGCGCCGGGCCCCGCCGGCGCTGAACAGGTCGGGTGCGACCGCCAGATAGCCCGCGGCCGCGAGCCGGTCGGCGTGGTCGCGGACGTCGTCGGTCAGCCCGAACACCTCGTGGACGACGACCACGCCGGGCCAGGGTCCCTCCCCCACCGGCGGGACGGCGAGGTGCGCGGACAGCTGCGGGGTGCTGACGCCACCGGGGACGACGGTGCTGGGCAGGACGGCCTCCGGGGTCTCGGGCGGCGGGTCGGCGGGCCCGACGCTAGCCCGCCGGTGTGGCCGGCGTCTCACCGGGCCGGGTGCCGCGCGGATCACGGTCCGGGGGCTGGCGCGGACGCCGCGGCGGGAGGACAGTTGGATTTGCAGACCCAGCAGGTGGAAGCCGGTTTCCTGTGACCGGCACCGCACCTGGCGGGCCCGCCGGGGACGGCCGGGAGCGACCGTCGCCGTGGACCGTCGCCCGGAAGGAACCGTCATGACCCGCCTCCGCTCCGCCCTCACCGCCGCTCGCGCCAGCGCCCGGACCCGCCGCGACGAGCGCGCCCTGCAGCGCGCCCTCGCCGCCGCTCCCACCCAGGAGTCGGCGCACGAGATCGCCGCGCTGGCCGCCCGCCGCTGACGCGCCGGCACCTCCCTCCGGCCCCGCGACCCCCGGTCGCGGGGCCGAGCCGTCTCGGCCAGGTGTGGTCTGCGCAACACCTCCGGCGCTAGGGTGGCACTCAGTGCCATCCCCGGCGCAGCCCGGCCCGACGGGTCCGACGGAGCAGGAGACGACATGGCGAACGCGTGGTTCGAGACGGTGGCCGAGGCCCAGCGGCGGGCGAGGCGGCGGCTGCCCAAGGGCGTCTACGGCGCGCTGGTGGCCGGGTCGGAGAAGGGCCTGACCGTCGACGACAACCTGCGCGCCTTCGACGAGCTGGGCTTCGCCCCGCACACGGCGGGCCTGTCCAACAAGCGCGAGATGGCCACCCGCGTCATGGGCCAGGACGTGTCCATGCCGGTCCTGATCAGCCCCACCGGCGTGCAGGCGGTGCACCCCGACGGCGAGGTCGCCGTCGCCCGCGCCGCGGCCGCCCGCGGGGTGGCGATGGGGCTGTCCTCGTTCGCCAGCAAGCCGGTCGAGGAGGTCGTGGCGGCCAACCCGCAGACGTTCTTCCAGATGTACTGGGTGGGCACCCGCGAGGAGATGCTCGCCCGCATGGACCGCGCGAAGCGGGCCGGCGCCGTCGGGATGATCGCCACCCTCGACTGGTCCTTCGCCTACGGCCGCGACTGGGGCAGCCCGTTCATCCCGTCGAAGATCGACTTCGAGGCCGCCCGCCGCTACGCGCCGCAGGTGCTGCTGCGCCCGCGCTGGCTGTGGGACTTCGCGAGGACCGGGCAGATCCCCGACCTCACCGTCCCGAACATGGTCCCCACCCCGGGCGAGGCCGCGCCGACGTTCTTCGGGGCGTACGGCATGTGGATGCAGTCGCCCATGCCGAGCTGGGAGGACGTCGCCTGGCTGCGCGCGCAGTGGGACGGCCCGTTCATGCTCAAGGGCGTCATGCGGGTCGACGACGCCCGGCGCGCCGTCGACGCCGGCGTCACCGCGATCTCGGTGTCCAACCACGGCGGCAACAACCTCGACGGCACCCCCGCCTCCATCCGCGCGCTGCCGGCCGTCGCCGAGGCGGTCGGCGACCAGGTGGAGGTCCTGCTCGACGGCGGCATCCGCCGCGGCAGCGACGTCGCCAAGGCCCTGGCGCTCGGCGCGAGGGCCGTCCTGATCGGCCGGGCCTACCTCTGGGGGCTGGCCGCCAACGGGCAGGCCGGCGTGGAGAACGTGCTCGACCTGCTGCGCGACGGCCTCGGCTCCTGCCTCACCGGCCTCGGCCGGGAGTCCACCGCCGAGCTGTCCCGCGACGACGTCGTCGTCCCGCCCGGCTTCGAGCGGCGGCTCGGTGTCGAGGGTCCCGACGCGCCGGTCGAGTCGGCGCCGCCCTCGCGGCCGAGGCGCGGCCGCAGCTCCGCCTGAACGACCGACGCCGCGGGGGCGGCGGTGACCGGATCGGGGTGGTTCCCGCCACAGGAGGCTGACCCGGACCCCCGGCGCCACCTATGCTCTCGCCGTCATGGGCACGGGGGGTGCCGGAACCGTCTCGTTCCGGGTGTTGGGTGAGGTCGGCGCCGTCCGGGACGGGGTGCCCCTCGACCTCGGGGGTCGCCGGCAGCGGTCGGTGATCGCCCGGCTGCTGGTCGCCGGTGGCCGCATGGTCCCGGCCGAGATGCTGGTCGCCGACCTGTGGCGGGCCGCCTCCCCCGCCGACGCGATGGGGTCCCTGCAGGCCCACGTCAGCCACCTGCGCCGCATCCTCGAGCCCGGCCGCGCGCCGCGGACGCCGGCCCGGCTGCTGGTCACCGTGCCGCCCGGCTACGCCCTGCGCCCCGACGAGGACGCCGTCGACGTGCTGCAGGCGCTGCGGCTGCTCGACGAGGGCGACCGGCTCGCCGCGACCGACCCGGGTGCGGCCCGGGACCGCTACAGCGCCGCGATCGACCTGTGGCGGGGCCCGGCCTACGCCGAGTACGCCGACGAGCCGTGGGCCGCGCCGGAGGCCGCCCGCCTCGACGAGCTGCGCCTGACGGCGATCGAGCGGCGCGCCGCGGTGGCCCTCGACGCCCCCGGCGGGCGCGACCCGCTGCCGCTGCTGCGCGCCCACGTGGCCGAGCACCCGCTGCGCGAGGAGGGCTGGCGGCTGCTGGCGCTCGGGCTCTACCGCGCCGGCCGGCAGGGCGAGGCGCTGGCCGCGCTGCGCGACGTCCGCACGCGGCTGGCCGACGAGCTCGGCGTCGACCCCGGCCCGGAGCTGCGGGCGCTGGAGGAGGCGGTGCTGGCCCAGTCGCCGTCCCTGCTGCCCGCACGCCCGCCGGCCCCCGCCGTCGGCCGACCCGGGCCGGTCGCCGCCGAGCCCGCACCGGTCCCCGTGCCGGTCCCCGGGCCGACGCCGGAGGTGCCCCGCCCGGTCGGCCGGGACGCCGAGCTCGCCGCGCTGGACGCGGCGGCGGCCCGCGCCGCGGAGGGCCGGCTGCAGGTCGCCGTGCTCGCCGGGGAGGCCGGCAGCGGGAAGTCCACCGTGCTCGACCACCTGCGCGCGCAGTACGCCGGGCGGGGCTGGACCACGCTCGCGGTGTCCTGCCCGGAGACCGACGGCGCGCCGCCCGCGTGGCCGTGGGCCGCCGCGCTGCGCGCGCTGGCCGCCACCGTCCCGCCCGCGGACCCCGCGCCGCTGGCCCGGCTGCTGACCGACGACGCCCCCGCCGACACCGGCGGTGACCCGACCGGCAACCGGTTCCGGCTGCACCGCGCGGTGGCCGGCTGGCTCTCCGCCGTCGCCTCGGCCACGCCGCTGCTGGTCACCGTCGACGACCTGCACCGCGCCGACCGCGAGACCACCGCCCTGCTGCTGGACCTGCTGCCGGCGCTGGCCGGGTGCCCGGTGCTGGTGGTCGCCGGGCACCGCGCCGAGGAGAGCGGCGGGCTGGCCGACGTCCTGGCCGCCCTCGCCCGCCGCTCGCCGCTCGGCCTGTCGCTGCGCGGCCTGGACCGCGGCGCCGTCGACGCGCTGGTGGAGGACTGGGCGCTCACGCCGGTCGACGGCCGCACCCGCGCCGCGATCGCCGCCCGCGCCGACGGCAACCCGTTCTACGTGCGCGAGCTGCTGCGGCTGGTCGACGCCGGCGCCGACGTCGACGCCGTCCCCGGCACCGTGCGCGACGTCGTCCGGCACCGGCTGGCCACGCTGCCCGCGCGCACCGGCACCCTGCTGCGGCTGGCCGCCGTCCTCGGCCGCGACGTCGACGCCGAGGTGCTGCTGGCCGCGGCCGTCCCGGCCGACGGCGCCGACGACGAGGACGCGCTGGTCGAGGCGCTGGAGACGGCGCTGGTCAGCGGGCTGCTGGTCGAGCCCGGCGCCGGGCGGCTGCGCTTCGTGCACGCCCTGGTCCGCGACACCCTCTACGAGGACCTGTCCTCGCTGCGCCGCACCCGGCTGCACGGCCGGGTGGCCGCCGTCCTGGAGCGCCTGCGGCCCGACGACGTCACGGCGCTCGCCCACCACACCGCCGCGGCCGGGCCGGGGTCGGCCGCGGCCGCGGGGCGCTGGGCGCAGGCCGCCGCCGAGCTCGCCGAGCGCCGCTTCGCCCACGCCGACGCCGCGGTCATGTGGGGCCGGGCGGCCGAGGCCACCGCGACGGCCCGGCCCGGCGACGGGGCGGCCCTCGCCCGGCTGCTGGGCGCCCAGGCGCACGCCACCGCGCTGGCCGGCGCCGTCGGGGAGGCGCGCGCGCTGCGCACCCGGGCGCTGGCGGCGCTGCCCGAGGACGCGCCGCCCGCGCTGACCGCCTCGGTGCTGCTGTCCTCGGACGTGCCGACCTTCTGGAACGCCTGGGTCGACCCCGTCGACGACCGGTTCGTCGAGCGCACCGAGCGCACCGTCGCCGCCCTGCCCGCGGGGGACCCCCAGCGCGCCCGGCTGCTGACGGTGCTCGCCGTCGAGCTCGAGGAGCGGCACGAGGACCGCGCCGTCGAGGTCTCCGCGCGGGCGCTGGCCGACGCCCGCCTCGGCGGGGACCCGCTGGCGCTGGCCCACGCCCTGACCGTCCGGCAGTTCCACGCCGTGCGCGGGACCGACCGCAGCGAGGCCACGGCGCTGGGCACCGAACTGCTCGCCGTCGCCCAGCGCGAGGGCTTCGGCCTGTTCGAGGCGGTGGCGCGGCTGGTGCTGCTGCAGGACGCCTGCACCGTGCTCGACCTCGAGGCCGCCGACGTGCACGCCCGGGAGGCCGAGCGGCTGTCGTCGGCCTACGGGCTGCCGCTGCTGCACGGCATCGCCCGCTGCTACGCCGGCCTGCGCGCCGCCGTCGCCGGGCGCACGGCCGACGCCGAGGCCGCCTACGACGTGGCCGAGCAGGCCCTGCTCGACGCCGGCTACTACCCGCAGGTCGCGCGGGCGCTGCGGCTGACCACCCAGCTCTCCCTGCAGCTCGCCGACCCCGGCGCCTGGACGGTCCCGCCGGAGGAGATGGCCGCCCTCGCACCGATCTCGCCGGAGCTCGCGGCCGAGATGCAGGCGCTGGCCCTGGTGCTGGCCGGGCGGGCGGAGGAGGCGCGGTCGATGGGCCCGTCGCGCCACCGCGTGGTGCGGGACCTGTTCACCCCGTTCCTGCAGTACTGCCGCGGCCTGGTGGGGCTGGCCCTCGGCGACGCCGCGCGGATGGCCGAGGCCGAGACCGAGCTGCTCCCCTACCGGGACACCGTCTGCGGGACGCACACCGCCCAGATGGCGCTCGGCCCGACGGCGACCCTGCTGGCCCGGCTGGCCGCCGCGCGCGGTGACCTGGCCGCGGCCGCGGCGCACCGCGAGGTCGCCGTCGCCGTCGCCGCGCGGACCGGCCACCCCGGCTGGATCGCCGACGCCCGCGACCTGCCCGGCCGGCGCGACTAACCGCCGGCGGCGGTCCCGACGAGGAGGTCGCGCCGGCGCCGCCAGCCGGGCTCGGCCAGCCGCAGGACCACCCGCAGCGGAGCCGGGGTCGCGGCCAGCAGCCCGGCCCGCTCGGCGGGGTCCCGGCAGGTGTCGGCGAGCCACGGCAGCGCGAACGCCGCCTGCCGCAGGCCGGTGCCCCGGGCGCAGCGCGCCTCGTAGCGGGCCAGGTCCCGCACCGACACGCACCGGCGCACCACCGGGAAGACCTCCCGCTCCTCCTCCTCGACGTGCTCGTCGAGCGCGTCGGCCAGCTCCGCGAGGGCGGTGGCCGACGTGCCCGCGACGGCGGGGTCCGCGGCGGCGAGCCCGGGCAGCGCCGCCCCCGCCCGTCCGATCAGGGCGCGCAGGGCGGCGTGGTCCTCGGTCAGCGGCTCCAGGTCGGCGGCGTGCGCCCCGGCGCAGGCGGCGACCACCGGCCACAGCACGGCGTCCTCGCGCTCGGTGTGCGCCCGCACCTCGCCGAGCACGGCCCGCCCGAAGGCGACCAGCGCCCGCCGCCGCTCGGGGGGGCACGGCGCGCCGCCGGCGACCTCGGCGGCGACGTCGGCCAGCAGCCGGCAGCCGCCGCGCAGCGCGCGGTGGGCCAGCGCCAGGCGCGTGACGTCGGCCTCGGGCTCCCCCGGGCGGCGGGGGGTGACGGGGAACGGCAGCGGGGCGGTCGCGGTCACGGTCGGACCGTCCCGCGGTCCGGTTGCCGGTGACTTGCGACCGACTGCCGCGGCTCCGGAAGAGCATGGGAGGGCCAGGGGTTGCACCGGGCAACGACCGTCGTCGCCGTCCCCAGGAGCTCCCCCATGCGCGTCCCGCTGTCCGTGCTCGACCTCGCCCCCGTCGCCCGCGGGGAGACCGTCGGGGAGAGCATCGCCGCCAGCGTGGCCCTCGCGCAGCGCGCGGAGGAGGCCGGCTACCGGCGGGTCTGGTACGCCGAGCACCACAACATGCCGGCCATCGCCTCCTCGGCGACCAGCGTGCTCATCGCCCACGTGGCGGCCCACACGCGCACGATCCGGCTCGGCGCCGGTGGGGTCATGCTGCCCAACCACTCGCCGCTGGTGATCGCCGAGCAGTTCGGCACGCTGGCCTCGGTGCACCCGGGCCGCATCGACCTCGGCCTCGGCCGGGCACCGGGCTCGGACCAGAACACCGCCTGGGCGCTGCGCCGCGACCCCGCCGCCGCGGAGCGCTTCCCGCAGGACGTGCTGGAGCTGCAGGGCTACCTGACCGGCCGCTCGCGGGTCCCCGGCGTCCAGGCGGTCCCCGGGCGCGGGACCGACGTGCCGCTCTACGTCCTGGGGTCGTCGATGTTCGGCGCGGGGCTGGCCGCCGCGCTGGGTCTGCCCTACGCCTTCGCCTCGCACTTCGCGCCGCAGCTGCTCGAGCCGGCCGTGGCCGCCTACCGGCGGGACTTCCGCCCGTCGGAGCAGCTCGACGCCCCCTACGTCGTCGCCGGGGTCAACGCGCTGGCCGCGGACAGCGCCGAGGCCGCACAGGCGGGGCTCGCGGCCACCCGCCGGCGGCTGGCGGTGGGCCTGTTCGGCCAGGGCCGCGACCTGTCCGACGACGAGGCGGACCTGCTGCTGTCCTCCGGCGCCGGCCGGCACGTGGACTCGATGCTCACCCACACCGCCGCCGGCACCCCCGACCAGGTGCGCGAGCAGCTGACCGCCTTCGCGCGGCTGGCCGACGCCGACGAGCTGATCGTCGCCCACCAGGCGCCCACCGCCGAGGCCCGGCTGCGCTCGGTCACCCTGGTCGCCGAGGCGATGGACGCCGTCGCCGCCTAGCACCTGCCCGGGGGTGGCGGGACGGACACCGCCGCCCCCTCGGGGAGGATGCGCGGGTGCACCCCGAGACCGTCCTGCTGCTCGCCCTCGCCGCGGTCGCGGTCATCGTCGCGGCCCGCTGGCTGGCCGAACGGACCGGTCTCCCGGCGGCCGCGCTGCTCACCGTGACCGGGCTGGTCTACGCGCTGCTGCCCGGTCCGAACCTGACGCTGGACCCCGAGGTCGTCCTCACCGTCCTCATCCCGCCGCTGCTCTACAGCGCCGCGCTGGACTCCTCGCTCATCGCGATCCGGGCCAACCTGCGCACCGTCGTCGGGCTCTCGGTGCTGCTGGTGCTGGTCACCGCGCTGGTCATCGGCGCCGGCTTCGCGCTGTGGGTGCCCGGCGCCACGCTCGCGGCCGGCATCGCCCTCGGCGCCGCCGTCGCCCCGCCGGACCCGGTGGCCGCGCTGGCCGTCGGCCGCCGGGTCGGCCTGCCCCCGCGGCTGGTCACGCTCATCCAGGGCGAGGGGCTGCTCAACGACGCGACGGCGCTGACCCTGCTCACCGTCGCGGTCGCCGCGGCCTCCGGCGACGGGTTCTCCACGTGGGGCGCGCTGGGCCAGTTCGCGCTGGCCGCGGCCGGCGGGGTCGCCGCGGGCCTGCTCGTCGCCCACGGCATCCGGCCGCTGCGCCGGCTGCGCCGCGACCCGCTGACGTCCAACGCGATCTCCCTGGCCACGCCGTTCGTCGCCTACCTGCTGGCCGAGAGCGTGCACGTGTCCGGCGTGCTGGCCGTCGTCGTCGCCGGTCTCGTCATCGCGCACAACGCGCCGTACTGGCAGTCGGGGGCCACCCGGCTGCAGACCGACGCGGTGTGGCGGCTGGTCGACTTCCTGCTCGAGGGCGTCGTCTTCCTGCTCATCGGCCAGCAGCTGCCCGCGGTCATCCGCGGCCTCGGCCAGTACGCGGCCTCCACCGTGGTCGTCGCCTCGGCGATCACCGTCGGGGCGGTCCTGCTGGTGCGGCCGCTGTGGCTGTGGCTCACCGAGCACGCCCCGCAGGCGCTGCACATGCGCCTGGGCGGCTCGCCGGTCGAGGACGAGACGACCCCGCCGGGTGGGCGCTCCCCCGCGGCGCCGCGGCTGTCCGGCCGGGAGATCACCGTGCTGAGCTGGGCCGGCACCCGCGGCGTCATCAGCCTGGCCGCCGTCTTCACCATCCCGCTGGTCACCGACACCGGCGACCCCTTCCCCGACCGCGACCTGCTGCTGTTCTGCGCGTTCCTCGCCGTGCTGGTCACCCTGGTCGGCCAGGGCGCCACGTTCGCGCCGCTGGTCCGCCGGCTGGGCCTGCGCGCCGACGCCGCCGACGCCGCCCGGCTGCGCAACCAGGCGCGGGTCGCCGCCGTCGAGGCGGGGCTGACCCGGCTCGACGAGCTGCAGGCCGAGCAGCACGACCACGTCGACGACGCCGCCATCGCGTCGATCCGCGCCGCGCTGCGCACGCGGGTGGACCGCTACCGGCGGCGGCTGGAGGTCCTCGAGGACGCCGCCGGGGAGGTGCCGATGTCCCCGGAGTACGAGGCGGCGCTGCGGGTGCGCCGGGCGGTGATCGACGCCGAGCGCCAGGAGCTGCTGCGCTGGCGCGACCTGGGCCGGCTGCCCGACGACGGGCTGCGCACCCTGGAGCGCGAGCTCGACCACCAGGAGCACCTGCTGCCGGCGCGCCCGGTCTGACGGCGCCGGTCAGGGGCGGTAGCGGGTCTGGCCGTGCGGCCCGCCGAAGAGGAGCACCTTCGCCGGCGCGACCCGGTAGACCCAGGCGCCGCCCTCGGTGGCGCCGCCGGAGTCGCTGAGCTCGACGAACTCCTCGCCCCGGACCTCGAAGTGCCAGTCCTCGCCGTACTTGGCGTACCAGGCGGCCGCCAGCGCCTGCAGCGCCCCCGGGTCGGTCACCCGCACCGCGGTGCCCTCGACCACGACGTCCCGGCCGCTGTCCCAGCCGTGCGCGCCGGTGCTGCCGGTGGTCACGGCCACGTGCGGGTTGGTCTCGAGGTTGCGCCGCTTCTGCTCGGCGGCGCCGGTGCAGAAGGCGAAGGCGCCGTCGTGCCAGACGCCGACCAGCGGGACGGCGTGGGGGCGTCCGTCGGCGCGGACGGTGACGATCCAGTAGAGCTGCGCGTCGGCGAGCAGCCGTTCGACGTCGGCCCACGGTGGTGCGGAGGCCGAGGCGTCGCCGTAGCGGGGGTCGATCCGTCCGGTCGTCATGTCGGGAGGACCGGCCTGCCGGCGGCGACTCATCGCCCGGCGGCGGGCGCTCCCGGGCCGGTGCAGGCGAACAGGAAGGCCGGCGGCACGTTCCACGGCGTGACGACGGTGCGCACCGCGGCGAACCGGCGGCGCAGCTCGCCGCGCACCAGCGGCGAGTACTGGATGACCAGCGCCGTCCCGCCGGGGCGCAGCGCGCGCGGCAGCACGTCGAGCAGCCGGCGTCGCAGCCCTGCCTCCAGCGAGGTGAACGGCAGCATCGAGACGACGACGTCGGCCCGCTCGCCGTCGAGGTGGGCGTCGAGGTCCTCGGCGGAGCCGCACACCACCTGCAGCCGCGGGTCGCCGAACCGCTCGGTGAGCAGGCGGGCCAGCCGCGGCTCGATCTCGACGGCGACCAGCCGGGCGGCGGGCCCGAGCCGGGCGAGGAGCTCCCGGGTGGCCACCCCGGTGCCGGCACCGAGCTCCACCACGAGCCCGGCCGACGGGACGTCGGCGAGGTCGAGCATGGCGCGCACCGCGGTGCGCGAGGTGGGCAGCACCGCGCCGATCTGCCGCGGGTTGGTGGCGAAGGCGCGCAGCAGGCGCAGCCCGTCGCCGAGGGCGTGGGTCACCGTTCCTCCCGTCCGTCGCTCGGCCCCGCTGCCCGGGACCCTGTCACGGACCGGCGGCCGCCGCCGCGCGAGCGCGTCAGCTCCCGCGGTGGGCGTCGAGCCAGGCGACGACGTCGTCGAGCACCCGGTCCTTCTCCGGCTCGTTGTGCGGCTCGTGGTAGAGCCCGTCGTAGAGGCGCACCGTGAGGTCCGGGGACCCGGCGTGCTGCCGCACGACGTCGCTGGCCGACGGCGGCATCAGCCGGTCGTCGCCGCCGTGGAGCACCAGCAGCGGCAGCCGCAGGTCCCGCAGCCGGGCGGGCATGCCGGCGGCGCCGAGCATGATCTCGGTGCCGGTGCGGGCGACCATCTTCCCGGTGTGGTTGAGCGGGTCGGCCCGGTAGGCGGCCACCACCTCGGGGTCGCGGCTGACCGTCTCGGCGTCGAGGGTGAGCACGCCGAGGCCGGGGGCGACCCGGGCGAGCACCGGCGCGAGCGCGCGCTGCGCCGGGGTGGCGGTGCTGGTGTCGAGGGCCGGCGCGGAGACGACCGCACCGGCGACGCGCTCGTGCGGCGTGCCGGTGAGGTACTGCAGCGCCACCAGGCCGCCGAGGCTGTGCCCGTAGACGAACAGCGGGACGCCGGGGTGGCGGTCGGCGGCCGCCCGGGCGGTCTGCGCGACGCCCTCGACGGCCGCGGCCAGGCTGCGGATGTCGCCGCGGCGGCCCGGGGAGCGGCCGTGGCCGGGGTGGTCGGGGGCGTAGGACGCGTACCCGGCGGCGCCGAGCCGCTCGGCGACGTGCGCGTACCGGCCGCCGTGCTCGTGGGCACCGTGCACCAGCACCACGACGCCGACCGGGTCGGGCACCGCCCAGCCCTGCCAGTACTGCCCCGTGGCCAGCGTCCCCTGACCGTGCCTGACCGGTGTGGTCACGCGCCCTCCCCGTCCCGTCGGTGCCGGCGCAGACCGTAGCGGGTGGCGCCCGGCCGCGGACGGGGTCCACGGGAGGTCGGCGGGAGGTCAGCGGGAGGTCACCGGGAGGACACCGCCACCCGGACGCCGAGGCCGACGAGGGCGGTGCCGCTGGCCGTCTCCAGCGCCTGCCGCACCCGCCGCCGCCGGAACCACCCACCGGCGCGGGCCACCCCGGCGGCCAGCGACAGGTACAGCACCAGCTCGATCGCGACCTGCAGCAGCGCCAGCACCGCGGTGGTGGCGAACAGCGGCCGGTCGGCCGGCACGAACTGCGGGTAGAAGGCGATCATGAAGACGGCGGCCTTCGGGTTGGCGAGCTGCACGAGCAGCCCCTCGCCGAACGCCACCCACCGGCCGCGGCGCCCGACGGGCGGCGGTACCGGCACCAGCGGGCCCGCGGCGGCGGCGCGGTGCTCCCGCCACGCCGAGCGCCACGCCTGCAGGCCCAACCAGACCAGCACGACGGCGCCCACGACCCGCAGCACCAGGAAGGCGACCTCGGAGGCGGCGACCAGCGCGGCGAACCCGGCCGCGGCGAGCAGCGCCCACGCGTAGAGGCCGAGCTCCAGGCCCAGCACGGTCGGGACCGTCGCGCGGAACCCGCGCAGTGCGGCCCGGCGCAGGATCAGGGCCATCGCCGGCCCCGGCGAGGCCGAGATGAGCACCACCGCCAGGAGGAACGCCGGCAGCGACGAGAGCAGGTCCACACCCCGCATGCTGGCACCGGCCCGCCCGCCCGTCGCCCGGTTTCCCGGGCAGGGCGGCACGCGGTCAGGGGACGACGGGTTCGACGTCGCGCGTGCAGAACATGCAGACCGAGGCGTCCACGGGGATGAAGCTCTTGCAGTGGTCGCACTCCCGGTTGCCCTGCGCGCCGGCGGTCTCCCGGCCGGTGGCCCGGCGGATCGCCTGCACCAGGAACATGATCGTCACCGCGAGCAGCAGGAACGACACGAACGCGGTGAGGAACGACCCGTAGCGGATCTGCGCGCCGTTGACGGTGAGCACGAGGGCGTCGAAGTCCGGCTGGCCGAAGACCGCCGCCACCAGCGGCAGGATCACGTCGCCGACCAGCGACTCGACCACGGTGGCGAAGGCCGCCCCGATCGCCAGGCCGACCGCGAGGTCGACCAGGCTGCCCGAGAAGGCGAAGTTCCGGAAGTTGGTCAGCAGCGTGCGCACGTCGTCCTCCCCGTCGGTCCCGACGGGCGGAGGGTAGGGCGTGCAGCTCAGCGCGGCTCGGCGGGCGGCACGCCGTCGGCGGGTCCGGGACCGAGGTCGCGCTGCAGCCAGGTGACGTCGCGCCAGGCGCCGTCCTTCCAGCCGACCCGCCGGTAGGTGCCCACCGGCTCGAAGCCGAGGGCGCGGTGCAGGCCGAGGCTGGCGTCGTTGGGCAGCGCGACGCCGGCCAGCGCGACGAGGTACCCGCGGCCGGCGAGGCGCTCGAGCAGCGCGTCGTACAGCGCCCGGCCGGCGCCGGTGCGCCGGCGGCCGGGCTCCAGGTACACGCTCACCGCGCAGGACCAGCGGTAGGCGGCGCGGCCCGTGAAGGGCCCGCCGTACGCGAAGCCGCGCACCGCGCAGTCGGCCTCGAGCACCAGCCAGGCGTGGCGCTCCTGGGCGGCGGCGATCCGCGTCGCCATCTCCGCCACCGTCGGCGGGGTGGTCTCGAAGGAGACGGCGGTGCCGGTGACGTAGGGGGTGTAGACGGCGGCGCACGCGGCGGCGTCGCCGGGGGTGGCGTCGCGGACGGTGCCGGTCACCGCCCCGACGCTAGCCGGTCCCGGCCACCGCGCTGCGTGTGCACCACGTCACTCTGGTGAGCGAGTCGTGGGCGTGTCGCCCGTCCGGGTGGCACGATCAAGCGCACCCGGAGGGGGGAGCGCGTCGAACCACGGAGCGCCTCCGCCCACGTCGCGACCGGAGCCACGTCCGGCTGGAGGTGCCGCGGTGCACCCTGTGACCACCGTAGCCGTCCCCCGTCCCCGACCCGAACTCACCGGCTGGCTGCTGGCGGCGGCCCGCCGCTGGCACGCCGCCGAGGACCCGGATGCCGCCGTCCGGGCCGTGCTCGACGACGTGGCGACCCTGCTGCCGCCGGGGTCGTCGGTGTCGCTGACCCTGCTCGGCACCGGCCGCCGACCGGTCCCGCCCCGGGGGGACGCCGGCCCCGCGGCGGCGCTGGACGCCGGACAGGTCGGCCGCGGGCAGGGGCCGCTCCTGACGGCCCTGTCCGGCACCCCGTCCGGCAGCGGCGACCTCGGCCGCGACCTGCGGTGGCCGGCGCTGGCGCAGGCGGCCGCCGCCGCGGGCGTGCGGGCGGCCACCTGCCTGCCCCTCGACACCGGCACCGAGGTGATCGGCGCGCTGTCGGTGTACGCCACCGGCCACGGCGCCGACCGCGCGACGCTGGTGCCGGTGGCCGGGCAGGCCGCGCTGGCGCTGCACACCGTGCGGCGGACCACGAACCTGGCCGTGGCGCTGGACAGCCGCGACCTCATCGGGCAGGCGAAGGGGGTGCTGATGGAGCGCTACCGCATCACCGCCGACACCGCCTTCGGCATCCTCGTGCGCGCCTCCCAGGACACCCACCGCAAGGTCCGCGACGTCGCCGCGCTGGTCACCGAGACCGGCGAGACGCCGCGTCCGGTCGCCGCGGGGAGCGACGGGCGGGCTCCCGATGGCCCCTGAGCGGACGAGCGCCGGCCGGCACGACTGGGTGGTCCTCGACAGCGAGGAGGCGCACGCCCAGGTGGTCGGCGACTTCGTCGCCGAGGGCGTGCGCCGCGGTGAGCAGGTGCTGCTGGTGGGCCTGGGGTCCCGCGAGGAGCGGATGTGGACCCGGCTGCGCCGGCAGGGGCTGCTCGGCTCGGGTCACCCGGGCGCCACGTCGGCGCAGGCCCTCGATCGACCGGTCCGGATCCTGCCGCCGGACCCGGACGCCGTCCGCGCCGCGATCACCGGCGCGGTCGCCGAGGGCTGGCCCGGCGTCCGGTTCAGCGGCGCGCTCACCTCCGCCGGGGGCAACCCGTTCGAGGCGGTGGTGACCGAGCTGGTCGCCCACCTGCCGCTCACCGTGCTCTGCCCCTACTTCCGGGACCTGCTCGTGCCCGGCCAGCGGGAGCAGCTCACGCAGCTGCACGACCACGAGCACGACGCCCGGGCCGAGTACGACGACGGGGTCTTCCGGCTCGTCGTCGCCGGGACGGTGCTGCGGATGGCCGGTGAGCTGGACTCGGCCAACGCCGACGCGCTGCGCGCCGTCCTCGGGGCCACCCTGCAGGTCTCCGCGCGGCCGGCGACCTGGGACGTGACGGACCTGCGGTTCCTCGACGTGGGTGCCGCCGACGCGCTGGTCGCCGCCGCCGCCGGCCCGCCGGGGCTGACGCTGGTCGGCGCCTCGCGGCTGACCGGGCGGCTGATCACCCTGATGGCCGGGCGGCACCCGGGCCGCGAGGTACGGCTGGCGGACGGCGGCGGGGCGGAGCGGTGACCGCGACACCCCTCCCGGTGCACCGGTGCGCCTTCTCCACCGGAGCCGAGGAGGCCGGCCGGCTCGCCGTCGAGTTCTGCCGCCGCGCGGTCGCAGCGGGGTCGCCGGTGGTGGCCCACGTCGACGACGTCGTCCGGCGGGCACTCGCCGAGGCCGTGCCCGGCACGCCGGTGACCTTCGCGCCGCAGCAGCGGGTGCTGCAGGTCCCGCCCGCGGAACTCGCCGACGAGTGGTCCCGGCTGCGGCACCCGGGGTCGGCGGCCCCGGTCGTGGTGCTCGTCCAGCCGCCCCTCGCGCTGGTGTCCGACCTCGCCCGCTGGCGCGGCGCGGAGCACGAGGTCACCGTCGCCGTGGCGGTCCGGCCGGTCGAGGTGACCTGCCTGCTCGACACCGCCGTCCTCGAGCCGGACGCCGTCGCGACGGCCCGCAGCACCCACCCGCTGCTGTGGTGCTCGGGCACCGACCTGCCCAACCCCGACCTGGAGGTGGCACCGCGGCCGGCCGCCGGCACGGCGCTGGCGGAGGGCACGCTCGACCCGCACGCCTCGGTGGGCAACCGCGCGTGGTGGACGGCGGTCCTGACCGACGCCGGCCTGTCCGGCACCCGGCGCGACGAGCTGGTGCTGGTCCTGCACGAGGCGGTCCGCACCGCCGCGGAATTCGCCGGGCACCCCGACGGCGTGCCGGTGCGGGTGGCGCGCGACGGCGCGGCGATCGCCTGCGAGGTCGGGGTCGGGGGCGCGGTCCCGGCGCTGCACCCGCACGAGGTCCCCGCCGACCGGCGGCTGCTGCTGCTGTGGCTGGCGGAGAAGGTCTCCCCCGCCGTGTCCCTGGCCGTGCACCCCACCGCGAGCGGCAGCCGGCTGGTGGTCCGCGCCGAGCACCCCGACGGCGGCTGAGACGGGCCGGAGGCCCGGCCCGCCTCAGCGGTGCAGCAGCCGCCCGAGGACGCCCCGGACGGTGGAGACCGGTCGCTGGGCCTGCACCAGCCAGGCGTTGCACACGACGACCGCCCCGGCCAGTGTCGGGACGGCGGCCTGCGCCACCCGCTGCCGGCCCTGCCAGGTCGCGATCTCCGCCGGGGTGCCCGCCGAGGGCAGGGTGGCGTCCTTGACGTCGACGCCGCCGTCCCGGTCGGCCTTCTCGGCCAGCTCCCCGATCTTCTTGCCCGTGTAGGCGGCGTAGGCCGTCGCGCCGGCCCCGGCCACGGTCAGCGCCGCCTTGAGCGCACCGACCCTCCCGTAGCCCGCCTGCAGGGCCAGTCGCCCGCGGTTGGCGCGGGTCAGCTGCAGGCCGGCGCCCAGGGTGGCGGCGATGCCGCCCCACTGCGCCGGCGCGAACCGGCTCCAGGCCGAGCTGGCCACCCGGACCTTGTCGATCCCGGAGGTCAGGTCGCTGCCCGACTTGTTCACGCCGGCGATCCCCATCACGGCGCCGCCGAGCCAGAGCGCCGTCCCGAGGTCGTGCACCGCCTGGGCCACGAAGTGGTCGTCCGTCGTCCTCGTCACCGGTGCTGGCTACCCCCGGGACGCCGGGGTCACTCCGAGGCGGTCGCCGTGTTCCCCTCCCGCTGCTCGCTGCTGTGCGGGCCGATCCACACGGTCGTGGCGTTCATGAACTCGTACATGCCGAGCTCGGTCAGCTCGCGGCCGTAGCCGCTCTGCTTGACCCCGCCGAAGGGCAGCTCCGGGTAGCTGGTGACCATCCCGTTGACGAACGCCATGCCGCTCTCGACGTCGCGCACGAACGTCGCGCGCTCCTGCTCGTCCTCGCTCCACAGGTTCGCGCCCAGGCCGTAGGGGTGGCTGTTGGCGATCTCGATGGCCTCCTCCAGGCCGTCGACGGTCCACAGCGCGGCCACCGGGCCGAAGACCTCCTCGTCGTAGAGGTCCATCTCCTTCGTGATCCCGGTGAGCAGGGTCGGCTCGTAGTACCAGCCGGGCCCGTCGGGCCGGTTCCCGCCGACGACGACGGTCGCGCCCTTGTCGACGGCGTCCTGCACGTACCGCTCGACGTCCTCCCGGCCGGACTCGGTGGCCAGCGGGCCGACCTGGGTGCCCTCGTCCATCGGGTCGCCGACGGTGAGCGCGCCGAGCTTCTCGGCGAACAGCCGGGTGAACTCCTCGGCGACGTCGCGGTGCACGAAGAACCGCTTGGCGGCGATGCAGCTCTGCCCGTTGTTCTGGCAGCGCGCAGTGACGGCCACCTCGGCGGCGCGGTCGAGGTCGGCGGAGGGCATGACGATGAACGGGTCGCTGCCACCGAGCTCGAGCACGGTCTTCTTGAGCACGTCGCCGGCGATGGCGGCGACCGACTGCCCCGCGGGGGCGCTGCCGGTGAGCGTGGCGGCGGCGACCCGGTCGTCGCGCAGCACCCGCTCGATGGACGAGGAGCCGATGAGCAGGGTCTGGAAGACGTCGGCGGGGAAGCCGGCCTTGCGGAAGAGCTCCTCCAGGTAGAGCGCCGTCTGCGGCACGTTGCTGGCGTGCTTGAGCAGCCCGACGTTGCCGGCCATGAGCGCCGGGGCGGCGAAGCGCATCGCCTGCCAGAGCGGGAAGTTCCACGGCATGATCGCCAGGACCACCCCGATCGGCCGGTGCACGAGGAAGGCGCGCTCGGCGCCCACGGCGGCGGCGTCGGCGGGCTTCGGCTCGAGCATCGCCGGGCCGTGCTCGGCGTAGTACCGCAGCGCCTTCGCGCACTTGGCCGCCTCGGCCTTCGCCGCGGCCAGCGTCTTGCCCATCTCGGTGACCATGAGCGCGGCCACGGTGTCGGTGTCGGCGTCGAGCACGTCGGCGGCCGCGCGCAGCCAGCCCACGCGCTCCTCGGGGCTGGTCAGCCGGTAGGCGCGGTACGCGGCCGCGGCCCGGCCGATCTTCTCGTCGACGGCGTCGTCCGACAGCGGGTCGTAGGTCTTCAGCGTCTCGCCGGTGGCCGGGTTGATCGTCGCGATCGCCATCTCTGCCTCCCGTCCGGGGCGGGCCGGGCTGCCCGCCGCCCTCGGCCGGAGCCCTACCCGGCCGGCCGCCGGTCACCCACGCTCACGCCACCGGCAGCCCGGCGAGGCCCGCGGCGAGCCCGAGGACGGCGCAGACGCCGAGCGTCCGCAGCACCGACCAGCGCAGCCGGAACAGCAGGACGGCGGCGAGCGCCGCGACGGCCCAGGCCACCGGGCGCACCGCGGTGGGGTCGGGCAGCTCCAGCGCCAGGGGGCCGACCCGCACGGTGTCGGAGAACAGCGTGTGGACGGCGAAGTAGAGGCCGAGGCTGGCGATGACCCCGACGACCGCGGCGGTGATGCCGGTGAGCGCCGCCGACAGCGACCGGTTGCCCCGCAGCCGTTCGATGTAGGGGGCGCCGAGCAGGACGAACAGGAAGCTCGGCACGAACGTCACCCAGGTGACCAGCAGCGAGGCGAGCACCGCCGCGGCCCAGGGGTCGAGCCCGCCGGGCGCGCGGAACGCGCCGAGGAAGGCGACGAACTGCACGACCATGATGAGCGGCCCGGGGGTGGTCTCGGCCAGCGCCAGCCCGCGCACCATCTCCCCCGGCGCCAGCCAGCCGTAGGTGCCGACGGCGGCCTGCGCGACGTAGGCGAGCACCGCGTAGGCGCCGCCGAAGGTGACCACCGCGGCGCCGGAGAAGAACAGGCCCTGCTCGGTGAGCGTGCTGCCCGGGCCGGTGAGCAGGACGACGGCGGCCAGCGGCACGCCCCACGCGAGCAGCCCGGCGGTGAGCACGGTGAGCGTGCGGCGGCCCGACGGGCGCTCGGAGTGCAGGGCGTCGTCGGCGATCACCGGCGCGGGGCCGTCGTCGGCGGGTGGCTCGGCGACCGCCGCCGGGCGCCGGCGGCCGAGCACCCACCCGGCCAGGCCGGCGGCGAGCACGACGAGCGGGAACGGGACGGCGAACAGCGCCAGCGCCAGGAAGGCGGCGACGGCGATGGCCACCAGCGGCGGGCTGGTGAGCGCGCGCTTGGCCACCCGATGCACCGCCTGCGCGACGATCGCCACCACCGCCGGCGCGAGCCCGGCGAACAGCGCGGCCACCGCGGTGGTGTCACCGAAGGCGACGTAGACCGCCGACAGGAGCAGCAGCGCGAGGACGCCGGGGAGGACGAACAGCCCGCCGGCGACCAGGCCGCCACGCGTGCCGTGCAGCAGCCAGCCGACGTAGGTGGCCAGCTGCTGGGCCTCGGGGCCGGGCAGCAGCATGCAGTAGTTCATGGCGTGCAGGAACCGGCGCTGCCCGATCCAGCGGCGCTCGTCGACCAGCTCGCGCTGCATGACGGCGATCTGGCCGGCGGGGCCGCCGAAGGTCTGCAGCGACACCAGGAACCAGGTGCGGACGGCGGCGCGGAACGGCGGCACCGCCGTCGCCGCGCGGGGCTCGGCGGGGGTCGGGCGTGGCTCGGGGGTCACGGGTCTCCGTCGGGGTCAGGCCGGCTCGCGGCCGAGCAGCAGGCGGCGGCGGACGTACTCGTGGAGCCCGTCGAACAGCGGCCCGGAGACGGCGAGGGTGCGCTCGTCGTCGCCGGTCATCGACAGGCCGCGCAGCAGGACGTCGAGGCCCGGTGCCTCGGGGGCGTCGAAGCGGCCGTCGTCGAGGTCGGCCTCGTGCACGATCTCGCCGATCCGCTCCAGTGCGGGGTCGGTCAGGCCGTGGACGCGCAGGATCGTCTCGAACGAGCAGTCCCCGCCGACGTGGCCGAGCGCCGCGCCGCGCATGTCGAAGGGCGTGGCGTCGGCCGGGACGTCGGCGGGGTCGGAGACGAAGACGAACTCGGCGTCGGGGTCGACGAACCGGCGGATCAGCCAGGCGCAGGCGGCGCGGTCGACGTGCACCCCGGCCCGGGTCGCCCACCTCACGACCGGCTCCCCCGCCCGGCCGCGAGCGGCTCGCCGACCGCCTGGGACAGCGCCCGGAGCGCCGCGCCGGCCGTGTCCCGCTCGGCCGGCGGGAAGAAGTCGCGGCGGCCGATGGCGCGCCACTCGCCGCGCAGCCGCCGCAGCGCGCGGGCCCGGTCGGCCTCGGGGGCGGCGAGCGCGGCGTCGCAGTCCGCGGTGAACGCGCGGTACTCCTCCGCCCGGGCCGCGGCCATCCCCGTGGCCAGCTCACGCTCCTGGGCGGTGCCGGCCGGGCGGGCGAGCCAGACCCCGGCGCTGCCACCGGCGGCGAGCACGTCGTCGGCGAGCCACTCGAGCGACTCGCGGGTGCGCGCGTCGGCGGGGAGGGCCACCACGCCGTCGCCGAGCTGGGCCACGCCGAGCCGGCGCAGCCGCCGCCACAGCGTCGTCCGCGGCCCCGACGGTTCCCGGGGCAGGCGGTACGAGAGCAGCACCCACTCCCCGACGGCCGGCACGGCGGTGATGCAACCACGGTTGCAGCGCTCCTGTCGAGCCGGCTGCCGCGCGGGGTCGCGTGTCAGCGGCGCGGCGTCACCCCGGCAGGACCCACGGCGCGTTCCCGAACGGGGCGCCCGTGCGCTTCCCGCACCGCCGGCAGATCTTGTCGTCCGGACTCGACGGCTGCTCCCCGTCCGGGTGTCGCTGGACGTAGGAGTGCCACCCGAACCGGCACCGCAGTGGCTTCCGACTCATGGCCCGACGCTAGGGATCGCCGATGCCGCCGGACAGGGCACCACGGCCCGGCGCGCCACGACCGCGGCATCCTCAGGATGCGCCGCTCCGGGACGAGGGCGACTCGCCCTGGAGGCGGCCTCTGGGACACCACCTGCAGACCCGCCGTTGCCGCAGGCCTGGATCCCCTGCACCACACCGATCAGGACGCGTCGCTACGCGTTCCACGACGTCGACCGCAGGACATGGGACGTGACGCGGCCCGGCGTGACGTGCTGTGTCGGCTCCCGCGCTGACGCGCTGGTGCTACGTGGATGACGCGGGCCCGGCGAACGGTCGCCGGTCGTCGGCCGCCGGCGCCGGTGCCGGCTCAGCGGCCGGGAGACCGGCATGGCCCTGCTGCGGTCACGAGCCGCGTCCCCGGTGGATGGCCGGCTGCTCTCCGCAGAGGCGGAGAGCCGCGACGGCTCCAGGCGTGCACTGCTGCGGACGTCGAAAGCCCCGGCTGGTGACCGCGATCTGCGTCATCAGCGGCGGGTGGCGGCGTGTCAGTCGTAGAGCCTCCCGACGGGGGCCCGACGAGAGGAAGACCGATGCGAATCCGTTCCACTGCCATGACCCTGGCCAGCGTCGCCGCACTCGGGTGCGGGGGTGTGGCCCTCGCCGCACCTGCCAGCGCACAGCCCGTCTTCACCGGCGGGCTCGTGAACGTGAACATCGAGGACGTCAACGTGCAGATCCCGATCGGCGTCGCTGCCAACGTCTGTGGCGTCTCCGTGGCCGTCATCGCCGAGGTGCAGCCGGCACCGTTCGACTGCGATGCCGCCGTGATGCAGGACCTGCCCGTGGCCTTCCAGTAGGCCACCCCCGCCGCCGTGCGGGACGAGGGCACACGGGGATCGCTCCATGCGCCTCCTCGCCCGCACGGCGGCACAGGCGGCCGAAGTCGCGGACGAGGAGGAGGCGTCGACAGGCCACCCGCCGCTGCCCATCTCTGGACGTCGGCACCGCCCGGACGAGAGAAGGCGACCGAGCGGACCCCCGCCTCGGTGACCGCTGGTCAACCGCCCGGCGGCTGACGAGTCCATCAGCGAGAGATGGTCTGACAGACGCGAGAGTCCCCGGCTGTGCGAGGCCGAGCGGCGGAGCCGCCATGATCCGGGTCATCGTCGTCGATCACCGCGTGCTGCGTGACGCGGTCACCGGAGCAGCCACCAGGTCGGCCAGGTGCCGGAACCTCGCGCGGAGCCACGTGGTCAGCCATCCCGGGGACGTCGAGCATCAGCAGAGGCTGGTCAGGCCGGGCTCCCGACGATCCGTGGCTCACAGGTGGCGTCGTCCCATCGTGGGCCGCTCCGGGACACCACAGCAGCGCGGCGCAGAGCAGCCGACAGCGCGAGGGCGCGCCAACGAGCGCAGGCAGCGGTCGCGCAAAGGCACGACCGGTCAGGCGGCGGGTGCGAGGGGTGCGGGGACGGTGATCTCGGTGCCATCGGGTCGCCGGGTGCGCCATCGCCCGTCCGGTTGGCGTTCGACGCGGAAGCCGTGGTGGTCGGCCCTCGCGTAGGGGCCCGCCGCGAGCTGGCGAGTGGCGGGGGACGCGGGGGTCCTTCCACCAGTGCACCAGGTGGTGCACGTCGGCCCAGTGGCTCGGCGCCGAGCAGCCGGCGAACACGCAGCCGCCGTCGCGCAGCTCCACCGCCCGGCGCAGCTGCCGGCTGACCAGCCGCTGCGAGCGGCCCAGGTCCAGCGGGACCCCGTCGGGGCCGAACACCACCCGGGAGATGGCCCCGTCACACGCCAGCCAGCGGGCCTTCGCCGCGGAGATCACCGCACCGAACCCCATCGTCGCGGCGCCGGGGCCGGGCGCCGGGTCGGCCAGGTCGTCCAGATCGACGCGCACGGCCACGTGCGGCTCCACGGTCCGCAGGACGGGGAGGTCCCCCGACGCGAGCGAGGTGTCGGCCAGCTGCACCAGCGCATCCCCCTGCCGCTGCGACCGCGTGCGCTCATCCCCGGCGGGCCGGTCGCGTTGCACGAACGGCTCCAGCGCCGCCTGCAGCTTCTCCCCACCCACGGCGTCCAGGTGCCCGCGGAACGACAGGCTCCCGTCGCCGTGCTTCGACAGCGTCAGCGACCGGCCCTCGGTCGGATCGGGCTCCGGGCCGTCGGGATCGAGGGCGTCGCAGTAGCGCCGCACGACCAGCACGAGGTCGGCGTGCTCGCCGTCGACCGCGACCTGGGTCAGCGCGGCGTCGATCGCGGCCAGGTCCACCCCCTGCGCGGCCGCCGCCGCCCGCCGGCGGGGAGTGACGATCCGGGCGGCCTCGGCGACCTGCTCGCCGGTCACCCAGCCGGCCTGATGCGCCTCGGCGAGGGTCGGCAGGTGCTCCAGCGCCCGCCCGGCGGTCACCAGCCGGGCGGCCGCGGCGTCGGTGAGCCGGCAGTGCCCCGCAGCCACGAGCTCATGGACTTCAGCCCGTCGCGCTCCGGGGCCTGGGCCAGCTCCGCCGCCCGCACCCGCCGGGCCAATGCCGCGTCGATCCGGTTGCGCTCGGCGATGAGCGCGGCGACGTCGTCCAGCACGTCCTCCGCGCCCTGCCACTCACCCGAACACATGTACGAAGAATAGCGGATCCGCGGTGGTCCTGCGACCCGTATCCGCAGGTCAGAGGCTCATCCACACATCCGGTACACCCCTTGACACCACCTCGAGCGATGAGTCCGGGAGCCCTGCGACGTCGACACCCCATGACCCTCGTCATCGGCGACATCACGGTCTCCCTCGACGGCTTCGTGGCCGGCCCGGACGACGCCGTCGAGGTCCTCCACACCTGGGCGCTGCACAGCGACGACCCCGTCGACCGCGGAGTGCTCGAGCGGCACGTCGCCACCTCCGGTGCCGTCGTCATGGGCCGGCACACCTTCGACGAGGTCGACCGCGGGTGGGTCGACGGCATGGGCTACGGCGCGGCACTGGACGCCCGCCCGCCGTTCCTCGTCGTCACCGGCAGCCCGCCGGCGGAGCACCGGCTCGCGGCCACCCACGACGTCACGTTCGCCACCGACGGCCCGGAGGCCGCCCTGCAGCAGGCCCGCCAGGCCGCCGGCGACCTCGACGTCTTCGTCATGGGCGGCGGGGCGCTGGTCGGCTCGTGCCTGCGGGACGGGCTGCTCGACGAGCTGCGCCTGCACCTCGCCCCGGCGGTCCTGGGCGGCGGCACCCCGCTGTTTCCCGGCGCCGGCCGGCACCGGCTCGAGCAGACGTCGGTCGAGGCGAGCCGGACGTGCACCCACCTCACCTACCGCGTGCGCCGCTGAGTCAGGACCGGCGCGAGCGGAAGTCGCCGCGGCCGGTGTCGCGGCGCCAGTCGTCGAAGGACTCCCCGGTGAGCTCCTCGAGCAGCGTGATGTCGGGCAGCAGCGGGGCGAGCACCGCGCGGCGCACCTCCACCGGCAGCGGCGGCCGGGGCGCCCGCCCGGCGTGCAGCGCGGCGAGCAGCGGCCGCGAGACCTGCCGCCACACCTGCGGCGGCGCGTACGCGCCCAGCGCCGCGCCGGCCCGCACCACCCGGGCCAGCGCCCGGTACCGGGGCGTGTCCGGGACGTACGGCTTGACGTTCTCCGGCGCCACCGTGTGCGCCACCCCCGGCTCGACACCGAGAAAGGCACTGACCCGGTCGAGCGTCTCGCGGGGGGTGTCGACCAGCTGCCGGTAGCGCAGCAGGAGCACCTGCGACCGCGGCAGCACGGCGTACAGGTCGCGCAGCTGCTCGCCGTAGCGCCCCAGCCCGCGGTAGTGCCAGAACGGCGCCCAGCCGGCCGCCACCCGCGCGTCCTCCCGCGAGACGGCGGTGCGGAAGTCCGCCTCGGGCTCCAGGCCGTCGGCGCGCAGGTGCACCCAGTTCGACCACGCGCGGTCCACCGGGTCGCGCACGACGACCACCACGCGGATCCCCGGGACGTCGGCGGCCAGGCGGCGCTGCGCGGCGCGGTCGTGCAGGTAGAACGGCGTGCTCTCCCCGCGCACCGTCCCGGGCGGGGCACCGTCGAACAGCCGCAGGTAGTCCGCGCGCCGCCACACCCACTCCCGGGCGCTGTGCGCGTCCCCGGGTCCCCGCTGGCGGCTGCGCGGCGGCGGGCGCCCGTCGGTCAGGTAGTACTTCGGCTCCTTCACCGGCGACAGGTACAGCCCCGGGTGGGTGGCCAGCGCCGCGTGCAGCGCCGTCGTCCCGGCCTTGGGGGCACCGGCGATCACGAACTGCGGGAGCCGCTCGGCGTCAGCGGACACCCGGCCCACCCCCGTCCCGCGGTGTACACACGGGGAGGTCCGCCACCTGCCCGAGAGGAGCCGCCGAGTGACCGCGCCCCGCCCCCCGGCGCCCGACCGCTTCTGGGCCGACGCCGAGGTCGTCGCCGAGCCGGAGGACCCGCGCCCCGGCTCGTGGGCCGGCGCGCCGTCGGCCCAGCTGGTCGACGGCACGTGGTGGCTGGCCCACCGGCTGCGCCGCCCGGTCGGCGAGGGGCGCGGCTTCGGCACCGTGGTGGCCCGGTCCGACGACGGCGTGCGCTTCGAGCCGGTCCTCGCCCTCGGCAAGGACCGCTTCGGCGCCGAGTCGCTGGAGCGCCCGGCCCTGGTGCACACGCCTGACGGCCGCTGGCGGCTCTACGTCAGCTGCGCGACGCCGGGCACCCGGCACTGGCGGGTGGACCTGCTGGAGGCCGACACCGTGGCAGGGCTGGGCGCCGCCGAGCCGCGCACCGTACTGCCCGGCAGCGCCACCGAGGCGCCCAAGGACCCGGTCGTGCGGTGGGACGGTGGCCAGTGGCACCTGTGGGCCTCGGTGCACCCGCTCGACGACCCCGGCGCCACCGACCGGATGACCACCGAGCACGCCACCAGCCCCGACGGCGTCACCTGGACGTGGCAGGGCACCGCGCTGGCCGGCACCCCGGGCGGCTGGGACGCCCGCGGCGTGCGGTTCAGCACGGTCGTCCTCGACGGCGACCGCACCTGGGCGCTCTACGACGGCCGGGCCACCGCGGAGGAGAACTGGGAGGAGCGCACCGGCCTCGCCCGGCTCGACGGCGGCGGCTTCCGCGCCGCCCCGGGTGGGCCGTACCTGCAGAGTCCGCACGCCCCGCACGGGCTGCGCTACGCCGACGTCGTCGCGCTGCCCGGCGGGGGCGCCCGGTGGTTCTACGAGGCCACCCGCGCCGACGGCGCGCACGAGCTGCGCACCGTCCTGCTCCCCGACTGACGTCGTCTCCCCGGTCCCGACACGCGACACGCCAAAGTGCACCACGGCGATCGACTTGACACACATTGACCGGCCGGGTCGGATGGCCCCGTGGCACCCGCCCTGACGCTCACCCGCCGGTCCGCCGTGGACCTGCTGCGGGTCGCCAGCGCGCTGTGTCCGGCTGCCTGAGCGCCCGACCACCGCCACCTCCCGCGCCCGCCCCCCGACGGGGCGCCGGCGCGCCCTGCACCCGGAGTCCCGATGCCCCCGCTCACCTCCCTGCTGTCCGACGCCGCCCGCGACCAGCTCACGACCGACACCCCCACCGCCCGCACCACCTCCGCCGCCACGGTCGCCGCCGCCCTGGCCGCCGTCGCCGAGGCGTGGCTGCCGCGGGTCGAGTACCGCGCCGAGAGCCGCTGGACCGGCCTGCTGCCGGCCGAGGACGCCGCCGCCCTGCTCGACCCCGCCCTGGCCGCCGACGTCGCCGGCGCGCAGGTCTGGCTGCTGACCTGGCTGCCCGGCCAGGGCACGCCGCTGCACGACCACGGCGGCTCGGCCGGCGCCTTCGCCGTCGTCCGGGGGACGCTGACCGAGGACACCGTGGGCGGTCCGGTCGGCGCCGTCCGGGAGGCGCGCGCCGAGCTGACCGCCGGGCGGGTGCGGCCCTTCGGCCCGCACCACGTCCACCGGGTGGCCAACCGGGGCACCGCGGCGGCCGTGAGCGTGCACGCCTACACCCCCGGGCTCCGCCAGATGAGCACCTACGACCTCGAGGGCGGGGTGCTGCTGCACACCGGCACCGAGCGCGCCGGTGTCGACTGGTGAGCGCCCGCCCGCCCGGCGCCAGGAGCGTCGACCAGCTGCTGGCCGAGGCCCGGTCCCGGATCACCCGCCTCACCCCGGCCGAGGCCGCTCGGCGGGTGGCCCACGGCGCGGTGCTCGTCGACATCCGGCCGCAGTCGCAGCGCGAGACCGAGGGCGAGGTGCCCGGCGCGCTGGTCGTCGAGCGCAACCACCTCGAGTGGCGGTTCGACCCGGAGAGCGACGCGCGGCTGCCGCAGGCCACCGGGTACGACGTGGACGTCGTCGTCCTCTGCCAGGAGGGCTACACCTCCAGCCTGGCCGCCGACGCGCTGCGCTCGCTGGGCCTGGCGACGGCGAGCGACGTCGTCGGCGGGCACCGCGCGTGGGTGGCGGCCGGGCTGCCCGGCGCCGGCTGAGACCGGCCGCGGGGGGGGGGGGGGGGGGGGGGGGGGGGGGGGGGGGGGGGGGGGGGCGCGGCGGCGGGGGGGGGGGGGGGGGGGGGGGGGGGCGGGGCGGCGCGGCGGGGTCGGGGGGCTCGGGGGGTGGGTGGCGGGCGGGCGCCCCGGCGCCGGCTGAGCCCCGCCGCGGGGCGGTGGCGCCTGACGGAGGGACGCCGCCGCCCCCCGGCCTCACGCCGCGGCGCGCACCTGCCGGAGGACGGCGTAGGTCCGCGAGGCCATCAGCCCGGCGTCGAGGTCGCGCTCGGCCCGCGCCCGGGCCCGTACCCCGAGGTCCACGCGCCGGGCGGGGTCGGTGAGCAGCCCGCGCAGCGCCCCGGCCAGCGCGCCGGCGTCCTCCACCGGCACGACGACGGCGTCCTCCCCCACCGCGCGCCGGACGTCGCCGACGTCGGTGGACACGCACGGCAGGCCCTCGGCCATCGCCTCCAGCAGCACCAGGGGCAGCGCCTCGACCCGCGAGGACAGCACGAACAGGTCCAGCCCGGCGAGGAAGCCGCGGACGTCGGAGACCCAGCCGGGGAGGTGCACCGGCAGGCCGGCGGCCGCGGCCCGCAGCGCCTCGCCGTCGCGGCCGGCCCCGCCGATGACGGCGTCGAACGGCACGTCCAGGCGGCGCAGCGCGGCGAGCAGCACGTCGAAGCCCTTCTGCGCGGTGAGCCGGCCGAACGCGCCGACCCGCGGCACCGGGCGCCCGGCCGGCCCGGCGGGATCGGGCGGCACGTCGACGCCGTTGGGCACCACGTGCGCCCGGGCCGGGTCGACGCCGAGGTCGGCCACCAGCTGCGCGCGGCCCTCCTCCGAGGGGCTGACCACCGCGGCCATGCGCCGGTAGAGCGCGGTCAGCACGGCGCGCTCCTCCCCCGCCCGGGTGTCGCCGACCAGGTGCAGCACGCCGACGGTGGGCGCCACCTGCTGCGCGGCGGCGACCGCGGCGGCGTTGGACGCGGGGTCGACGAGGTTGACCACGACGACGTCGGGGCGCTGCGCGGCCAGCGCCGCCCGGGTGCGCGGCGCCGCGGCCGTGTGCCGGGTCAGCGGGACGACGGCGCGCTCGACGTCGAGGTGCGCGAAGCCGGACGCCACCGGCTCGGCGCACACCAGCGACGCCGTCGCGCCGTGCTCGGCGGCCCGGCGCAGGTGGTGGGTCAGCCACACCTCGGCGCCGCCCCACCCGCTGGAGTCGGCGAGGAAGGAGACCCTCACGAGGCGGCCAGCTCGCGCGCCGCACCGGCCACCGCGGACGGCGAGACGGTCAGCGCGCAGCGGAACTCGATCGGGCAGGCCAGGTGCGGGCAGGGCGCGCAGGCGACGGCCGGCGTCAGGGCGCGGTGCCGGGGCCCGGGGTGCGCCCAGCGCACCGGGTCGCCGGGGAGGAAGACCGTCACGGAGCGGGCGCCGACGGCGGCGGCGAGGTGCGCCGAGCCGGTGTCGTTGCCGACGAGCACCGCGCTGTCGCGCAGCAGCGCGGCCAGCCCGCCCAGGCTGGTGGCGCCGGTGAGGTCGACGGCCGGGGCGCGCATCGCCGCGACCACCCGCGCCGAGATGTCCCGCTCGGCGGCCACCCCGGTGACGACGACGGCCAGCCCGTCGGCGGCCAGCGCGTCGCCGACCGCGGCGTAGCGGTCCACCGGCCAGCGCCGGGTGGGCGCCGACGCGCCGGGGTGCAGGACGGCGTAGCGGCCCGGCTCGAGCCCCGCCGCGGCGAGGGTGGCGGCGTGCTCGGCCTCGTCGTCGGCGGTGAGCGGGAAGCCCATCGCGGCGTCCCCGCCGGGCGGCAGGCCCAGGTGCTCCAGCAGCGCGACGTGCCGCGCGGCCTCGTGCAGGTGCAGCGGGTAGCGCAGGTGCAGCGCCTCGGTGCTCGGCGGGGGCGGCCACCCGGTGGGCGCGAACCCGCCGGTGAGCCGGGCGCCGAGCGCGGCGGTGACCCGGTTGGCGGCCGGCCGGTCGCCGTAGGCCTGCAGCGCGAGGTCGAACCGGCGGTCCCGGGCGGCCGCGGTGAACGGCTCCCACCCGGCGGCGTCGACCGGCCCGTCGGGGATGCCCGGCGCGCCGGGGAAGGGCAGCAGCCCGACCGGGACGCCGAGGCGCGCCACCACCGGCGCCATGCGGCCGAAGGTCACCAGCGTCACCTCGACGTCGGGGCGGGCGGCGCGCAGCCGGCGCAGCGCGGGGACGGTGCACAGCAGGTCGCCCAGGCCCACCCGGAGCCGGACCAGCGCCACCCGGCGGACGGCGGGGTCGGCGAGCGGGGTGATCACCCCGCCCCACTGCCCCGGCTGTGCCGTGCGCTAACTCGTGGTGCACTACGGGTCTCGCCCCCCGAGGAGCCGGAGGTCCCCTCGCGTGTCCCGCGCCGCCGCTGACCTGCACGTGCTGCGCCTGTGCAGCGTCTTCGAACCCCCGGAGGCCCGGCGGCCGGACCGGCCCGGCGCCCTCCCCGGCGAGCTCGACGCCCGCGCGGCCCGCTTCGACCCGATCGGCGGCATGCAGAACCACACGGCGACGCTGACCCGCTGCCTGGACGCCCGGGGCGTGCGGCAGACGGTGGTGACGGCGCGGCTGGCCGGCCCGGCGGGGACCTCGTCGGTGGGCGCCGCCGCGCGGGTGCACCGCACCGGGGTGCGGGTGCCGCGGCTGCGCCAGCTGTGGGCGCTGTCCGGGCTGCCCGCCGTGCTGCGCGCCGGCCACCGGGCGCCGGTCGACGTCGTGCACGCCCACCAGGGCGAGGACCTCGCCACCCTGCCGCTGGCCCGGCTGGCCGCGCGGGTGCACCGCTGCCCGCTGGTGGTCACCGTGCACTGCAGCGTGGCGCACACGCTGGCCGGCCGCGGCCCGAAGGTGCGGCTGCTGCGCGCGCTGGGCGGCTGGATCGAGCGCGGCGCACTGCGGCGCGCCGACGCCGTCGTCGTCCTCACCGGGCGCACCGCCGCCGCGCTGGCCGACGACGGCGTGCCGGCCGACCGCCTCTCCACCGTCCCCTCCGGCTTCGACCCGGCGCTGTTCACCACCTCCTCCGCCGACGTCTTCCCCGGGGTGCCGCGGCCGCGCATCGGCTACGTCGGCCGGCTGGCGCCGCAGAAGAGCCCCGGCACGCTGGTGCGGGCGTTCGGGCGGATGCGGGAGCAGGCCTCGCTGGTCGTCGTCGGCGACGGTCCCGACCGGGCGCTCGTCGAGCGGCTGGCCGCCGAGAGCCCCGCCGCCGACCGGATCACCCTGGCCGGCTTCGTCGAGCACGCCCGCGTGCCCGCGGTGCTGGCCTCCCTCGACGTGCTGGTGCTGCCCTCCGCGTACGAGGAGATGGGCTCGGTGCTCACCGAGGCGATGGCCGCGGGCCTGCCGGTGGTCGCCAGCGACGTCGGCGGGATCCCCGAGGTGGTGCGGCACGGCGTCACCGGGCTGCTGGTGCCGCCCGGCGACGCCGACGCGCTGGCCGCCGCCCTCGACCGGGTCACCGGCGACGACGTCCTGCGGGCGCGGCTGGCCGCCGGCGCCCGCGCCCGGTCGGCCGAGTACGGGTGGCCGGCGCTGTCGGCGCGGGTGGCCGGCGTCTACGACCGGGTGCTGGGCACGGCCGACGACCTCGAGCCCGCCGCGTGACCCCCCGGGTCGCCGTCCTCGTGCCGGTGCACGAGCAGGCGGCCTTCCTCCCGCGGGCGCTGGAGTCGCTGCTGGCCCAGCGGGAGACGGCGTGGGAGGCGGTGGTCGTCGACGACGGGTCGCGCGCGCCGGTGACCGTGCCCGGCGACCCCCGGGTGCGGCTGCTGCGCACCGAGGACAACCGCGGCCTCGGCGCGGCCCTCAACACCGCGCTCGACGCCACCACCGCACCGGTCGTGGCCTACCTGCCGGCCGACGACGTCTGGTTCCCCGACCACCTGGCCACCGCCCTCGACCGGCTGGCCGACCCCGCCGTCGTGCTGGTCCGTGCCGGGCTGGCCGAGCCGGCCGGCACCCCGTACGCGCAGCTGGTGCAGGTCGTGCACCGGCGCACCGGCGACCGGTGGACCGAGCGCGCGGAGCTCGAGACCGACGACCTCGACCGGCTGATGTGGACCCGGGTCGCCGCCCGCGGGACGGCGACCGGCACCGGCCGGGTCACCTGCGCGTGGACGCAGCACCCCGGGCAGCGGTCCCGGGCGATCCGGGAGGCCTTCGACGGCGGCCCCAACGTGTTCCGCACCCGCTACCGGGTCGCCGGGCCGCTGCGGTTCTCCTCCACCGACGGCACCGACCTCGACGAGCGGTCCCGGTACGCGCGGTTCCGGTCGCGTCGGTACGAGCCGAGCGCCGACGGGCTGTCGGTGCTCGTCGTCGGCGAGCTGGCGTTCAACCCCGAGCGGGTGCTGGCGCTGGCCGAGCGCGGCCACCGGCTCACCGGGCTGTGGACCGCCGACGGGCTCGGCGACGCCACCGTCGGGCCGCTGCCGTTCGGTTCCGTGCCCGACCTCGACCGCGACACCTGGCGCGAGGGCGTGCGCGACCTCGCCCCCGACGTCGTGTGGGCGCAGCTGAACTGGCGGGCGGTGCCGTTCGCGCACGCGGTGCGGCAGGCCTTTCCCGACCTGCCGTTCGTGTGGCACTTCAAGGAGGCGCCGCAGCGCAGCGTCGTCCGCGGGGAGTGGCCGCTGCTGGCCGACCTCGTCTGCGGCGCCGACGCGGTCCTGCTGGCCACCGAGGAGGAGCGCGACTGGTTCGCCCTCGCCCTGTCCGGCCGGGTCGACCCCGCCCGGCTGGGCGTCCTCGACGGCGACCTGCCCAAGCGCGACTGGCTCGACGCGCCGCTGTCGCCCAAGCCGTCCGACGCCGACGGGCAGCCGCACGCCGCCGTCGTCGGCCGGCCCTCGGGGCTGGACCTGGACTGGGTGCTGGCGCTGGCCGACCGCGGCGTGCACACCCACCTCTACGGGCAGGTGCGCGCGCCCGGGCCGAAGGGCTCCTGGACCGGCTGGCTCGACGAGGCGCTCGCCCGCGCGCCGGGGTTCGTGCACGTGCACCCGGCGGTGGGGCCGGAGGACTGGGTGCGCGAGCTGTCCCGCCACGACGCCGGCTGGCTGCACCGCTTCGACTCGGCCAACGGCGGCGACCTGCGCCGGGCCACCTGGGACGACCTCAACTCCCCCGCGCGGCTGCCGGTGTGCCTGGCCGCGGGGCTGCCGCTGCTGCAGCAGGCCAACCCCGGGTCGAGGGTGTCGGTGGAGCGGGTGCTGCGGGCAGACGGGACGGGGCTGTTCTACCGCTCGGCCGACGACGTCGCCGCGGCGCTGCACGCGGAGGTGGCGACCCGGGCCGGGCAGGCCGCGGCGCTGGCCGCCCGCGAGCGGCACGTGTTCGACGCGCACGCCGACCGCCTGGCCGACCTCTTCCGCTCCCTCGCGCGCTAGGGACTGTCGGACCCCGCTCCTACCGTGCGGCGCGTGGACGGACTGCGCTGGGCGGTGACCGACGGGCCGGAGGGCACGGCCGCCGTCGAGCTGCCCGCGGACGCCGCCGGGGCGCGCCTGCTCGACGAGCAGGCCGGCGGTGCCTTCTGGTGCGCGCGGCGGGCCGGTGGCTGCGGCGCGCTGCTCGAGGTGGTCACCGACGGCGGCGCGGCCGCCTTCCGGCACACCGGCGGGCAGCCGTGCGGTCTCCTCGCCCGCCCGGCGACGGCAGCCCGCGCCTACGACCCCCTGCGCTACCGCCCCGCGCTCACCGCGTGGCTCACCGGCCAGGGCCACCGGCCGCGGGTGGAGACGCTGACCGGGCGGGACGGGCACGTCGGCCTGCACGTCGCCGTCGACGCGCTCGGCGCCGTCCTGCAGGTGCAGCTCACGCCGCTGGGCGACACCGCCTGGCGGGCGCGCGACGACCGGCTCCGCCGCACGGCGCGGTCGGTCACCTGGCTCTACGGCCCCGGCGCCGACGACGCCGGGGCCACCGAGGCGAGCGTGCGCGGCGCGGCGCTGTCGCTGCGGCGCCACGACCGGGGCCTGCTCGTCGGGGTCCGCGACGCCGCCGACCGGGTGCGCTGGGTGCGGCCGGCCGCCTGCGCCCTGACCGCCGACGGGGTGAGCGCGCCGGGCCTGGCCGAGGCGCGGGCCGCGCACGCGCAGCGGTCGGCCGACCGGCAGGACGCGGCACGCCGGGCGGCGCGGGAGGCGGCCCGCGAAGCGGCCCGGCGGTCGCGGCGGCCCGGCGCGGTGCCCTGGGACGTCCGCACCGGCACGCTGCCCTACCCGGCCGCCGGGTAGCCGGTCAGCCGCTCCCGCCCGCCACGCCGGTGGTGTCCCCGTCGGCGCCCGCAGGCTCTGGCTCCACCGCCGACGGCTGCGGCTCCTCCGCCGGCTCCGGCGCCCGGCGGACGCGGCGCGGCAGGTGCAGGACCGGCAGGTGCAACGCCTCCAGGTTCGGGTGCGGCAGGTGCGGGCGCGGCACGTGCGGGTGCGGCAGCCGGGCCACCAGTCCGGCCGGCAGGCGCACGTGCGGCAGGTGCAGGTGCGACCGGCGCGCCGCAGCCCCCGACCCGTCGTGCTGCCGGCCCAGCGTGGCCGACCAGACGCTGCGTCCGCGCGCCGCGTGCGCCCGCGCGGCCACCTGTGCCGCGCGGTGGTCGCGCTCCCAGCGGGCGGTGTTGCTCCGCGCCATCACCACGACCAGCCCCGTGGTCACCACGAAGCCGGCGACGCTGACGACTGCCCAGCCCATGGCGGCCCTCCTCTGGACCGCGCCGCGCCCCCGGTGCCCGGCGTCCGCGGCGGTGACCGCAGGATCCCGCCGTTCGTGTTCCGCGACAAGTCGGTCCCCGCGACGCGCCGGGACGGCGTCAGCACCGCAGCACGGCCTGCAGCGGCGGGGCGGGGAGACGGCGCTGCGCGAGGTCGGCCAGCAGCGCCGGGCCCTCGTCGAAGGGCACGACGTCGGTGACCAGGTGCCGGCGCACCTCCTCGCCGCGCT
Source organism: Geodermatophilus sp. SYSU D00814 (assembly GCF_054050055.1). Lineage (NCBI taxonomy): Bacteria > Bacillati > Actinomycetota > Actinomycetes > Geodermatophilales > Geodermatophilaceae > Geodermatophilus > Geodermatophilus sp. SYSU D00814. The sequence goes on from NZ_JBJGYP010000027.1 coordinate 45,658, forward strand.
CGCGCAGCAGGTCGAGGGTGGCCGCCGACAGCGCGCGCCGCGGCCAGGCACCGGCCATGCCCCGCGGCACCCGGCCGATCTGCGCGCACACGACCGACAGGCCGTTGTGGTGGAACTCCTCCCCGAGCCGCACCGCCCCGGCGCCGCCCTGGTAGAAGCCCAGGTCGACGACGACGCCCTGCGGTCGCAGCGCCTTGAGCGCGGTGGCCAGCGCGGTGTCGTGGCCGCGGCACTGCAGCACCAGGTCGGCGCCGGCGTCGCCGGGCCCGTGCCGCCACCGCTGCTTGACCTCGTGCCAGGCGTCGCCGTCGACGGTGGCCAGCCCCAGGGCCGCGGCCACCGCCCGCCGCTGCGGGGAGGGCTCCGCGACGACGACGTCGGCGGCGCCGTGCCGCACCGCGAGCAGCGCGGAGACCAGCCCGATCACCCCGGCGCCGGTGACGAGGACGTGCCGGTCGCGGACGCCGTCGCCGAGCCCGCCGCCGGGCCCGGCGAACTGCGCACTCGCGTGCAGCAGGCCGTTGGCGCAGATGGGCCCCATGTGGGCGAGGTAGACGCCGAGCAGCGGGTCGAGGTCGTCGGGCACCGGGACGACGTTCACGGCCGCGGGGTCGGCGCAGCGGCCGGTGCGGTGCCCGTAGGCCAGCGCCACCCGGGTGCCCTCGGCGAGATCCGGGCTGCGGCTCTCGGTGACCAGCCCGACCTCCATGTAGCCCAGCGCGCGCACCGGGTAGCCGGCGGCCGGCTCGCCGGGGGTGAAGGAGCGCAGCTCGGGGTCCCAGCGGGTGACGTGGTGGGCGTCGGTGCCGCGCACCAGCGCCACTTCGGTGCCGGCGCTGATGCCGCTGTACTCGGTGGTCACCCACACCTGGCCGGGCCCGGGGTCGGGCTCGGTGTCGTCGAGGACGGCCGGCTCGCCGGGGCGCAGGACGCCGATGGTGCGGACCGGCCTCACAGCGCCACCGTCCCGCCGCCGGCCGCCGCCCCCGCCACGGCCACGGCGAGCCGGTGGGTGTGCAGCGCCTCGGCGTAGGGCGTGCGGACGTCGTCGCCCTCACCGCGGACGGCGGCCACGAACGCCGCGTCCTCGGCCTCGATCGGGTCTCGGGCCCGCTCGACGGTGCGCTCGCCGTCGGCGTCGGTGATCCGCAGCTCGTGCTCGGTGAGCTCCAGGCCGAGCCCGGGGGCGACCACCTGCAGGCCGATGCGCCAGCCGCGCGGGGCCACGCAGGTGCTGGAGAACGACCCGAGCGCGCCGCCGGCGAAGCGCAGCGACGCGGTACAGGCGTCGTGGACGTCCCCGGGGCCGTCCGGGGATCGCCCGCCGGCGGCTCACCCGGACGCCACCTCGCCGGCCAGCACCCGGGCGACGTCGAGCAGGTGGGTGGCCTGCTCGACGGTCTGCCCGCCGGACTGGCCATGCCGCGCCCACCACGGCGCGGTGGGCGCCGCGTCGAGCCAGGTGCCCAGCAGCAGCCGCGGCGGCCGGCCGGCGAGCAGCCCGCGGGCCTGCTCGAGGGTGTCGAGGTACCGCCAGTGGTAGCCGACGGCGGTCAGCAGCCCGGTCGCCTCGATGCGGGCGGCCAGCCGCTCGGCGGTGGCGAGGTCGGTGTCCAGCGGCTTCTCCACGAACAGCGGCAGGCCGGCGTCGATCGCGGCGTCCTCCACGGCGCCGTGCTGGGCGGGCGGGACGCAGACGTAGAGCGCGTCGAGGTCCGCGCCGTCGAGCAGGTCCTCCCACGACCCGTGGGCCCGCCCGCCGGCCCGCTCGGCCAGCCGCCGCGCGCGGTCGGTCTGCGGGTCGGCGACCCCGGTGACGGCGACGCCGTCGAGGCCGGTCAGCGACTCGACGTGCCGGCCGGCGATGAACCCGGCCCCCACCACCCCGATGCGGATCGTCACGCGGCCGGTCCTGCCCCCCGCCGGCGGGCGGCAATCCCCGGCCGGCAGGTGGTCCCGCCAGCCGTCGTGCCCTGCCGCACCCGGGGCAGCGCACGACGTCGGGCGCGAGGACTCAGAGCTGCGGGCGGACCCCCGGCTCCCCGCCGACACCGGACGGCTCGACGGCGGCCCGCCCGGGACCCCGGCGCCCCAGCGGCAGCACGGTGCGGCCGCGGGACCCCTCGAGCTCGAGAGCGAGCGCCGCGTGGACCGCGAGGGCGCCGAGCGCGAGACCGACCCAGCCGGCCGCTGTCTGCCAGGTCGGGGAACCGGTGAGGTGGTACCCGCCGGTGACGGCGAACCGGATCCCGGCCAGTCCCATCACCGCGGCCGGGACGAGCTTGGCCGTCGCCGACAGGGCGGAGATCTCCATGGCCACGCCCGCTGTGACCAGGAGGACGCCGAGGCCGGCGCTGGTCGCCCCGGGCGGCGAGGTCCACGTGGTCAGCCCGACGACGGCCCAGGTGCCGGCCAGCACGCCCATGCCGGTGGCGGCCACAGGGTCGCGGGCCGTGAAACCGACGATCGAGGCCAGCAGCCGCAGCGGCACCGTGGCCAGCAGAGCGGTCAGCGCCGCCACGCGGCCCTCGGTCGGCGGGATCCACCCCAGCTGTACGGCGGCGAACACCGTCGTCGCCAGGGCCAGGGCGAGGAAGCCCAGCGGCAGCGGCGTGGCGACCGGCCGCAGGACGACGTGGGTCTCGGGCGGGGTCATCCCGTCACCAGGATCTGCGTCGCGGACTCCTTGATCCGGCTGTTCGCCCACTTGGCCTGGCGGAGGGTCTCCGGGTGGCAGCGCTGCGCGAGCCCGAGCAGCTCGGTGTCCTCGATCCCCTGTGCCGCCTGCGCCACCATCTCCCAGTCGACCGAGACGCCCACCGCGTGGACGTGGAGACTGCGGAGGTCACGCAGCAGCAGCAGGGCCGGGGCCGACCGCCGGCCGAGACGGTCGCTGACCGCCTCGCTGAACCGGGCGAGCGACCGCGGCTCACCGGCGGGCTCGGGGTCGAGCTCGACGCCGTAGCGGGGGCCGAAGGGCGCCAGCCGGCGGACGTGGTCCTGCGACCAGCGGGCCAGGTCGCGGCCGAGGTGGAAGACCTCGTGGTCGGCCTTGTGCCGTTCGGCGACGGCCAGCAGCTGGTGCGCCAGGTGGTTCTCCGAGCGGTGCAGCTCCTCCAGTGCCAGACCGAGGTTCACCGCGCGCCCCCGTCGGCCGGCAGCGTCTCCGAGACCTCGGCGGTGGGCCCGCCGCGGGTCGGCGGGACACCGCCCCGCGCGGGCGCCGAGGCGGTGGTGGTCGGTGCCGCCGACCGGCCGCGCCGCGACCAGCGGACCCTGCGCACGCGGGCGGCCGCGGTCTTGAAGATCGGCTGCTTCGAGGCGGCGTCCCAGTCGGTGAGCGTGAGCTCGTTCGCGGCCCGGACCCGGCGTCGGCGCCCCGGGGCGTCCCAGTAGCCGTAGTGGAAGGGCAGGAAGACGACGCCGTCGCGGATGCCGCTGATCCGCAGCCGGGCCCGCACCCGGCCGCGCGGCGTCGAGACCTCCAGCAGGTCGCCCTCCCGGGCCCGCAGCCGGTCGGCGTCACCGACCGACATCTCCACCCACACCTCCCGGGCGGCGGTCTGCAGCTGGGGCGCCCGTGCGGTCTTCGTGCGGGTGTGGAACTGGTACAGCGTGCGGCCGGTGATCAGGGCGAACGGGTAGTCGGCGCTCGGCTCCTCGTGCGGCGGGAGGTACTCCGCCGCCTTGATCACCGCCTTGCCCGAGGGGTTCAGTGACCGGTACTCGTCGGCGTCGAGCGGGGCCCCGGTGAGCAGGTCGCGGCCGTAGCTCTCGCAGTAGTCCGGGTCGGCGTAGAACCGGCCGTCGGCGTAGAGCCGCTCGGTGCCCTCGGGCGCCTCGTCGGTGCACGGCCACTGGATGCCGCTGCCGCCGCGCAGCTTGTCGTAGGTGATGCCGGTGTAGTCATACGGCCGCCCCCGGCTGCACTCCTTCCACGCCTCGAAGGCCCCCTCCGGGTCCGACCACTTCACCAGTGGGGCGCCGTCCTTGTCCTGCAGCCCCAGCCGGTGCGCGAAGTCGACGAGGATGTCCATGTCCGGCCGCGCCTCGCCGGGCGGGTCGACCGCCTTCTCCGTCAGGTGCACGGTGCGGTCGGCGTTGGTGAAGGTGCCGGTCTTCTCTCCCCAGGTGGCCGCGGGCAGGACGACGTCGGCCAGCTGCGCGGTCTCGGTGAGGAAGATGTCCTGCACGACCAGGAACAGCCGCTCCTGGGACAGGATCGACCGGATGCGGGCCAGCTCCGGCAGGGACACCGCCGGGTTGGTGCAGATGACCCAGAACATCCGGATCGAGCCCTCCTCGAGGTACCGCAGCTGCTGCATGACGTGCGTCGAAGGCGCGTAGTGCGGGATGTGGGCCGGATCGACGTTCCAGATGCGGGCGAGGTCGGCGATGTGGGCGTCGTTGGACCAGTTGCGGAACGCCGGCAGGTCGCCGTCGGCGCTGGCCTCGCGGGTGTTCTCCGCGGTCGGCTGGCCGTTCATCTGCAGGATCCCGCAGCCGGGACGCCCGAGCATGCCGCGCACCAGGTGCACGTTGTTGACCTGGACCGCGGCCGCGGTGGCCTGGTGGGACTGGTAGAAGCCCTGCAGCACCGTCGACAGCAGCCGCTCGGCGGTGCCGATGACGCGGGCGGCCTCGCGGATCCGCTCAGCCGGGACGTCGCAGGTGCCGGCGACGACGTCGGGCGGGTACTCCGCGACCCGCTCGGCCAGCTCGTCGAAGCCGACGACGTGGGCGTCGAGGTAGTCCCGGTCGATCCACCCGTTGCTGACGATCTCGTGCAGCAGGCCGTTCATCAGGGCGACGTTGGTCCCCGGCTTCGGGGCGAGGTGGACGGTCGCCGCCCGCGCCACCGGCGTCTCCCGGGGGTCGATGCAGACCACCCGCGGCGGGTTCGGGCCGGCCAGCCGGTCCAGCACCCGGCTCCAGGTGACCACCTGGGTCTCGGCCATGTTGTGCCCGTACAGGCAGATGACGTCGGCGGTGTCGATGTCGGCGTAGGAGCCCGGCTGGCCGTCGGAAGCGAAGGACTCCTTGAGCGCCGCGGCCGCCGTCGCGGTGCACAGCCGGGTGTTGCCGTCGACGTGGATCGTCCCGATGCCGCCGTGCGCGATCAGGCCGAGGGTGTAGTAGTCCTCGAGGAAGAGCTGGCCGGTGTTGTAGAAGCCGATGGAGCCGGCGCCGCTCTCGTCGAGCAGCTCCCGGGTCCGCCGGACGACGAGGTCCATGGCCGTGTCCCAGTCGGTCTCGACCAGCCGGCCGTCCCGGCGCACCAGCGGGCGGGTGAGCCGCTCGCGGGAGCCGTTGGCCTGCCAGCCGTAGAGGTCCTTGGGGTCCAGCCGGCCGCGGTTGACCCGGTCGACGGCCCGGCCGCGGACGCCGACGATGCGGCCGTCCTTGACCGCGACGTCCATCGCGTCGCCGTTGGAGTGCAGGATCGACGCCGCCTGCACCCAGCGGTCGACGTCGCCCTCCGTCAGTCCCTCGGCCAGGTGCTGGTCGACCCGCGTCGGCCACGTCTCCCCCGGCCCGTACGGCATGCGCGTCCCCCACGGCTCGGCGATCCGGTCGATGCGCGTCACGGCTGGTCCTCCCGTCGTGGTGTGCGGTCTCGGCCGGTGCCCGTGGGGGGCTCCGCCGGGGAGGTCAGTGCCCGCAGCCCGGTGAGCACCCGGTGCCGCCGGTCCGGCGGCAGTCGGTCCAGGCAGGCCGTGAGGTCGGCCAGCCGCAGGTCGTCGTACCGGTCGAGGAGCCGCTCGCCGTCGGCGGTGAGCCGGAGGACGACGCTGCGGCCGTCCGCCGCCGAGGGCCGGCGGTCGGCCAGCCCGGCCGCTGCGAGCCGGTCGGCCAGCCGGCTGGTGGTCGAGACGGCGACCCGCATGCCCTCGGCGAGCTGCCCGACGCTCAGGCCCGGCCGCTCGCTCAGCACGGTCAGGGCGCGCAGCTGCACCGGCGAGGTGCCGACGACGTCGGCGGCGCGCACCGAGACGCCCATCGCCGTGCGCACGGCCGCCAGCAGCACCCGCTCGTCGGCGTCGCGGTCCACGGGCCCTCCCCGCAGGGGTGGCGGACGCCGGGAGGCGCCCGGCGCCGAGTGTGACCCGGTGCTTGCTGCATGGCAAACGATTGCGCGCGGCCGGATGGGGTAACGCGCACCGGGGCCGAGCGGAGGCCCGCCACCGCTGTCCCCGCCCCGGAGGTCCCGTGGACGTCTTCGACACGCCGACGCCCGAGCTGCAGACCCTCTCGCCCGGTCTCTACGACCTGGTGACGTACTCGATCGTCGCGGCCGGGTTCGCCCTGCTCGCCTACTTCCTCTACTCGTGGACGAGCAGGTCGGAGATCGGCGTCCGCTACCGGCCGGCGGTCCTCGCGGGACTGTGCATCGCCGCGGTCGCGACGCTGTCCTACCTCGTGGTGTTCATCCGCTGGGACAGCGGCTTCACCCTCCAGGACGGCGCCTTCGTGCCGAACGCCGAGTCGGCGCGGGCGACGCTCTACCCGCGCTACGTCGACTGGACCGTGACCGTCCCGCTGCTGACCGCCGAGCTGCTCGCCGTGTGCTCGATCGCCGGCGCCCGGGCCAGGAAGCTGCGCTTCACCACGATGGCGGCCGCCTTCCTGATGATCCTCACCGGGTTCCTCGGCAGCCAGGTGCTCGCCGAGGGCCGCGACCGCACCGCCCTCGTCGTCTGGGGGCTGATCAGCACCGCGTTCTACGCCTACCTCTACGTCGCCCTCATCGGGGCGGTCCGGGCCTCGAGGTCGTCCATGAGCCGGGAGGCCGCCACCAGCCTGCGCAACGCCGCGATCGTGCTGCTGGCGACCTTCGGAGTGTACCCGCTCGTGTACGCGGTCCCCGTCTTCGTCGACGTCACCCCGGCGTGGCTGGCCGGCGTGCAGATCGCCTACTCCGCGGCCGACGTCCTGGCCAAGGTCGGCTTCGGCGTGCTGGTCCACAAGGTCGCCAAGCTGCGCACCGCCGAGGACGTCGCCGCCGGCGTGGACACCCACCCGGAGTCGGTCTGGGTGAGCCACGTGCACCACAGCGAGGGCGTGCTGCCGCAGGTCGGCACGGTGTCCGAACGGGTCGCCGTGCGATTCACCGGCAACAGCGTCGACGAGCAGCCGGAGTCCACCGAGCACCCGCGGAACCCGCACGAGCACCACGAGACGGAGCACCAGCAGGTGCACGGCGCCCGCAGCGGGGCCACGCGCACGGCGACCGACCGGCGCTGACCCCGTGCTGCCGTTCCCGGCCCGGCCGGCGGCGACGACGCCGTTCGCCGCGCCGGCCCGGGCGGCCACGGCCGTCTCGCTCGGCGCGGCCCTCGCCGTCGTCGCCGTCGAGGGAACGGTGGGCTGGGGGAACCTCGCGTGGGTGCCCCTGGTCGCCGGACTCCTGGCCGGTCTGCCGCACGGCGCCGCCGACCACCTCGTCCCCGCCCACCGGCTGGGCTGGCGGCCGCCCCGGACGGCGCTGTTCGCGCTCGGCTACGCGCTCGTGGCGGCGCTGGCGTGGCTGGTCTTCGCCGCGGCGCCGGGGCCCGGACTGCTGGTCTTCGTCGCCCTCTCCGTCTGGCACTTCGGCACCGGGGAGACCGCCTTCGCCGACCTGCGGGCAGGCCGGGAGGTGCGGCGGCAGGCGCCCGCGTCGCTGGTGCTGGGCGGCCTGGTGCTGCTGGTCCCGCTGGCCCGCGGCGCCGACGAGGCCGCGCCGGTGCTGGCCGCCGTCGTGCCGGGGAGCGAGGGCGTCATCCCGCCGGCGGTCGTGACCGGAGTGCTCGCGGTCGTCCTCCCGGCCGGTGGTGCGCTGGCCGTGGAACGGCTGCTGGCCGGGCGGTGGCTCGAGGCCGCCGAGGTCGCCGTCCTGCTGACCCTGGTGGTGGTCGCCCCGCCGTTCGCCGCCTTCGGCGTGTGGTTCGGCTGCTGGCACTCCGTCCGGCACCTCGCCCGCGTGCTCGCCGACGACCCGGCCGGCGCCGGTGACCTGGCGGCCGGGCGGCTGGGCCGGCCGCTGCGCCGGTTCGCCGCAGCCGCCGCGCTGCCGACCCTCATCGCCCTCGCCGTCCTGGCCGCCCTGTGGTCGGCCGCGGGAGGGTGGCGCGGGTTCCTGGCCACCGACCTGCCGGTGCTGGCGGCCCTCACGCTGCCGCACGCCCTCGTCGTCGGCTGGCTCGACCGCGCCGGTCCACCTCCCGCCGCCGCGGCGTGAGTCCCCCGGCACCGCTGCGCCGGCCGGCATGGCACCGTTCCCCCTCGTGGTCAACGTCCTCTCGATCCAGTCGCACGTCGCCTACGGGCACGTGGGCAACTCCTCGGCCGTGTTCCCGCTGCAGCGCCTCGGCGTCGAGGTCTGGCCGGTGCACACCGTCCAGTTCTCCAACCACACCGGCTACGGGGCCTGGACCGGCCGGGTCTTCGACGGCCAGGCGGTCGAGGAGGTCGTCGACGGCATCGCCGACCGCGGCGTGCTCGGCACCGCCGACGCCGTCCTGTCGGGGTACCTGGGCTCGGCCGACATCGGCCACGCCGTCGTCGGCACGGTGAGCAGGGTGCGCGCGGCCAACCCCGACGCCGTCTACTGCTGCGACCCGGTGATCGGCGACGTCGGCCGGGGCGTGTTCGTCCGCCCGGGCATCGAGGAGCTCATGCGCGAGGTCGCCGTCCCCGCCGCCGACCTGGTGACCCCCAACCACTACGAGCTCGACCTGCTCTCGCAGATGACCACGCGGTCGCTGGCCTCGGTGAAGGAGGCCGTCACCGCCGTGCAGGGCCTGGGCCCGCGGGTGGTGCTGACCACCTCGCTGGACGCCGAGGACACCCCCGGGGACGCCGTGGACCTGCTCGCCTCCGAGGGCGGCCGGCACTTCCGCGTGCGGACGCCGCGGCTCTCGGTGTCGGTCAACGGCGCCGGCGACGCCATCGCCGCGCTGTTCCTCGCCCACTGGCTCGACACCCGCTCGGCCGGCGAGGCGCTGGGCCGGGCCGCCGCCAGCGTGTGGGGCCTGCTGCGGCGCACCGAGGAGGCCGGATCGCGTGAGATCCTGCTGGTCGCGGCCCAGGACGAGTACGTGTCCCCGTCGCGGAGCTTCCCCGTCGACGAGGTGTGAGCGCGCGGGCCGGCGGGCTCACCCGTCGGCGCGCTCCTCGACGGAGGCGAGCAGGTCGCGCAGCAGGTCGTCGAGCCGCCGCACGGCCGCCGGGGACATGCCCTCGAGCAGCCGCTGCTGCTCGGCGAGCCCGGCGGTGACGGCCTCGTCGACCAGGGCCCGGCCGGAGTCGGTCAGCCGCACCAGCAGCGCGCGCCGGTCGGCCGGGTCCGGGGTGCGCACCAGGTGCCCGGCCCGCTCCAGCCGGTCCAGCCGGCTGGTCATCCCCCCGCTGCTGAGCATCAGCGCGCCGGTCAGGCGGCCGGGCGAGAGACCGTCGGGACCGCCGGCCCGGCGCACCGTGGCCAGGACGTCGAAGTCGGCCCGGGTGATGCCGAACCGCGCGTAGCACCGCTCCTGGGCGTCCCCGGCCAACCGGGCGGTGCGGTAGACCCGGCCGAAGACGGCCATCGCCGTGGTGTCGAGGTCGGGCCGCTCGCGCGCCCACTGCTCGACGATGGCGTCGACGCCGTCCCGGTCGGTCACCCCTCGATCCTGCCACGTCTCACGGTTGACAGATACTCGTCAGCAAGTATCTTGGTGTCGAGATACATGCCATCGAGGGGAGTCCGCCGTGGCCGTCACGACCCAGGAACCGGTCACCGCGGTCCCCGCCGTGCCCCGGCGGCGGGTCCGCCCGCTGTGGGCGCTCACCGCCCTGACCGCCGTCGCGCCGGCCACCTGGGGGACCACCTACGTCGTCACCACCGAGTGGCTGCCGCCGGACCGCCCGCTGCTGGCCGCGGCGGTGCGGGCGCTGCCCGCCGGCCTGCTGCTCGTGGCCGCCGGCCGGGTGCTCCCCCGCGGGGCGTGGTGGTGGAAGGCGGCGGTGCTCGGCACGCTCAACATCGGCGCCTTCTTCGCCCTGCTGTTCGTGGCCGCCTACCGGTTGCCCGGCGGGGTGGCCGCGGTGCTCGGCGCCGTGCAGCCCCTGGTGGTCGCGCTGCTCTCGCTGCCGCTGCTCGGCCTGCCGCTGCGGGGCCGCACCTTCGCCCTCGGCGCGGCGGGCGTCACCGGCGTCGCCCTCGTCGTCCTCACCGACGCCGCGCGACTGGACCCCCTCGGCGTCGTCGCCGGGCTGGTGGCCACCGGCTGCATGGGCACCGGCGTGGTGCTCACCAAGCGGTGGGGGCGACCGGTCCCGGTGCTGGCCTTCACCGGCTGGCAGCTGGCCGCCGGCGGGGCGCTGCTGCTCCCGCTGGCCCTCGCCGTGGAGGGGCTGCCGGCGACGGTCACCGCCGGCCAGGTCGGCGGGTTCCTCTACCTGGCGGTGGTCAACACCGCGCTGGCCTACGTGCTGTGGCTGCGCGGCATCGGCCTGCTGCCCGCCGACCGGGTGAGCTTCCTCGGGCTGCTCTCCCCCGTCGTCGCCGCGGCCGCGGGCTGGGCGCTGCTCGGGCAGTCGCTCGGGCCGCTGCAGCTGGCCGGCGTCGTCCTGGCCCTCGGGAGCGTGCTGCTCGCCCAGCGTGGCCGCTGACCGCCCTCCCCGAGCAGGATCGCCCGGGTGGACCTCAACTCCGACCTCGGTGAGGGCTTCGGCCGGTGGACCCTCGGCGACGACGACGCGCTGCTCGGCGTGGTCACCAGCGCCAACGTCGCCTGCGGCTTCCACGCCGGCGACCCGGTGATCCTGCGGCGGGTCTGCGACCGGGCCGCGGCGGCCGGCGTCGCGGTCGGCGCGCAGGTGGGCTACCGCGACCTCGCCGGGTTCGGCCGCCGGTTCGTCGACGTCGAGCCCGACGCGCTCACCCAGGACGTGCTCTACCAGGTCGGCGCGCTGGAGGCCTTCGCCCGCGTGGCCGGCACCCGGGTCCGCTACGTCAAGCCGCACGGGGCGCTGTACAACGCGATCGTCGACCACGAGGAGCAGGCGGCGGCGGTGGTGCGCGCCGTCGCCGAGTACGACCGCACGCTGCCGGTGCTCGGCCTGCCCGGCTCGGCCTGGTTGCGCCTGGCGGGCGAGGCCGGGCTGCCGGTGGTCGCGGAGGCCTTCGCCGACCGCGCCTACACACCGGAGGGCACGCTGGTGCCGCGGCGGCTGCCCGGGGCGGTGCTGACCGACCCCGGCGAGATCGCCCGCCGCTGCGTGGCCATGGCCACCGGCCAGCCGGTCACCGACGTGGAGGGCGGCTCGCTGCGGCTGGCCCCGCGGTCGATCTGCGTGCACGGCGACACCCCCGGCGCGGTCGAGGTGGCCCGCCGGGTGCGGGCGGCGCTGACCGGGGCGGGGGTCGACCTCGCCCCCTTCGTGCCGTGATGCGGGTGCTGCCCAGCGGCTCCACCGCGCTGCTGGTGGAGCTGCCCGGCCTCGACGACGTCCTCGGCCTGTACACCGCGCTGCAGGAGGACCGCCCGCCCGGTGTCGTCGACCTCGTCCCGGCCGCGCGGACGGTGCTGGTGGTCACCGACCCCGCGGTGACCACCCTGGACGCCGTGGAGGCGGTGGTGCGGCGGGCCCGCCCCCGGCCGGGGCGCGCGGCGACCGGCGACCTGGTGGAGCTGCCGGTGACCTACGACGGCGAGGACCTCGGCGACGTCGCCGCGCACCTGGGCGTGGACCCCGCCGAGGTGGTGCGGCGGCACACCGGCACGGAGTGGACCGTCGCGTTCTCCGGCTTCGCACCAGGCTTCGGCTACCTGACGCCGGCCGCGGGCGGGTGGGACCTGCCGCGCCGCGCCTCACCGCGCACCCGGGTGCCGGCCGGGTCGGTGGCGCTGGCCGGCGGGTTCACCGGCGTCTACCCGCGCGCGTCGCCGGGCGGGTGGCAGCTGGTCGGGCGCACCGACGTCGCGGTGTTCGACCTGGCCCGCGACCCCGCCGCGCTGCTGCGCCCGGGCGTGCGGGTGCGGTTCACGCCGTGCTGACCGTGCTGGCGCCAGGGCCGCTGACCACGGTGCAGGACCGGGGCCGGCCGGGACTGGCGGGCATCGGGGTGGGCCGCTCGGGCGCGGCCGACCGGTCCTCGGCCGCGCTGGCCAACCGGCTGGTGGGCAACGACCCGGGGGCCGCCGTCCTGGAGGCCACCCTCGGCGGGCTGGCCCTGCGGGCGAACGCCGACCTGCTCGTCGTCACCACCGGCGCGCGCTGCCCGGGGTCCCCGGTGCACGCCGCGCCCGGCCTGCTGCGCGCCGGGACGACGCTGGCGCTGGGGACGCCGGCGGCGGGGCTGCGCACCTACCTCGCCGTCCGCGGCGGGATCGCCGTCGAGCCGGTGCTCGGCTCGCGGTCCACCGACGTGCTGTCCGGGCTGGGCCCGGCACCGCTGCGCGCCGGCGACCGGCTGCCGGTCGGGCAGTCCGCCGGCCCGCCGCCCGGCGTCGACCTCGCCCCGGTGCCCGACCCGCCCGGCGGCGAGGTGACCGTGCGGCTGCTTCCCGGCCCGCGCGCCGACTGGCTGACGCCCCCGGCACGGGAGGCGCTGGGCACCGCGGCGTGGACGGTGACCCCGCAGATCGACCGGGTCGGGCTGCGGCTGGCCGGGCCGCGGCTGGACCGCGCGGTGACCGGCGAGCTGCCCAGCGAGGGGCTGCTGCGCGGCGCGCTGCAGGTGCCGCCGTCGGGGCAGCCGGTGCTCTTCCTCGGCGACGCGCCGGTGACCGGCGGCTACCCGGTGGCCGGCTACGTCGCCGACGCCGACGTCGACCGCTGCGCGCAGCTGCGCCCGGGCCAGATCCTGCGCCTCCGCCGGTGAGCCGCCGTGCACGTCCGCGGAAGCGCCCGGGTAGGTCAGGCACCTCCGCGGAAGTGCACGGACCCGGGGGGGGGGGGGGGGGGGGGGGGGGGGGGGGGGGGGGGGGGGGGGGGGGGGGGGGGGGGGCGGGGGGGGGGGGGGGGTTCTACATCGGTTTGATGGAGTCATCGACGCAGGTCTGGTGGCG
>NZ_JBJGYP010000028.1:0-58373 GCF_054050055.1 Geodermatophilus sp. SYSU D00814
CGCACGCCGGGGGCGCGCGCACCGGCGGCGGAGACCCGGCGGCAGATGGTGACGAGCTCGCCGAGGGGCGCGTCACCGGCCGGCACGGCCACGGGTGGGGCCGGCACCGGCGCCGGCCCCCACCCCGCGCGCGTCGGGCGGGGGGGGGGCGCGGGGGGCCGGTGCCCCCCCCCCCCCCCCCCCCCCCCGCGGCGCCCGCCCCGCCCCCCCCCCGCGCCCCCCCCCCCCCCCCCCCCCCCCCCCCTCGCCCCGACCGGTGACGGCTGGTGGGACGGCCACGTCGCCGGCCTGCGCGCAGGCGGCCGGTACGAGCTGCTCGTCGGCCGCGGCGAGCCCGCGGTCAACCACCGGCTCGACCCCGCCGCGCGCGACACCGACAGCTCCAGCCTGGACAACCGGCACAACAAGTCCCACGTCGTGGACACCGGCCACCCGTGGGCACCGTTCACCACGCCCGCCTTCGACGACCTCCTCCTTTACCAGTGCCACGTCGGCTCGTTCTGCGGCTACCGCGACGACCACGTCGCACCCAACGGCGTGGCCTCCTTCGACCAGCTGCAGACCAAGCTGGACTACATCCGGGACTTGGGCTTCAACGCCCTCGCCCTGCTGCCGGTGCAAGAGTTCCGGGCCGACCGCTCCTGGGGCTACAACCCCGCCTTCTATTTCGCCCTGGAGTCGGCCTACGGACGCCCCGCTGACCTGCGCGCGCTGGTCGACGCCTGCCACCGGCGCGGCCTGGCCGTCATCTTCGACGTGGTCTACAACCACATCAGCGACGAGGACAGCTCCTTCCACCACTTCGACGAACGGGCCGACGGCACCGGGGACAGCTACCTGGGGACCGATCCCACCTACCGCACCGACTGGGGCACCGCGCCGGCGTTCTGGCGGCCGGGCATCCGCGACTTCTTCGTCGCGAACATCGGGATGTACCTGGAGGAGTACAACGGCGATGGGCTGCGCTTCGACTCGACCCGCACCATGGAGCGGGCCCGCGGGCTGGGCAACGACGGCTGGGAGTTCATGCAGCACCTCACCTGGGAGGCCAAGCGGCGCCACCCGGGCACGTACCTCATCGCCGAACACCTGCCCGACCACGAGTCCGTCCTGTCCTCAGCCGGCTTCCACGCCACCTGGACCGTCGAACCCTTCTACGGCGTCCTCCGCGCGCTCAACGGCGACGACCCGGTGGGCAACATTGAGCGGCTGGCGGGCAACTCCTACGGGCCGGGCCAGACCTACGCCCACTCGTGGAACACCGTCACCTACCTGCTGGGCTCGCACGACGAGTGCGGCGACGACCAGCAGGGCGGCAAGGGCAAACGGCACTTCGTCGCACGCTTCGGCGGCCGCGGGAACTGGTATGCCCGCGCCAAGGCGCGCATGGCCTGGGCCCTCAACGTCGCCATCAAAGGCACGCCGATGCTGTTCATGGGCAGCGAATGCCACCTCGACGGCTACTGGCACGACGGGGCCGACGCCCACGGCGACCACCGCTTCGACTGGTCGATCGCCGGCGACGAGATCGGGATGGGCATGCGGCATCTCGTGCAGGCCGCGAACCAGACCCGCTGGGACCACCCGGCGCTGCGCCGCGGCGGCCTGCAGGTCACGCACCGGGACCCCGGGGGCGTCCTCGCGTTCAAACGCTGGACCGACGACGGCGACCTCGTCCTGGTCGTGGTCAACGCCAGCGACACGTCCCACATCGGAGCGGGCTACGGGGTGGCGACCGGGCAGCCGGGACGTTGGCAACAGATCCTCTGCTCCCAGGACGCCCGGTTCGGTGGCTGGGACGGGGCCGGCAACGCCTTCGCCGAGCCGTGGACCGAGGGCGACGGGCGCGTCTACCTCAACGTGCCGCAGTGGTCCGTGACGATGTTCCGCCTGCTGTGAGCGGCGTGCGCACCGTGGTGCGAGCGAGCGCGCCCACCACGGCCTCGGACGCCGGCCGGTCACCCACCGGCGCGAGCGGCCGAACGCATCCGGCCTCAGCGTCGACCGGCCACCACTCTGCCGGCCACCACTCCGCCGGCCCGGCCACCTTCCACCGGACCGGGGCCGGCTCCCGGAGGCCCGGACCAGGACGCGACCGTTGGACAGCGGGCCGAGGGGGCGTCGGATGAGCGGGCAACCGCACGATGAGTCGGGGTCGGGCGCCAAGGTCCGCGCCGCGCCGCACCTCCGCTTCCCCGATCCACCGCTGCGCGCCTGGCGGGAGGAGGCCCGCACGCGGGCGCTCGAGATCCAGGCCCTGTCCGCGTGGGTCGATCAGCTGCCGCGGGACCAGCGCGGCGAGCCGCGGGAGGAGGCCGACAGGCGTCTGGCCGAGTCCATCCGCAAGCACGTCTCGGAGGTCGAGCGGCGACTAGCCCGTGGCCGGCCTGCAGCTGACAGCCCTGGACCTCACTTACGAGCCGAGCCAGGTGATGCAACCGTGGCAGGTCCGCCACGAGCGCCACGTAGGGACGGCCGTCAGGTGGGCTTGCGCTTGAAACCGTACAGATCCCCGCGGCCGAAAGCGCAGCAACAAGCCCGATGACGCCGTAGTCCAGGTAGGAGTAGGGGCTGATATCCCCTCCTGACTCCTCAGCCTCCGCACGGGCCTCCTCGGCCATGGCAATCTCACCGCCAGCCTGATCGATGACTGCTTCCTCATCCTCGATCTCGCGCGCCGCTTCATCCCAGGACGTGGTGATAAAGCATTGGTAGCAGCCGCCATGAGGCTCGCTGTACGCCTGAGAAACGCTCCACCGGAGTAGCTGACCGTGCGCCTGCCAAGGATTGAACATCGGACTCCCTCCGCCTAGCCCAGAGCGAGTGTGCCGCTCGCTGCCGACAGCTTGGGCGTTCGCCACCGATGGCCTCGGTGAACCAGGACACGAACGACGAGGCTGCAGATGCAACGCGAAGGCGGCGCCCTGGAACTGGGACCAGCGGTTCGGTGTCGTAGCGCTGACCTAGCCTTCAGATATGAGGGAAGCGATCAATGGTGCAGCAGCTACGGCTGCCAGCGAGCCGACGTGGACCGACGTCGTCTCTGCTGTCGGCGCCGGCATCGCGGCGCTCGCGGCCGTGGCCACCGTCGCGGTCGCGGTCGTGGCCGCGCTTTACGCCAGACGGCAAGTCATCGGCCTCCGGGATCAGTTGACTGTAGCGAGCGAGCAGCTGGAGGAGGCCCGCACGCTGCGCCGCGAGCAGGCCCAGCCCTACGTCGTGATGTCTGCCGTACCGAATCGCGTGACTCCGCAGGCAATCGAAGTGGTGATTCAGAACCTGGGCACTACAGGAGCACGCGACGTGACCATCGCCTGCACGCCTGCTCTGGTGCGCACGGACCAGCAAGGCGGCGCGCAGGAAGTCCCACTTCCGAGCAGCATCCCGTTTCTGGCCCCAGGCCAGGAGTGGCGCACTTTCTGGGACAACAGTGTTGAGCGCGCCCAGGACCGCTACAAACTTCCTGACCGCCACGACGTCGCCATCACGTACACCGACTCGTTCGGCGATCAGCACACTACTCCCTCGGTGCTGGACTGGGGAGTCTTCCGTCACCGGATGTGGATGAATGAGCGGACCATTCACCACGCTGCCGCGGAGCTGAAGTCCGTCAGCCAAAGTTTGAAGAAGCTGGCCCAGCCGGACGGAGTCCAGCGCGTCGCCGTCTACGACGGCCCCCAGCTTGAGCAGAAGCGCGCAGAAACGCGGGCCGAAGCTATGCGCCGGCACGACGAGCTCGTCGCAGAGGTCGAGGAGGCTCAGGTCCGCTACCAGCAAGAGCACTCAGAGGAACAGTGACCGCGATGCACCCCTGCGCGTCAACATCAGCTGGCGCCAGGTGCTCGTCAGCCCTCCGGCCCTCGTAAATCGACCCTCGCTTCGCGCGGCGTCCGTGGGTCCCGTCGTAACCCGTTAGAGGGAAGATCAAGATCATCGCCCGCTCCAGGTTGACGAGGTCAACGGGACTCCCTACCGTCCCTCCCTGTCGCGCCCATCAGTGGCGAGGCGCTGCACAACCGGAACCGTCCGGGTGGCCCGCAGGGGCCGCGGAGACAGACGGGCTAGGTCGGGACATGCCGACTGATGCTCAGCTGGTCGAGGCGTGCAGTGCTCTCGGTGGTGATGAGACGCAGCGCGGACAAGGTTGCCCCCGCGTCCTGGCCTTCGTGTCAGGCAGGGACCCCGGCATGGCGTCGGGATGTCTCCCACGGGCACCAGAATTGGAGAGCCCAACCGTGGCTAGCCCTCTGTTCAGCGAGCCCGTCAGCCCGAACTTCGGCAGCGACAACACCCCGGACGGGGCGGTCCCTGCCGCGCACGAGCCGGCGCCTCGCACCACCCCCGCCACCCTCGATGTGGGCGGCGAGGAGCCGCTGGTCATCGTCAACTTCACCGGTTCGCTCCCTGAGCCGTCGTCGGCGAAGACGCGCGGCGTCCTGGTCCGCGCGCTCGAGACGGCCGGGCTGCTGTCCGAGGACGGCAGGCACGCCGTCGCCCGGGCGCTGGTGCAGCCCGAGCTGGGCGGCATGCTTGTCAAGAACGGTCTGCTCACCAGCGCGACGGTGGAGACCGCCACCTTGGATCAGCTGCCCGGGCCTGTGATGACCACGGAGCTCTGGCCGCTGCTTCAGCCCCGGACGGAGGCCGAGGGGCTTCCGGTCCCGCGGCCGCAGGTCACCGGCGCCCTCGACGACGAGGGGTACCCGATGGCCGAGCTGGTGCTGACCTACAAGAACATGCAGCACCTGGTGGATCACCTGCACCAGACCATCACCCACACCTTCCACACGGGTGCGGACTACGAGCCCTCCATCCTCTCCCGGCGGGTCGGCCGGGCGGTTCTGGGTCACGTGGCGCGCCTCGACTTCGAGGACGAGACGCCGTCCTTCCACGTCATCGCCCTGCGGGACGGGATCACGCGCTGGGTCCGCTCGATCAGCGCGCGCATGGGGGGCAAGCCGAGCGCGGACGAGGTGGCCAAGCAGGGCATCAGTGACCTGCTTGCCACCCAGCCGCCCCGTGCCGGTAAGGCCCCCGATCCGTCCATTGACCACGCCCGGGGCCGGGATCGGGTGGCGGCGGACTTGCGGACCCGCTTCACGGCGGGCATGGCCACCGGCTCGCCGACCGAGGACGCGGTGCGGATCGGCCAGACCTTCACCATGCCGGCGGAGATCTACGTCGGGGTGCACGCTGCCCTCACGACGACGCTGCCCCCGACGGAGGTCTTCCCCGAGTCCATCCGCGCGGTGGTGGCCAGCATCCACACCGAGTTCCGCGGCTGGGACGAGGCGGCCAAGAGCATCGACATCGGTGAGCGCGCCCTGACCCGCGCGCTCCACGGTCGCCACCTCCACCCCGACGTGGTCAAGCTCGCCACCGGCGCGCTCGGCCCGGAATGCACCTCCAAGGTGTTCGGGAACTCCGCCATCCCGGACACGGCGCTGTGGCGCGCGGTCTACCTGATCCACGCGTTCACCCAGCCGATCGCCTTCGCCAAGATCAAGGACCAGCTGCGGTCCCTGACCGGGAAGACGATCATCCGGAACAAGGCCTACGCCGGCTACCTCGGTCCGCTCATCGACGTCCCCTGGCGCACGACGAAGGCCCGCAGTCTGCAGTCCGCGCGCCGGGCCTGGAATGGTGGCGGCCCGGTCCCGCACGCGCTCTACGGCGCCGACTGGGAGCCGGTGCCCACGAGCGACTTCCTGTCGCTCGTGCCCCGGGCGCTCAACGGGGACGCCAACGCCCGGCGCACCCTGATGGTCGCGGGCGGGGTTGCCCTGGTCGCCGACGGCCTGGTGGGCAGCAACATCGGCAGTGCCCTGCAGTCTGGTGAGGTGCCTTTCCGGGCCAACCCGAACGACGTCATCGCCGAGCTCGGGCACCAGGACAACAAGGCCGGCCTCTACCAGCTGGCTCACGCCGCCCAGGCCTTCCAGGCCGACGCCGCTGCGATCAACTCGTTCTCGAAGCGCGACTTCAAGGACGGCGGGAAGCTGCCCGAGAACAGCTACGCCGTGCCGGTGGTCGACCCGGATCAGCCGGAGACGACTCTGGTCGATGGCACGGGGCAGGCGGAGCTGCTTGAGCGCGGGGAGGTCGTCCGGCTGTCCGACCCTGAGCGGGCGGCGCGGGCTATGGCGGAGCAGCAGGAGGAGCAGGCCAGGAGCGGCGGCTTCCGCATGCCCGAGGGCACCCCGGGCCAGCAGGCCAGCTCCTACCGGCAGGCCCTGCGGAAGGAGCTGGAGTCCGCGGTCGACCTCCTTGAGAGCCTGCTGCGCCTCGCCGCCACCGGCGACGGGGCCGTCGGGCCGGCCCTGGGCACCAAGGATGACTGGCGCCAGCTGAGCACCATGGGCAGCAAGATCAGCGCGCTGATCACCCTGAATGAGCCCAGCGAGGATGAGCCTCACGTCGCGGAGCAGGACCACGACGAGGACGACCTCGTCGACTTGGACGAGATCGGCGAGGACAACGACCTCGACGAGGACTACGACGAGGACCACGTCGGCTGATCTGCTCCCAGCCGCTACCGGGACGGCGCCGTAGCCGGCCCGGTAGCGGCTGCACGAAGAGCTGCCACAGGCAAGGGGCCCCTCCGGACTTCCGGAGGGGCCCCTTCGGCTTGCGGCTACTTCAGGCGTCCCCTGCTAGTTCAGTGAGTTTGAAGCCTCAGACAGAGGACGATATTTAAGGGCCTTACCGCACCCCGCGGCTAGCTTCGAGGCCATGACTGAGCCACCGGCTGACGGCGAGCACAACGACGGCGAGCACAAGGACCGTGAGCATGAGGACCGCGAGCACGAGGAGGTCGACTGGTCTGCAGCGTTCGATCCCCTCCGGTCGCGCATCGCGGATTTGTTGGCCCCGATCGCCCAAGCCGCACAGACTCAGCTCTCCAACACCCTTAAGCCGGCGTTCGCGGAGGTGCGCGAGCGCATGGCGGCCAACCTCTCGAAGTTCGACTTCGAGCTGCCACCACTCCCTAAGTTCACTCTGCCTCCCGATCTCGCGGAGCGGATTGCTCGCGTTCGGGAGAGCCAGCCGCCCAACTGGTCAGGCGAGTTGAACTTCGATGCGTTGCCGACCGTGATTCAGGGCGACGGCATCCCCCTAGTGTGGGTTCCTCGTAGCGAGATCGTGCGTGAACTGCTCGACGCAGCGGACCGGCCGGCCCGTATCGCCACGCTGATCGCTCGACGCAACGAGGTCGTCGACGATTGCCGAGCACTGCTTGCGACGGTGAGCGCACCTGACTACGCGGGCAAGGTGCAGCTGGCGATTCAGGCCGTCGAAGCGCTTGCCGCTGGACATGCAGAAGCAGCCCAAGCACTTGCCACGGTGGTCGTCGAGTCAGCGACCCGCTTCGCGATCGACGACAAGTCAAAGAAGGTCCAGAACCGAGTCCGGGTCGACCTGGAGGAAGTTGCCTACGTCGAGATCCGCCTGCGGGCAGCGCTGGCTCCGCTCGACAGCTTCTACAACGACTGGCATCCGACGAAGTCACCTGACCCCATGCCTGACGAGCTGAGTCGCCACGTCACCTGCCACGTCGCCGAGCCGAGCCATATTAACGAGGGCAACGCCGTCGTTGCTGTCCTGCTCGCCGCGTCCGTGCTGCGCGGACTACAGGAGCTCGAGCAAGTCCGAGCCACGATCGGAGACCCGACGTGGCTGCGGAAGTAGCGCTTTTCACTGCGGTGATCGGTCGACTCTGTCGGTGGGGCGCCGGAGGCCCCGTCTCTGTCGACGTCGATCCTCGAGAGGAGGAGCGATGGCGGAGAAGAACCAGACCAGCCCCAAGGCCGCCAAGGCGGCTTCCAAGGTGCTACGCGACAAGCGCACCGGCAAGGCGTCGAAGACCGCCGTCGGCAGTGCCCTGTCGCAGACCCCTTACAAGCGCAGGGAGAAGTGACAAGCCGCGGCGCGGGGACCACTTGGTCTCGGAGCCGCGGGTGTCAGTTGCGCAGGAAGGAAGCGCTGGAGTCACGCACTAGCGGCCGACCTGCCGTGATCCGCCCACACCCGCAAAGTCATGCGCGCTACGGGCGGGTTGTCACCGTGGCAGTCCAGGTGAACCAGGACCGGCCGCGCTCGTCGCCCGCCATCTCGGGGCCGGTCACGGTCAGTGTTGACCAGTCCGGCAGCCCCGGGTCACCGGCGTCGAGCACTCGGTGACGGAGTGCGGCCCGCAGTCCCGCGGTCGCCCGCTCGAGGTTGTCATGGGGCAGCGACGTCGACGCCTGGTAGGCCATGGTGCGCATCGTCCACGTGCCGCGGTCCAGTCGGCACGGTTCGGTCACGCGATGTCACACCAGAGGGTCGGTGGGCGTGGCACGTCCGCGCCGGCGGCTACACCGTCTGGGTGACGGTCTCCATCCGCCTGCTGGACGAGCGCCGGTTCGACCCACCGCGGGACGTCGAGGTGGAGAACGACGGCCGGTGGTGGTGCGGACACCAGACCGCGTGGCGCCTGTGCGACGACGGGTTCGGCTGGCGCGCCGCGGTCACCTGGCGGCAGCTGCACGACTACGGCTGGGGCCGTCACCTCACGAGTGTGCCGCCGGAGCGCGTCCGCCTCAGCGCGCAGTGAGGCTCTACGACCTTGGCGCACAGCTCAGGGAGGTCGACCGCCGCGGCGCCGGCACGTCCTCGTAGGCCACCTGCTCGATGACCACCGCCGCGGAGGGATGCCCTCGCCCGAGGTGAGCGGTCCGCTCGTTTGTTGGTCGTAAATTGGTCGCGGGGCGCTACCCCGCGACTACGTCAGGCCGCTGACCTGGGGTGATGCTCCCCCGATTGGACTCGAACCAATAACCCTGCGATTAACAGTCGCATGCTCTGCCAATTGAGCTACGGGGGACGGGCGGGCGTGGCCCGCGCGCAGGTCCACAGTACCTGACGGCCCCGGGCGCCCTGCGCAGGCTCCTCCCATCGCGGACGGGAGCGTCCGCCCGTAGCGTGATCACCCGGTCGTTGACGTCTCGAACACGGAGGTCCCCGTGGCCAAGTTCTCCTTCCTCCTCGGCTTCGGTGCCGGGTACGTCCTCGGCGCGAAGGCCGGCCGTGAGCGCTACGAGCAGATCCTCGGCCTGTGGTCGGACGCGAAGGACAACCCGCAGCTGCAGGGGCTGGCCGGCATGGCCCAGGCCCGCGCCGACGACGTCGTCAGCTCGGTGAAGGAGAAGATGGGCCGCGACACCGGCCCCGCGCCGGCCCCGGCCCGCAGCACCGGCACCACGACGCTGCCCCCGGCGACGACCACCGAGGCCCCCGACCTGACGGCGCTGCCCGCCGACCCGCCGCCGGTCGGCTGAGCAGGCGCCGCCGGGCGGGCCAGGCTCAGCCCGGCTGCTCGGCGGCGAGCGCCTCCTCCAGCTTGGCGCGCGCCACGGCCCGGGCCTCCGGGTCGGTGCGGTCGGCGTCGTCGTCGAACACGACGGTCCACTCGCGGGCGGCCTGACCGGGCACCCGCCGGGCCACCAGCAGCACCCCTCCCCCGCCGGGCAGCGGCGAGCGGCGACTGGCGACGACAGTCTGGTCGACCCGCCGGCGCACCACGGCCGGCAGGTCGCCGGCGTCGGTGAGCGCGTACCGCTCGGCCGGCTCCCGCGCCTGCACGCCGGGCTCCACCTCGGCCAGCGCGGTCACGGTGAACGTGCCACCGCCGTCGTTGGTCGCCGCCCAGCGGGCCGCACCGACCTCGTGCCAGCGCAGCACGCCGACGTCGCCGGCCGCGTCGAGCCGCAGGTCGGCCGGGACCACGCGCAGCCCGCGGCTGGTGGCGGTCAGCCAGCCCTGCCCGCGCGCCAGCTCCCCCCACGCCAGCACCCGCTCGTCGGCGTCCGCCGACGCCTGGACGACGGCGCGCACCGGCTCCGGCGGGCGGGCGAACCGTCGGCGCAGCCGCTCGCCCAGGCTCACGTCAGCCCGCCGATCGCCCGTTGCCGCAGCGAGATGGCTTCCTGCTCGAGCGCCATCAGCCGGGAGAACGCGCGCATGTACTCGTCACCCTGCTCGACGGGGTTCATCCGCTGCAGCTTCGCCTTCAGCGCGGTCACCTGCCGCACGGTGGCCATCTCCTGCAGCCGCGCCAGCACAGCCGACACGTAGACGGCGTCGGCGTCGCCCACCGAGCGCAGCGGCTCCACCGCCAGCGCCGTGAGCTGCGCGCGGGCGGTCTCCCGCTCGCAGTGCCCGGCCACCTCGTCCAGCCACGCCGGACCCGACACCCGGGCGGCGGCCGCTCCCCCGGCCGCCGCGACGGCCGCGGCGACGGCGGCGTAGTCGGGATCGGTGTAGGCGGCGGGCGGGACGGCGTCGAACGACGGCCCGGCGATCTCCGGCACCTGCAGCGCCGCCTTGACCGCCTCCCGCTCGACGGCGAGCGCGGCGTCGTCGGGGGTGCGCTTGGGCTGCCGCGGCCGGCGGGGCGGGGCGGTCTCCCCGCCGGTGATCCGCCGGACCCGCTCGAGCACCTCCCCCTCGTCGGTGTCGCCGATCAGCCCGGCCAGCCGCCGGGCGTAGGCCGGGCGCAGCGCGTGGTCCTTGACCTGGGCGAGCAGCGGCGCGGTCCGGTCGAGCGCGGCCACCCGGCCCTCGACGGTGTCGAGGTCGTACTCGGCCAGCGTGGTGCGCAGCACGAACTCGATCAGCGGCGTCCGCCGGGCCACCAGGTCGCGGACGGCGGCGTCGCCGTGCGCCTGGCGCAGCTCGCAGGGGTCGCGCCCGTCGGGCTCGACGGCGACGAACGTCTGCGCGATGAAGCGCTGGTCCTCCTCGAACGCCCTCCGCGCGGCCTTCTGGCCCGCGGCGTCGCCGTCGAAGGTGTAGACGACCTCCCCGCGGAACTCGTCCTGGTCCATGAGCAGCCGCCGCAGCACGCTGATGTGCTCGGGGCCGAACGCGGTGCCGCAGGAGGCCACCGCCGTGGTCACCCCGGCGAGGTGGCAGGCCATGACGTCGGTGTAGCCCTCGACGACGACGGCCTGGTGCCGCCGGGCGATGTCGCGCTTGGCCCGCTCGATGCCGTAGAGGACGGTGCTCTTCTTGTACAGCGGCGTCTCGGGGGTGTTGAGGTACTTGGGGCCGGGGTCGTCGTCCATGAGCTTGCGGGCGCCGAACCCGATGACGTCGCCGGTGATGTCGCGGATCGGCCAGACCAGCCGCCGGTGGAAGCGGTCGATGAGCGTGCCGCGGGAGGACTCCTTGGCCAGCCCGGCCGTCACCAGCTCCTGCTGCGTGTAGCCCTTCCCGCGCAGGTGCCGGGTGAGCGCGTCCCAGCCGCCCGGGGCGTACCCGCAGCCGAAGTCGACGGCGACCTGCCGGTCGAAGCCGCGGTCGGCGAGGAACTGCCGCGCCGGCGCCGCCTCGGGGCTGCGCAGCTGCTCGGTGTAGAACTCCGCGGCCGCGGTGTTGGCCGCGACCAGGCGCGCCCGCTGCCCGACCTGCGCGCGGTCGGGCGCGCCGGTGGGGCGGCCGCCGTCGTCCTCGTACTTCAGGTCGATGCTCGCCCGCGCCGCCAGCCGCTCGACCGCCTCGGTGAAGCTCAGGTGGTCGATCTGCTGGACGAAGCTGATGACGTCCCCGCCGGCTCCGCAGCCGAAGCAGTGGAAGAGGTTGCGCGCAGGCGTGACGTGGAACGACGGCGACTTCTCGTCGTGGAACGGGCACAGGCCCTTGAGGCTGCCGCCCCCGGCCCGCCTGAGCTGCAGGTGCTCGCCGACCACCTCGTCGATCCGGCTGCGCTCGCGCACCAGCGCGATGTCCGCCGCTCGGATGCGTCCCCGGCCGGCCATGGGCCCCCTCCGTCGTGCTGCTGCCGGGACGCCGGTGCGCGTCCCGGCACCGATCATCCCCTCCCGGGACGACGGCCCGGGACGACGGCCCGCACGGGTCGGGCTCAGCTGCTCCCGGCGGCGGCCGCGCCGCCCACCGAGGCCGCGACCGCCGCCCCGTAGGCCCGCCGCTGCAGCACCAGGACCAGCCACAGCAGGAACACCTGCGCGTCGAGCGGCAGGTCCTCGTCCGCGGTGAGCGTGGGCCGGGGCGACCAGCCGCCGGTGGACCCGCTCTCGGCCACCGTCCGCTCCCCGGCGGTGAACCGGTAGGTGCCCCGCCACCAGGAGGCGGGCACGGCGTCGACGACGGTGCCGGCGAGGTCGAGCCGCCAGGTGCCCCGCCACACCGACACCTGCTCGGCGCGCAGGCGGACGGCGTCCGCGGGGTCGACCGCCCACCGGCCGGCGAGGGTGCCGCCGCGCCGCCGGTCGAGGACCCACTCGCGGTCCCCGACCACCGCGACCGAGCCCTCCCTCCAGAAGTCGGTGGAGCGCAGGTGCGCCACGGGCTCGCCGTCGCGCAGCACCGGCAGCTCCCCGCGGCCCCTGCCCAGCTCCAGCACGTGCCCTCCTCAGCCGATGCCCGGTGCGCCCGCGACGCTCTCCCCGGTCACGCGATAGAGCAGGTAGGCGGCGGTCTCCCGCAGGATGTACCGGAACTGCGTGCCGCGCGTCTGCACCGCCGGACCCTGCCGGGTCGGGGAGCTCTCGGCGGAGATCCCCGCGTCCTCGGCCATCCGCTCGGCCCGCATGGCGTGCCAGGGGTCGGTGACCAGGACCGCGTCGGACCAGCCGCGCTCGTCGAAGGCGGTGCCGACCGCGCGCATGCTCTCCAGCGTGTCGACGCCCTCGGGCACCGCCAGCAGCGACTCCTCGGGGATCCCGGCGTCGAGCAGGTAGTCCCGGCCGGCCTCGGCCTCGGTGAACTGGTCCCCGGCCGCCTTCCCGCCGACGGTCACCACGACCGGCGCGACGCCGTCCTCCCACAGCGACGCGGCGTGCTCCAGCCGCGCCTCGAAGATCGACGACGGCACGCCGTTGTACTGGGCCGACCCCAGCACCACGATCGCGTCCGACGACGGGCGGGCGTCCTGGCGCGCCGTCCACCAGATCGCGACCGCCGTCGAGGCGACGAGCAGCAGGGCGGCGAGGACGGCCGCGGCGAACACCCGCGACACCAGAGACCCCACCCGCGCCACCGGTCATGGATAACACGGGGCCCGTGCCGGGCGCGGCAGCCGGGACCGGTGTGGCGGTCGGGGAGCCGGAGGGCCCCGGCCGGCGGGGACGTCAGGCCACGAGGACGAAGCCGACGACGGCGAACAGGATCGTCAGCACGCAGACGAGGACGCCGACGTAGAGGCCGGTGCGGTTCACCGGCGAGGGCGGCGGGGACACGTAGAGCGGGAAGCCGGTGGCCGGCGGCCCCTGTTGCATCGCGGCCGCCTGCTGCGGCGTGGGCGCGTACTGCGGCTGCGGCGGCAGCTGCACCTGTCCCGGGAAGCCGACCTGGGTGGGCGCGGCCGGCGGCGGCACCGGCGGCGCGGCCGGGGCGACCCCGACGGGGGCGGGCGGCGCGGCCGGGGCCGGGGGGACGTACGGACCCGCGGGGGCGTACGGACCGGCCGGGGCGTAGGGCGCGGACGGGTGGGGCGGCTGCGACACCGGGGTTCCTCTCGTGCGGGCCCGGTCGGCTCCCCGCCGGGCGGCGCACATGGTGACAGCCGGGGCCGGGTCGGGAAAGGGCTCCCGTCGTGGCCGCGGCGCCCGCCTCAGCCGGAGGTCCCGCAGACCCGCGGGCCCTCCTCGAGCACCACGACCAGCGTCGTCTCGGTGCCGGTCCCGCCGTCGTCCCACCGGACCCGGACCTCCTGGGAGTCCCGGTCCCCCTGCTCCCCCGGCTCGACGGCCAGGATCTCGGCGGTGCCCGGCCGGGCGTACCCGGCGGCGACCTCGCCGACGTCCACGCCCTCGGTGTCGGCGCGGTCGTGCTCGGCCTGGCACAGCAGCCCGCCGGCGGTCTCGAGGTCGCCGGCGGCCAGTGCCGCGGTGAAGACGCCGACCACCTCGCGGGCCTGCTCCTCCGCCGTCCCCTTGACCAGCGGCAGGGCGACCACCATCCCGACGCCGACGGCGACGGTGGCGCCGAAGATGCCCAGGACGAGCCCGTTGCGGCGGCGCGGGGTGCTGGTGTGCAGCCGCTCGGGGCCCTCGTCGTAGAGGTACGGGCCGGTCATCCGCCGCTCGTCTCCAGCTCGGCGCCCGCCGGGGGGCGCGGGTCGTCACGGTCGTCGAGCCAGCCCTCGGGCAGCGCCACCGGCCGCGGGCTGCTGGTGCGCCCGCGCGGACCGCCGAGGACCGCCGTCGGGTAGGGCTGGTCCTCGATGCGGTCGAGCAGGCCGGCCAGCTCGTCGAGGGAGCTGACCATGGCCAGGGCACGGCGGACGTCGGAGCCGACCGAGAAGCCCTTGAGGTACCAGGCGACGTGCTTGCGGAAGTCGGTGCAGCCGTGCAGCTCGCCCTGCCCGGCCGACAGCAGCTGCGCGTGCCGGTGCATGACGGCGGCGACCTCGCGCAGCGTCGGCAGCGCCCGCCGCGGGGAGCCGGCGAAGGCCGCGGCCAGGTCGCCGAACAGCCACGGCCGGCCCAGGCACCCCCGCCCGACGACGACGCCGGCGCAGCCGGTCGTCTCGACCATCCGCAGGGCGTCGTCGGCCTCCCAGACGTCGCCGTTGCCGAGGACCGGGATGCCGACGGCCTCGACCAGCCGCGCGATCGGCGCCCAGTCGGCGGTGCCGCTGTAGAGCTGGTCGGCGGTGCGCCCGTGCAGGGTGATCGCCGCGGCGCCCTCGTCCTGCGCGATCCGGCCGGCGTCGAGGTAGGTGACGTGGTCGTCGTCGATGCCGATGCGGGTCTTGACGGTGACCGGCACGTCGCGGGCGGCGCGCACCGCGGCGCGGACGATGTCGCGGAACAGGACCCGCCGCCACGGCAGCGCCGAGCCCCCGCCCTTGCGGGTCACCTTGGGCACCGGGCAGCCGAAGTTGAGGTCGACGTGCGCCGGGCGGGTGCCCGCGACCTCCTCGTCGACCAGCATCTCCACCGCCCGCCCGACGGTGGCCGGGTCGACGCCGTAGAGCTGCACGGAGAAGCCGGCCGCCGCCTCCTCCGGCGTGGCCCGGATCATCCGCAGCGTCTTCTCGTTGCGCTCGACCAGCGCCCGCGTGGTGATCATCTCGCAGACGTAGAGGCCGGCGCCGAACTCGCGGCACAGGGTGCGGAACGCCGGGTTGGTGATGCCGGCCATCGGCGCGAGCACCACGGCGGGGTCCACGGTGAGCGGCCCGAGCTGCAGCGGGGCGACCGCCGGCGCCAGGGTGCTCGTCACGCCGTCCAGGGTAGGCGGGCCCTGTCGGGCACTTCCGCGGAAGTGCACGACCTCACGCCGGCGCCGGCAGGGTCCGCAGCCCCGCGTGCCGGGCGAGGACACCGAAGTCGCGGTCGCGGTGCAGGACGCCGACCCCGTGCCGCAGCGCCACGGCGGCCACGACGCAGTCGTTGAGCGAACGCGGTGTCTCCCCGGCCCGACGGCAGGCCCGGTACAGGGCGGCGGCGGTCTCCACGTCGACCGGGGACTCCTGGCGGAGCAGCTCCGCGCCGGCGAGGAACCGGGCGAGCTGCCCGGCGCGTTCCTCGGCGGTCGTCCCGGCCAGGACCTCCAGGAGGACGACGTCGGTCGCCGCGGCCTCCCCACGGGCGATCAGCCCGTGGAGCAGGTCGGTCTCGACCCCCGCCTCGCCGCGCAGGTAGGCGATCCAGACCGAGGAGTCGACGAGGACGGTCACTCCTGCGCAGCCGGGTCGACCGGCCACTGCCCGGCCAGCTCCTCGGCCTCCCCACGGCGGGTCCCGTCGAGGTCGCCGTCCCAGCCGCTGCCCCGCATGGCGTGCATCTCGCGGGGGGTCATGGGCGCCGCGCTGACCTGGCGGAGCGCGAAGTCGACGGCGTCCTTCTTGGTCTGCAGGCCGTACCGGCGCATGACCCGGGAGATCAGGTCGTCGTCGATGTCGATGTTCGTCCGGCCCACGGGCTCAGCGTACACACCGAGGTGTACGCAGGTGTCCGGCTGGCGCACGTGTCGAGGGCGTTCTGGTTGGGCACGGCGGTTCTCCGCAGCCCGAGGTCAGGAGGACGCGTGTCGAGGTCAGCGCCGCTCCCGCCCGCCGGCGCACCCGTGCCCGGCGTGGAGCGCATCGCCGTCCTGCGCGCGAACCTGCTGGGCGACCTGGTGATGACCCTCCCGGCGCTCGCAGCGCTTCGGGCGGCCCACCCCGACGCGGAGATCACCTACCTGGGCCGGCCGTGGCACGCCGAGCTGCTCGAGGGCCGGCCCGGGCCGTGGGACCGCGTGGTCGCCGTCCCGCCGTGGCCCGGCGTCCACGACGCGCCGGGCGCCTCCCGCGACCACCCCGAGGTGCACCGCTTCCTGCGCGCGCAGCGGGCCGAGGGCTACGACCTGGCGCTGCAGCTGCACGGCGGTGGCGGCAACTCCAACCCGCTGGTGACTGCCCTGGGCGCGCGGGTCACCGCCGGCGCGCGGGACGGGGGAGCCCCGCCGCTGGACCGCTGGCTGCCCTACGTCTACGACCAGCACGAGGTGCTGCGCTGCCTGGAGCTGGTCGGGCTGGTGGGCGCGGTGCCGGTCACCCTGGAGCCGCGGCTGGCGGTCACCCCGGCCGACGCCGCGGCCGCCGACGCCGTCCTGCCCGCCGGGCCCGAGCCGCTGGTCGCCCTGCACCCCGGCGCCAGCGACCCGCGGCGCCGCTGGCCGGCCGCCTGCTTCGCAGCCGTCGCCGGCGCCCTGGCCGCCGACGGCGTGCGGGTGGTGGTCGTGGGCTCGGGGGCCGACGACCGGCGGGCGGCCGACGCGATCCGCGCGGCGACGCCGGCGCCGCAGCTCGACCTGGTCGGGCGGCTGTCGCTGGGGGCGCTGGCCGGCGTCCTGGCGCGCTGCCGGGTGGTGGTCGCCAACGACTCCGGCCCGCGGCACCTCGCGGCGGCGGTGGGGACGGCGACCGTCGGCGTCTTCCTCGAGCACAACCTGCTCAACGCCGGGCCGCTGACCCGGCGGCGGCACCGCGTCGCCGTCTCTGCCCGCACCGACTGCCCGGTCTGCGGGGTCGACCAGAGCCGGTCCCGCTGCGGGCACGACCGGTCCCTGGTGGCCGGCGTCCCCGTCCCCGCCGTCCTGGCCGCGGCCCGGGACCTGCTCGAGGACGGCGGTCCCGCGGTGCACCCGGCCGCCCCCGCCGTCGCGCCGCAGCGGCAGCGCCCGGGCCGGCGCGCGGCCCGGTAGACCCGGGCACGTCCGCGGATCTGCACGCGGGCAGGTCCGCGGACGTGCCCGCGTCAGCAGCCGGGCAGGCGGGCGGCCAGGTAGCTCTCGACCTGGTCCAGCCCGACGCGCTCCTGGCCCATCGAGTCGCGGCCCCGCACGGTGACCGCCTGGTCCTCGAGGGTGTCGAAGTCGACGGTGAGGCAGAACGGGGTGCCGATCTCGTCCTGGCGGCGGTAGCGGCGGCCGATCGCGCCGGCGTCGTCGAAGTCGACGTTCCAGGTGCGGCGCAGCCTCGCGGCGAGGTCGCGGGCCTTGGGCGAGAGGTCGGCGTTGCGCGACAGCGGCAGGACGGCGGCCTTGACCGGCGCCAGGCGGGGGTCCAGCCGCAGCACGGTGCGGGTGTCGACGCCGCCCTTGGCGTTGGGCGCCTCGTCCTCGGTGTAGGCCTCGACGAGGAACGCCATCAGCGAGCGGGTCAGCCCCGCTGCCGGCTCGATGACGTAGGGCGTCCAGCGGGTGTTGTCCGCCTGGTCGAAGTAGGACAGGTCGACGCCGGAGTGCTCCGAGTGCGTCTTCAGGTCGAAGTCGGTGCGGTTGGCGATGCCCTCCAGCTCACCCCACTCCGAGCCCTGGAAGCCGAAGCGGTACTCGATGTCGACGGTGCGCGTCGAGTAGTGCGACAGCTTCTCCTTCGGGTGCTCGTAGTGCCGCAGGTTGTCTCGGTCGATCCCCAGGTCGACGTACCAGCGGGTGCGCTCGTCGATCCAGTACTGGTGCCACTCCTCGTCGGTGCCCGGCTCGACGAAGAACTCCATCTCCATCTGCTCGAACTCGCGGGTGCGGAAGATGAAGTTGCCCGGGGTGATCTCGTTGCGGAAGGACTTGCCGATCTGGCCGATGCCGAACGGCGGCTTCCTCCGCGCCGCCCCCATGACGTTGGCGAAGTTCACGAAGATGCCCTGCGCGGTCTCCGGGCGCAGGTAGTGCAGTCCCGACTCGTCCTCGACCGGGCCGAGGTAGGTCTTGAGCATCATGTTGAAGTCGCGCGGCTCGGTCCACCGGCCCTTGGTGCCGCAGTTCGGGCAGGAGATGTCCAGCAGGCCGTGCTCGGCCTCGTGGCCCTTGCGCGCCGCGAAGTCCTCCTCCAGGTGGTCGGCCCGGAAGCGCTTGTGGCAGTGCAGGCACTCGACGAGGGGGTCGGTGAACACGCCCACGTGGCCGGAGGCCACCCACACCTGCCGCGGCAGGATCACCGAGGAGTCCAGGCCGACGACGTCGTCACGGCTCTGGACGACGGTGCGCCACCACTGCTTCTTGATGTTCTCCTTGAGCTCGACGCCGAGGGGCCCGTAGTCCCAGGCCGAGCGGGTGCCGCCGTAGATCTCGCCGGACGGGAAGACGAACCCCCGGCGCTTGCAGAGGTTGACCACCTTGTCGAGGCGGGCGGGGTCGTGGGTGGTGCTGGCGCTCACGAGCTCGGTGCTCCATCCGGCTGGCGGTCGGCGGCTGACCCGCCCACGGTAGTCGGGCGACACGTGGCGTCGCCGTCCGTCCCCGGCCAGACTGACCCCCTGGGCAGCGCCGAGACGCCGTCGGGGACCGGCGGCCACGCCCGAGGAGGTCCGATGGCCAGGTCAGACCGCGCCGGAGCCGCCCGGGGCGCCCCGGGGGCGGACGTCGCCGCCGCGTTCCCCACGCGCCACCACCCGCGGCCCGAGGTCCGGGACATGCCCGACGAGCCGCGCCGCTACCTGCGGCTGATCGGCCCGGGCATCATCGCCGCCGGCGTCGGCCTGGCCTCCGGGGAGTTCATCCTCTACCCCTACATCGCCTCCCAGGTCGGGCTGGTCTTCGTGTGGGCGGCCCTGGTCGGGCTGGTCACCCAGTACTTCCTCAACATGGAGATCGAGCGGTACACGCTGGCCACCGGCGAGACCGCGCTCACCGGGTTCAGCCGGTTCTGGCGGCACTGGGGCCTGGTGTTCGCGCTGCTCACCTACTTCGCCAACCTGTGGCCGGGCTGGTCGACCAGCTCGGCGACCCTGGTCACCTACCTGGTCGGCGGCGGGGACCCGCGCTGGATCGCGATCGGCATGCTGGTCGTCATCGGGCTGGTCCTCACCCTCGCGCCGGTCGTCTACGTCGCGCTGGAGCGGGCGCAGATGCTCAAGGTCGCGGCGGTGCTGCTGCTCTTCGCCGTGGCCGCGGTCGTGGCGGTGGGCGCCTCGGCGTGGTCGGACCTGCCGCAGGTGGTCACCCGGCCGCGCATCCCGGCCGAGGAGCTGGGCTTCGCCCTGCTGCTCGGCGCGCTGGCCTTCGCCGGCGGCGGCGGCGGGCAGAACCTGGTGCAGTCCAACTGGATCCGCGACAAGGGCTTCGGCATGGGCGCCTACGTGCCGCGTCTGATGAGCCCGGTGACCGGCGAGCCGGAGGCGGTGCCGAGCACCGGCTACGTGTTCGAGCCGACCCCGGACAACCTGCGTCGGTGGCGCGGCTGGTGGCGGTTCGCCAACGTCGAGCAGCTGTCCACGTTCGTGCTGATCACGTTCGTCACGATCCTGTTCACCTCGCTGCTGGCCTACTCGACGGTGTTCGGCCGCGACGACGTCTCCAACGACATCGGCTTCATCGAGACCGAGGGGCAGGTGCTGGGCGAGCGGGTCGGCTCCTGGTTCCAGTACTTCTTCTGGGCGGTCGGCGCCTTCGCGCTCTTCGCCGCCGCACTGGGGATCGTCGACTACACCAGCCGGCTCGCCGCCGACGTCATCAAGACCTCGTACGCCCGCGACGCCAACGAGAGCAAGGTCTACGCGGCGCTGGTGTGGGGCCTGGTCCTCGTCGGCATCGTGGTGCTGCTGGCCGGCCTCGACCAGCCCCTGGTGCTGCTGGTGATCTCCGCCGTCGTCGGCGGGTTCATGATGTTCCTCTACGCGGGCCTGCTGATCCTGGTCAACCGCAGGATCCTGCCGGCACCGATCCGCGTGCGCGGCGTGCGGCTGGGTGCGCTGGTGTGGGCGATCCTGCTGTTCGGCACGCTGTCGGTGCTGACCTTCCGGGCCCAGCTGGAGACCCTCTTCGGCGGCTGACGGCGCCGCGTCAGGCCTGCGTGTAGCCGCAGACGGCCGGCCCGCCCTCGTCGACGACGGTGACGACGAAGGAGACCTGGCTGCCGTCGTCGAGCGTGACGTCGAAGGTGACCTCGTCGACGTCGCCCGCGGGGGCCGCACCGGTGGCCGTGCCGTCGGTGATCTGCCCGCCGAGGAAGGCGTCGAAGTCGGCCAGCAGCGCCGCGGCGTCGGGGAGCTGGGCCTGCCCGTCGGCGCACAGGTCGGCGCGGGCGGTCTCGCCGTCGCGGTCCACCACCGCCTGCACCCAGGCCGCGGCGAACTCCGGGCTCTCGGGGAGGTTGAGCTCCCCGCCGCCGGCACCGCCACCCCCGCCGCCGGTGGGTGCCCCCGCGCCGCCGCCGAAGCCGCCCCCGCCGGTGGGCCCGGCCGACGACGACGGCGCCGACGACGAGGTCGGTGCGCTCGAGGAGGTGGTCGCCGAGGTGCTCGCCGGCGCGGCCCCGCTGCCGCCGTCGTCCCGGGTCAGCAGGAGCACGGCCAGCACGCCGCCGCCCACGAGCAGGACGCCGAGCGCGGCGAGCAGGGCGATCAGCGGGCCGCGGCCCTTCTTCGGCGGCTGCGGCGGTGCGTAGCCGGGGGCGCCGTAGCCCGGGCCGCCGTAGCCCGGCGCGCCGTAGCCGGGGGCGCCGTACGGCGGCTGCTGTCCCCAGGGGGGCTGCTGTCCCCAGGGGGGCTGCTGCCCGTAGGGCGGCTGCTGGCCCCACGGGGGCTGCTGGCCGGGGGGAGGCTGCGGGGGCCCGGACGCCGCCGGGCCACCGAGCCGCAGGGTCGGGTCCCGCTGCTCGGGCGGTCCTCCGGCGAGCCGGTCGGTGGGCTGGTCGGGCACCGCCGGCCGGCCCGGGCCCCGCGGCACCGGGGGCAGGCGGGCCTCGCGGGTGCGGTCGGGCGGTGTCCCGTCCTGCGGCGGCTGGGTCATCGCGCCTGTCCTCCCCCGGCTCGTCCTGTCCGACGCAGGCTACGCACCCGCGCGGTGGCGGCGGCTCATCCCGGCGGGAGGTAGGCCCCCGGCTCGTCGACCGCGTGCAGCCACACCGGCGCCCCGGCGATCTTCACCTCCGCGGCCGACAGCGCGCGGCGGTAGGCGCCGACGCCGCCCCAGCGCGTGACCAGCGCCCACAGGCCCGGGTCGTCGGCGCACCGGCCGGCCTCGCCGCCGAGGAAGCCGGGACGTGCGGCGAGCGCGGCCAGCAACCGGTCGAGGTCGGTGGACAGGTCGGCGGCCGCCGACGGGGACACCCGCAACCGGGTCACCGCGAACACCGGCCCATGGTGCAGCAGCAGCGGCGGACGGACGCCGACGGCCGGCCCCCGCGGGTGCGGGGACCGGCCGTCGGGTGGGTGCGGTCAGCCGAAGTTGCAGACGAGCAGGTTCTGGTCCACCCAGAGCTGGACGGTCTGGACGCTGCCGTCCTCGAGGGTGAGCTCGAAGGTGGCGACGTCGACGGCGTTGGCCGCGTCGTACTCCACGCTCACCAGGACGCCGTCGGTGATGGCCAGGCCACCGAGGACGTCGGTGTAGAAGAAGAGCGTCAGGTACTCGTCGGGCGCGAACTCCGTGCCCTGCGACCCCTGCACCGCGGCGTCCTGCAGCCCGGCGCAGGAGATGTTGTAGAGCGTGGTGTAGTCGAAGTCGAAGGCCGCCTGCACCCAGGCGAGCGCGATGTCGCCGGAGCCCTCGTACTGGCCGGTGTCGGTGCCGCCGGTCTGCTCGGTCATCCCGCCGCCGGTGCTGCCGCCGCCGGTGCTGCCGCCGCCGGTGCTGCCGCCGCCGGTGGTACCGCCGCCGGTGCTGCCCCCGCCGCCGGGCGTGCCCGCGCCGCCGGGGACGGTCACCGGACCGCCCATCTCCATCCCGCCGCCGGCGCCCTCGCTGCCGCCGGAGCCCTCCCCGGAGCCCTCGTCCGAGCCCTGGGAGGACTCGGCCGACGAGGACGAGCCCGCGGCCTGGGTGGCGGGGGTGTCGTCACCGCGGAGCAGGAAGAACAGGAGCACGCCGACGCCGGCGGCCACCACGACCAGAGCGGTGACCACCCAGGGCAGCACGCTCTTCCTCTGCGGCGGCCGGGCGTAGCCGCCGGGGCCGAACCCGCCCGGGCCGCCCGGACCACCCGGTCCGCCCGGACCGAAGGCACCGGGGCCGCCGGGGCCCGCGGGGGCGCCGTACTGGCCGGGGGCGCCGTACTGGGCGGGGGCGCCGTACTGACCGGGCGGGGCGTACTGGCTCGGCGCGCCGTACGGGCCGGGGGGCTGACTCATCGTGCTTCTTCCGTTCGCAGGGGTGGGCGTGGGGGCCCGAGAGCGAGTGCAAGCTAGTGACGCTCCGCCGATCCGCCTACCGTTTCCTGCGCGCCAGTTCTGCGACCTCGCCCGTGCGGGCGAGGACGCAGATCGCCGATGCGCAACCGCGACCACCTGCCGTGGCGAGGACGCTGGTCGGGGTCGGTCGCCGTCCCTAGACTCCGCCGACGACCCGCACCCGGCGCCCGGATCCGACGAGCGCCCGGGCTGCGGCACACGGAGGAACACCGGTGGAGTTGCAACAGTTCGGCCCCTATCGCATCGAGGCGCTGCTCGGCCGCGGCGGGATGGGCGAGGTCTACCGCGCCTTCGACACCGAGCACGACCGCACGGTCGCGCTCAAGGTGCTCTCCGAGCACCTGGCCTCCGACTCCGGCTACCGGGAGCGGTTCCGGCGCGAGGCGCACCTGGCGGCCCGGCTCAACGAGCCGCACATCGTCCCGATCCACCGCTACGGCGAGATCGACGGGCGGCTGTTCCTCGACATGCGCCTGGTGCCCGGCCGCGACGTGGCGGCGGTGCTGGCCGAGCAGGGGCCGATGAGCCCCGAGCGGGCGGTGTCGATCGTCAGCCAGACCGCACGGGCCCTCGACGCCGCCCACGCCGACGGCCTGGTGCACCGCGACGTCAAGCCGTCCAACGTGCTGCTCACCGGCACCGGCGACGACGAGTTCGTGTACCTGGTGGACTTCGGCATCGCCCGGTCCACGTCGGACGGGCAGGGGCCGGCGCTCACCCAGACCGGCGCGGCGCTCGGGTCGTTCGACTACATGGCGCCCGAGCGGTTCCTCGAGCAGCCGATCGACAAGCGCGTCGACGTCTACGCGCTGGCCTGCGTGCTGTTCGAGTGCCTCACCGGCCGCCGGCCGTTCACCGGCGACGGGCTGGCCACGCTCATGTTCGCCCACCTCAACAACCCACCCACGCCGCCGTCGCAGCTGCGGCCGGGCCTGCCGCACGGCCTCGACGACGTCGTCCTCAAGGGCCTGGCCAAGGAGCCCGGCGAGCGCTACGGCAGCTGCGGTGAGCTCGCCGCGGCCGCGCGGGCGGCGCTGTCCTCGGCGGGGGTCGCCCCCCGGCCCGAGGCCGCGCCGCCGACCTCGGTCACGCCGCTGCCGGTGCGGCCGCACACCGTGGGCTTCTCCAACCCCGGCCCGCCCGGCACGTACGGTGCCCCCTCGGTCACCGGTGTCCCCGCGGCTGCCTACGCCGCGCCGGCGGGCCCGGGCGTCGCGACCGGCTACGGCCCGCCGTCCGACCCCGGCGCCCCCACCGGGTACGGCCCGCCGTCCAACCCCGGCGTCGCGACCGGCTACGGGCCGCCGTCCAACCCGGGGCCGCCCACCGGCTACGGCCCGCCGTCGAACCCCGGCGCCCCCACCGGCTACGGGCCGCCGTCCAACCCCGGCGGCCCCACCGGCTACGGCCCCCCGGCCGGCCAGGGCTTCGTCCCGTCCCCCGGCGGGGCCACACCGACCGGCGCGGGTCGGCGCAACCGGCTGCCGCTGCTCATCGGCGGGATCGCGGCGGCGCTGGTGGCCGTGGTCATCGGGGTCATCGCACTGGCCGGCGGCTTCGGCGGGAGCGACACCCCGACCGACACCACCGCCGACGGCGGCTCCGACACCGGCACGGACACCGGCACGGGCACGGACACCGGGACCGGCACGGACACGGGCGGCACCACCGACCCCGACCCGGAGGAGCAGCTGCTCGGGATCATCCCCGGCGACTTCGACCCCGCCGCCTGCCAGACCGGGGACCCGGCCGGCGACGGCGACATCGCGACCGTGAACTGCGGTGCCGCGGCGACCCAGCCCGGCCCCGAGGCGTCGTCGTTCTACCTGTACGAGGACGCGGCGGCCGTCAGCGAGGTCTTCCTCGCCGACATGGAGCGCGAGGGCGTCAGCGCGTTCACCGGCCAGCCGGACTGCGCCACCGGTCAGGGCTACGACGAGTACACGATCAACGGGCAGAGCGCCGGCCGGCTCGGCTGCTTCGTGAACGCCGACAACAACGCCGTCCTGTACTGGACCCAGGACGAGTTCGCCGCCGAGGGCATCGTCGTGATCGCCAACGGCGGCCAGGAGGGCCTGGCCACCCTCTACCAGTGGTGGCAGGACAGCGCGCACAGCGACTTCGTGCAGCGCTGACCCGCACCCGGCGGTCCCGACACGACGAGGGCCCCGTCCCCACCGGCCGGTGAGGACGGGGCCCTCGTCGTCGGGCGCCGCGCTCAGGCGCGGGTGGCCGCCGCCAGCGCGTCGAGGCGCTCGGCCACCTGCAGCGCGGTCGCCGGCCGCTGGCCGACCGGCGCCAGGCAGGCGGAGACCAGCGCGGCCTCGTCGTCGGTCAGCC
Source organism: Geodermatophilus sp. SYSU D00814 (assembly GCF_054050055.1). NCBI lineage: Bacteria > Bacillati > Actinomycetota > Actinomycetes > Geodermatophilales > Geodermatophilaceae > Geodermatophilus > Geodermatophilus sp. SYSU D00814. The sequence goes on from NZ_JBJGYP010000028.1 coordinate 24,966, forward strand.
CGGCGCTGATCGCCGGCTCGGCGCTCATCACCCGGCGGATCGCCAGCAGCGGCTCGCCGTCGGGCAGCTCGCCGTAGAGGCCGGTGCCGGTGAGCGCGCGGTTGAGCGTGGCGCCCAGGGCGAACACCTCGGTGGCCCGGGAGGGCCGCTCACCGCGCAGCAGCGCCGGGTCCAGGTACTCGACGGACGCGGCGCTGGCCATCCCGGTCAGCGTGACGCCGGGCGCGAGGTAGCGGGCCAGGCCGAGGTCGGAGAGCTTGCCCCCGTCGTCGGTGAGCAGGATGTTGGCCGGCTTGATGTCGCCGTGGGTCAGCCCGGCCTCGTGCAGCGCGTGCGCGGCGTGGGCGGCGTGCGCCACCGCCCGCAGCACCTCGCCGCGGCTGAGCGGGCGGGCCGGGGCGGCCAGCGAGCCGAGCGGGCAGTACTCCATGGCGTACAGGAAGCTGTCCTGGAGCACCGCGTCGTAGACCTTCACCAGGTAGGGCGAGGCCACCTGGGCGAAGGCCCGCAGCTCGCGCACCCCGCGCTCGTAGGCCTGCTCGCTGTGCGTGCCGGTGAACACCTTCACCGCGACGTACTCGTCGGGCAGCCCGAGCCGCGCCGGCGGGCGGGCGAGGTAGAAGCGGCCGTTGTTGCCCTCACCGAGCACGCGGACCACCTGGTAGTCCGCGATGGTGGCAGGCGCCGGGCCCACCAGGCCGACGGCATCCATCCCTGTCCTCCTGACACGCTGCTCTCCCCCCGGGACGACCGGGACGCCGCGACGCGGCAGCGCGACAGTGTGCCCGCCGGACCGCCGTCCGGGAACCCGATCCGCCCCGCCGGATCGGTCCCGCCGGATCGGTCCCGCACCGCCACGTGCCGAAGACCCCCACGTCCCGCGGACCGCCGTTACGCTCCGCGCCCGTCGCCGCCCGGGACCCCTCGGACGGCCCGTGACCGCGCCGCGGTCGCGACAGTCCCCGGGTGACCCGCACCCACCCGTCACACGCCATCCGGAGATCTCGTGGAGCCGCGCCCCGTCGCAGAGATCGTCGCCTACGTCTTCATCGACCTGGCCGTGATCATGGTCCTCGCCCGCCTGATGGGCCGACTCGCCCGCCGGGTCGGTCAGCCGGCGGTGATCGGCGAGATCGTCGCCGGCATCCTGCTCGGGCCCACCCTGCTGGGCGCGCTGCCCGGCGACCTGGACACCCTGCTGTTCCCACCGGACATCCGGCCGTTCCTCAACGTGCTGGCCCAGCTCGGCCTGGTCCTGTTCATGTTCCTCATCGGCCTCGAGGTCGACCTGTCGTTCATCCGCGGGCGCGAGAAGATCGCCGTGTCGGTGTCGCTGGCCTCGATCCTGCTGCCCTTCGCGCTGGGCGTGCTGCTGGCCACCTACCTGCACACCCACCACGACGTCTTCACCGCCGAGGACGGCACCACCTCGGCCATCTCCTACCTCGGCTTCGCCCTCTTCCTCGGTGTGGCGATGTCGATCACCGCGTTCCCGGTGCTCGCCCGCATCCTCGCCGAGCGGCAGATGCACCGGATCCCCACCGGCGTCCTCGCGCTGGCCTGCGCCGCCGTCGACGACGTCCTCGCCTGGTGCCTGCTCGCCGTCGTCGTGGCGATCGTCGCGGCCGGCTCGTTCTCCGGCGTCGTGCTCATCCTGGGCCTGTCGATCGTGTTCGCCCTGGTGATGTTCCTGGTGGTCAAGCCGGTGCTGCGGGTGCTGGTCACCCGCTACGAGCGGCTGGGCCAGCTCACCCCGGAGATGCTCGCCGGCGTGCTGATCGGCATCCTGGCCAGCGCCTGGGTGGCCGAGGAGATCGGCATCCACTTCATCTTCGGCGCCTTCCTCTTCGGCGTGGTCATGCCCCGCAAGGGCGCCGCCCGGCTCAACCACGAGATCATCGACCGGCTCGAGCAGGTCAGCGTGCTGCTCCTGCTGCCGGTCTTCTTCGTCGTCACCGGTCTGCAGGTCGACATCGGCGCCATCGACCTCACCGGCCTCGGCGAGCTGGCGCTGATCCTGCTGGTGGCCATCTCGGGCAAGTTCGTCGGCGCGTACGCGGCGGCCCGCGCGCAGAAGGTGCCGCGCCGGCAGGCCAGCGCGCTGGCCACCCTGATGAACACCCGCGGGCTGACCGAGCTGGTCATCCTCAACATCGGCGTCCAGCAGGGTGTGCTCGACGCCGAGATGTTCACGCTCATGGTGATCATGGCCGTCGTCACCACGGTGATGACCTCGCCGCTGCTCAACGTCATCTACCCGCAGCGGGTCCTCGACCGCGACATCGCCGCGGCCGAGCGGGCCGAGATGGGCCTCACCGAGGCCTACACGGTCGTCGTCGTGGTGGACGACGTCGACCGCGATGCGGGCCTCGTGGACCTCGCCTGCGACCTGGTCGGCCGCGAGCAGCCGGCGCAGGTGGTCCTCACCCGCGTGGTGCGGCGGTCGCGGCCCAAGCCGGAGGTCTCCTCCGGGCTGGGTGCCGACCTCGAGCTCATGGCGACCGTCGCCGGCGAGCTGCGCACGCTGGCCCGCCAGGTGGAGGCGCGGGGGCTCCGGGCGTCGGTGGCCTCCCGCTTCAGCGAGGACCCGTGGGCGGAGGTCGCCGACCTGGCCGGCAGCAGCGGTGCCGACGTGGTGCTGGTCCGCAGCGGCTGGGGTCTCGGCGAGGGCGCCCTGACCGCCGACGGCGACACCCCGTGGCCCGCGTCGCTGAACGGCTCGGTGGTGACCGTCTCCGGCGAGCTCGGCTCCGCGACGCTGCAGCCGCACGGGCCGGTCGCGGTGCTGCAGGACGGCGGCGCCGACGGCCGGGCCGCGCTCCGGCTGGCCGCGCACGCCTCGCTGGGCCGGCAGGTGCCGCTGCAGCTGCGCGCCGGCGACGGCCGCCGCGGGGTCAAGCGCGGCGTGGCCGACTCGTTGCGCCGGGCCGGGGTGCAGGTCGAGCCGGAGAGCCAGGCGCTGCCCGCGCTGCTGGTGGTCCCGGCGGGTGCGGGCGCCGTCCCGGCCGGCGACGACCTGACGCCGATCCTGCTCGTGCACGCCGGCACGGCCGACGCCGACCGGGACATGGACGAGACCCTCGCCGGCATCGCCGCCCGGCCCGGGGCCGCCTGAGCCACCTCGTCCCGGAGCCCGCGTCCCGTTTCGAGGGGACGCGGGCTCCGTCGCGTCCCGGGTGCGGCCGGGGCTCCGCCCCGTGGTCCTGCCGCGGACGGTCGTGCTCTGGTCCGCACCGGGGGCAGAGCACGACCGCCCGCGGGTGACACGACGGCGCCCGTCCCCGCCCGGGGACGGGCGCCGGACGGGTCAGTAGGCGCCGTGCGGGGACTCGAAGGCGAACTGCCGGCCGCCCATGCGGACCGCCATGCCCGGGGTCAGCCGGACCGGCTGGTGGGGCACCAGCGACCCCCATCCCGGGGCCCCGCGGGGGGCGACGAGCGTGCCGTTGGCCGAGCCGGTGTCGACCAGCAGCACGTCCCACCCCTCGAGGCGGATCTCGGCGTGGTGCCGGCTGACGCCACCGGTCGGGTCGACGACGAGCAGGGGTCGCAGGTCCCCGGAGGCCACGCGCGCGTCGGTCTCCGGCTCCCGGCCCAGCAGGTAGTCCGCGTCCAGGCTCACCGTCGCGCCGTCGTCGAAGACGAGCAGGCCCAGCGGCGGGCGCACGCCCTCGACCAGGACGGCGGTCTGCTGGGTCGTGCGGATCCCGCACAGGGCGCAGAAGCTCACGCGGGGGTCGTTGAGGTGACCGTTCTTGCAGACGATCCCCTTGACCCTCGCCCGGTCGTCCTCCGGCTCCGCGGCCCGGGTCGACGTCGGCTCGGCGCCGGGGATCGGCAGGGGCTCGCGGGGCGGCTCGGCGTCGGCCGGCGCGTCGAACAGCCGCGCCGACCGCTTCGGGGCGGGCAGCTCCGGCGCCGGTGGCGGGGGCGCCGCCGGTTCAGGCGGCAGCGCCGGCCCGGCGGCGGAGGCGGACGCCACGCGCTCGCCCACCGGCGGGACCTCCACCAGCGGCGTCCCGACGTGCGGCGCCGGGAGGCGAGTCGCCGCCGTCCCGGACGGCGGCGGGGGCACCGGCGGGGGTGCCGGCGACGGCGAGAGCACCGCGGCGGCGCCGGGGACGACACCGGCCACGAGGTCGGCCAGCGGGTGCGGCGCCGTGGTCACCGGCGAGCCGGCCGAGAGGTGCAGTACCGCCGGTGGCCAGGCGACGAAGCGGTCGACGACCCCCGTCCCGTTCCCCAGGTCCTCCCCCTGCGCCGCGGTCAGCCGCAGCCCGAGGTCGGGCACCTCGGCGGTCCCGCCGCCGACGAGCACGAGCGCCAGCCCGTCCTCGGTGGCGGCGACGACGGCGAACGAGGGCGGAGCGGCCACCGTGCCGAGCCAGGTGCGCAGCTCCTCGTGCAGCCGCACGCCGGGGGCGCGCGCACCGGCGGCGGAGACCCGGCGGCAGATGGTGACGAGCTCGCCGAGGGGCGCGTCACCGGCCGGCACGGCCACGGGTGGGGCCGGCACCGGCGCCGGCCCCCAGCCCGCGAGCGTCGGGCGGGGAGGGGGCGCGGCGCTCGCGGTGGACTGCGGGGGGACCGCGACGACGAGGAGCACGCCGGGCAGCCGGACGACGAGGTCGGGGCCCTGCGCCACCTGGACGGCGACCTGGTCGAAGGGAGTGACCGTGGCCCCCGCCGTGGCGTCACCGGGAAGCGGAGGCGGGGGACTCGACATCAGACGAGTTTCCCGCCCTGGTTGCGCCAGTGCACGAACGGCACGCGCATCGGGCCGTTGGCGACGAGGAACACCAGCAGCCAGGTGGTCGAGAACAGGAGCACGAACGCCGGGCCCGGCATGCTGTCGACCCAGGTGGCGCCGCCGGCCAGCAGGAACCAGACCAGCAGCCCCTCGGGGATGCCGGTGACGAGCGTGAAGAAGGTCGGCCAGTCCTTCTCCCACCGGAACTGCTGCAGGCCGTGGTAGACGAACTCCCAGAGCACGCCGAGCACGGTGACGACGAGCAGCACCGAGAAGGTGGCCCCGTAGGAGGCGCCCAGCGGCGCCCCGGTGGGCAGCAGCGGGGTGAACACGAGCGTCCACAGGACGCCGACGGTGGCCAGCAGGAAGACCCGGGTCTGGATGCGGCCGTTGAGGGTGGGGATCACGGGTGTCTCTCTCGCAGGTCGGGAGGGCGGTCAGATGGTGGTGTTGCGGACCCACTTCCACCACTGGCTGGTGGACCGCCCCGGGGTGAGCTTCCGGGCGAACCCCTGGGCCGCGAGGTCGTCGGTGATCTCCTGCGCGGCCACCAGCAGGCCGAGGAAGCTGTCCACGCCGGCGAAGTAGCCGCCGAGCGTGGCGCTGCCCGAGGCGTACACCTTGCCTCCGTTGCGGGTGCCGGTGACCTCGAAGTCGGCCTCGACGTCGAGGCGGCCCAGCGGGTTGCGCTGGGCGTTGGAGTGGTCGAGCAGGTCGGCCAGCAGCCGGTGCTCGCGGATGTCGGCCTCCAGCCCGGTGCAGTCGACGACGTGGTCGAACGTGCCGACGTGCCGCCCCTGGTCGGTGTCCACCGAGACCTCGACCAGGTCGCCGACCGGCCGCATGCCGTCGATCTGCCCGATGACGACGCGGTACCAACCCTGCTGCCGGCCGCGGGCCAGCTGCTCCTGCCAGTCCTGGCGCGCCGGGGTGTTGGTGCCGCCCATCTCCTTGTAGATCCGGACGCGGTCCTCGCCCTCGAGCTTGGCCATCCGGGCCCGCAGCTGGCCGCCCCAGGTCGACTTGGGCCAGTTGAAGCCCTGGTAGGCCCAGCCGTCGGCGCCCTTGCGGCGCATGAAGAGGCTGGGCCCGTGCGGCTTGTCCACGTAGGAGCGGAACAGGTGCACGATCTGGGTATTCAGGCCGCGGCGGTCGCGGTCGTCGATGAGCCGCTGCAGGACGCGGGAGGCGACGATGCCGCCGCCGCGGACCAGCACCGTGCCGGGACGCAGGGCCAGCCGCTCGTAGACGTGCTCGTGCGGCTCGTAGGCGTTGACCACCCGCCGGTAGTCGTTGTGCTCCGATCGGTACCGCTGCAGGTCGGGCAGGAAGCGCAGGCCCGGGTAGCCGACGGCGACGTGCACGAACTGGCTGCGGTAGGCGATCCGCCGGGTCGGCGTGGCGCCCTCCGGCGGGGTGAGGACCGTGAAGTACCCGCCGCCGGCCCGCCGGCGGACCATCCGGACCTGCCCGGGGACGACCATCTCCGGCCACCGGATCCGGTGCATCTCCTTCTCCATCGACTCGAAGACCATCCCGGCCCTCGGCGTGTAGTAGTCGGCGAACACCGGCTCGACGAGGACGTTCCACGCCGCCCGGAGGTTGCCCTGGAGGGCCTCGCGGATGGCGTAGCCGGGGAACCCCCAGATGTTGTCCGGGGTGCCGGAGGAGTCCGAGCGCAGCCGCTCGCCGCGCGGGATCTGGGAGACCGCCGTCAGGTACTCGTAGCTCTCCCAGGGGGTGCGCAGCGGCGTCAGCACGCGGATGGCGTCGGTGGGGACACCGCAGATGCGCAGGTAGTCGACGAGCACGAACGAGCCCACGCCGCCGCCGACGGTGACGAACGGGACGTCGACGACGGGGATGCCCGCCTCGCTCAGCATCTGGTCGGTCCAGACGTCGGTGGCGACCAGGTGGTCGGTCAGGTCACCGGGCTGCGCCGGGGTCGGGGCGTGCGGGGGCGCGGCGGTGCTCTCGCTCACGGTGGTGTCGTCCGTCCTCTGTCGGGGGAGCCGCCACTGTCGGGCCGGTCCGCCGGACTGTCAACGGATTCCGCCGCGGCCCGCGAGCTCGTGGCGGGGCCGTGCGAGGGTGCCGCTAGGCCTTGCCGAAGCGGCGCTGGCGGGAGGCGAACTCCTCGCAGGCGGCCCACAGGTGACGGCGGTCGAAGTCGGGCCAGAGCGTGTCGAGGAAGACGAACTCCGCGTAGGCCGACTGCCAGAGCAGGAAGTTGCTCGTCCGGTTCTCCCCGGAGCTGCGGACGAACAGGTCGACGTCGGGCATGTCGGGCTCGTCGAGGAACCGCGCGACGGTGCGCTCGTCGACCTTGCCCGGGTCCAGGCGGCCGGCGGCGGCCTCGCGGGCGATGGCCGCGGCGGCGTCGGCGATCTCGGCGCGGCCGCCGTAGTTGACGCACATGGTGAGGGTGAGGACGTCGTTGTCCTTCGTGAGCTCCTCGGCGATCTCGAGCTCCTTGATCACGCTGCGCCACAGCCGCGGGCGGCGGCCGGCCCAGCGCACCCGCACGCCGAGCTCGTGCATCTCGTCGCGGCGGCGGCGGATGACGTCGCGGTTGAAGCCCATGAGGAAGCGGACCTCCTCGGGGCTGCGCCGCCAGTTCTCCGTGGAGAAGGCGTAGGCACTGATCGCCCCGACGCCGAGCTCGATGGCCCCCTCGACGCAGTCGAACAGCGAGGACTCCCCCGCCTCGTGACCCGCCGTCCGGGGCAGTCCGCGCTCCTTGGCCCACCGCCCGTTGCCGTCCATGACGATCGCCACGTGCCGGGGCACCCGGTCGGCCGGGATCGGCGGCGGGGTGGCGCCCGACGGGTGGGGGTCGGGTGCCTTCACCTCACGCCTCACTCAGCAGGCCCGCCTCCCGCCGCGGCGCGACGTCGGAGCGGTCGACCAGCGGCAGGGACCGCAGGCCGCGCTCGAGGTGCCACTGCAGCAGGGCCGCGACCAGGCCGCTGCCCTCCCGGCGCTGCGCGCTCTCGCTGGCCTCGGCCCGCTCCCAGTCGCCGGACAGCAGGGCCTCCAGGTGCTCGATGGTGACCGGGCTGGGCATGGCCGAGCCGGTCGGGCGGCACTCGCGGCACACCGAGCCGCCGGCCGGGACGGAGAAGTGCCGGTGCGGGCCCTCGGTGCCGCACCGCGCGCAGTCGCCCAGCGCCGGCTCCCACCCGGCCACCGACATGGCGCGCAGCAGGAAGGCGTCGAGCACCAGCCCGGCGGGGCGGGTGCGGTCCGACAGCGCCCGCAGCGCCCCGACGACGAGGAGGAACAGCCGCAACGAGGGCTCCTTCTCCTCCGCCGTCAGCCGGTCGGCGGTCTCGAGCACCGCGGTGCCGGCGGTGTAGGCCGGGTAGTCGCCGGCGATGACCGAGCCGTAGGAGCGGATGGACTCGGCCTGGCTGACGACGTCGAGGTTGCGGCCGGTGTAGAGCTGCAGGTCGACGTGGCTGAACGGCTCGAGCCGGGCCCCGAACTTGCTCTTGGTGCGGCGCACGCCCTTGGCCACCGCCCGCACCTTGCCGTGCCGGCGGGTGAGGACCGTGACGATCCGGTCGGCCTCCCCCAGCTTCTGGGTGCGCAGGACGACCCCCTCGTCGCGGTACAGCGACTTCGGTGTGGTGCTCACTCAGTAACCCAACCGGTTGAGCTTCTTCGGGTCGTCCTGCCACTCGCCGAGGACGGTGACGTGCAGGTCGAGGTGGACGCGCGCGCCGAGCAGCTGCTCGAGGCCGGCGCGGGCCTCGGTGCCGATGGCCTTGATGACCGACCCGCCCCTCCCCAGCAGCATGGGCTTCTGGCTCGCGCGCTCGACGTGCAGCAGCGCGTGCACCTCGACCAGCTCGGCGCCCTCCCGCTTGGGGTCGGGGCGGCGGACCAGCTCCTCGACGGTGACGGCGAGGGAGTGCGGCACCTCCTGGAACACCTTCTCCAGCGCCGCCTCGCGGACGAGCTCGGCGATCTGCCGGTCGGTGTCCTCGTCGGTGGTCTGCTCCTCGGGGTAGAGCGGTGGCCCCTCGGGCAGCAGGCCGACGAGCAGGTCCTCCAGCAGCTCGACCTGGTCGCCCCGCACCGCGCTGACCGGCACGACCTCGGCGGCCTCGACCAGCGCGCTGGCGGCCACCAGCTGCTCGGCGACCTGCTTCTTCGACGCGGCGTCGGTCTTGGTGACGACGACGACCACCGGGGCCTTCACGTCCTGCAGCTGGCGGGCGATGAACCGGTCGCCGGTGCCGACGGGCTGGTCGGCCGGGATGCAGAACACCACGACGTCGACCTCGGAGAGGGTGTCGCGGACGACGTCGTTGAGCCGACGGCCGAGCAGGCTCTTCGGCTTGTGCAGGCCGGGGGTGTCGACGAGCACGAGCTGCCCGCCGGGCCGGTGGACGACGCCGCGGATGGCGTGCCGGGTGGTCTGCGGCCGGTTGCTGACGATGCCGACCTTCTCGCCGACCATCGCGTTGGTCAGCGTGGTCTTGCCGGCGTTGGGGCGGCCCACCAGACAGGCGAAGCCGCTGCGGTACGGCTGCTCCGGCGTGCTCACCGGTCCAGTCTCCCACCGCCGGGTGACACCCACGCGGAGGTGGCGGGGATCAGGTGACCTGATCCTGCGGTGTCCTCCCGCACGTCCCACGGTGAGGGAGGACGCTGCACGATCAGGTCACCTGATCATCGCGGGCGCTCACGCGGTGGCGCGGACGGTGCCGTCGGGGCCGGCGAGGAACACCGGGGCCGACGGCGTCAGGTCGTGCACCGCCGCCAGCCCCGCCTGCTCGACGGCGTCGGCGTCGGACACCACCGCGGCTGCCTCCAGCCCCTGCACCCCGCTGGAGACGGCGGCGGCGACGGCGGCCTGCAGCGCCGAGAGGGTCAGCGAGGGCAGCGCCACCGACGCGGCGACGTAGGTGCGCCCGTCGGTGTCGCGGACCGCGGCGCCCTCGGCGGCGGCGGTGCGGCCGCGCGCGGAGCGGGCGAGGGTGACGAGCTTGGCGTCCTCGGGCTGCAGGTCGGGCACAGGAGGAGTCTCCTACCGGTGGATCCGGCCCTCCCGCAGGGGCCCGGCGCGAGCCTGCGAGCGGTGGTGGGCGGGAGGGTCCTTCCTCACGTCTCGACGGTGGCCGGGACCTCCGCCCGGGTGGCCCCGGACTGGTGCTCGGGGTCGGCGTCGGGCAGCCGGGTGACCAGGATCGTGTCGATGCGGTTGCGCCGCCCGCCGGTGCTCTCGGCGACCAGGTGCAGGCCGGCGACGTCGGCCGAGGACCCCTCGATCGGCACCAGCCCGAGCTCGCGGGCGAGCAGGCCGCCGACGGTCTCGACGTCGTCGTCGCCGGGCAGCTCGACGTCGAAGAGCTCGGCGAGGTCCTCGACCGGCAGCCGGGCGGTAATCCGCACCGAGCCGTCCTCGAGGTGCTCGACCGGCGGCCGCTGGACGGCGTCGTGCTCGTCGGCGATCTCGCCGACGATCTCCTCGAGGATGTCCTCGATGGTCACCAGCCCCGCGAACCCGCCGTACTCGTCGACGACGATGGCGATGTGGGTGCGGCGGGCCTGCATGTCGCGCAGCAGCTCGTCGACCGGCTTGGACTCCGGCACGAACGCCGGCGGGCGCATGAGCTCCTCGACCCGGGGCCCGCGGGCGTCGCCGAGGTTCTGCGACCGGCGCACGAGGTCCTTGAGGTAGACGACGCCGACGACGTCGTCGACGTTCTCCCCGATCACCGGGATGCGGCTGAACCCGCTGCGCAGCGCCAGCGCCAGCGCCTGCCGGACGCTCTTGGTCCGCTCGATCCAGACGACGTCGGTGCGCGGCACCATCACCTCGCGGGCGATGGTGTCGCCGAGCTCGAACACCGAGTGGATCATGTTGCGCTCGCCGGACTCCACCACGCCGCGCTCCTCGGCGAGGTCGACGAGCTCGCGCAGCTCCACCTCGGTGGAGAACGGGCCGTCGCGGTAGCCGCGGCCGGGGGTGATCGCGTTGCCGATGAGGATGAGCAGCGTCGCGACCGGCCCGAGGACCCGCACCAGCAGCCGCACGACGCCGGCGGTGGCCAGCGCGATCGGGTAGGCGTGCTGGCGGCCGAGCGTGCGCGGCCCGACGCCGACCAGCACGTAGCTGACCACCACCATCACGCCGGCCGCGGCCAGCACCGCCTGCCAGCCCATACCCAGGACCCGGACGAACAGCACGGCCACGAGCACCGCCGCCACCATCTCGCAGACGATCCGCAGCAGGAGCAGCAGCGCCACGGCGCGGGCGCGCTCGCCGAGCACCTGCTCGAGGCGGACCGCGCGCCGGACGCCGTCGCGGCGCAGCTCCTCCACCCGGGCGAGCGACACCCGCTGCAGGGCGGCGTCCATGGCGCCGAAGGCGCCCGCCAGCGGCACCAGGCAGATCGCGACCACCAGCAGGGTCACCGCACCGGCGCTCATCGCGGGGCCCTCACCGGGAGGACTGGCCCCGTTCGGCCGGCTCGCCGGTGACCGGCTGCCGCGGGGCGGACCGCCAGCCCTCGAGCAGGCGGTTCTGCAGGCCGAACATCTCCCGCTCCTCCTCGGGCTCCATGTGGTCGTAGCCGAGCAGGTGCAGCACGCCGTGGGTGGCCAGCAGCAGCAGCTCGTCGTCCATCGAGTGCCCGGCGGCGCGGGCCTGCCGGACGGCGACCGAGGGGCACAGGACGACGTCGCCGAGCAGCGCCGGGCCGGGCTCGGGGTCGTCGGGACGGGCGGTGTCGAGCTCGTCCATGGGGAAGGCCAGGACGTCGGTCGGGCCCTTCTCCCCCATCCAGCGCTCGTGCAGCACCGACATGTAGTCCGGGTCGACGCACAGCACCGACAGCTCGGCCATCGGGTTGACGCCCATCTCGGCGAGCACGTACCGGCAGATCCCGGTCAGCTCGGCCTCGTCGACGGCGATCTCGGACTCGTTGGCGACCTCGACGGGCACGGCGCTCAGCTCCCCTGCCGGCGGGTCGGCCGCGCCGGGCGGGCGGGCGTCGCGGGCCGGCCGGCGCCCTGCTGGTGGGAGGCGTCCCAGCGCTCGTAGGCGTCGACGATGTCGCCGACCAGCCGGTGGCGGACGACGTCGGAGCTGGTCAGGTTGGCGAAGTGCACGTCCTCGATGCCGTCGAGGATCTCCCGCACCACCTTCAGCCCGCTCTGCGCGCCGCCGGGCAGGTCCACCTGCGTGACGTCACCGGTGACGACGATCTTCGAGCCGAAGCCGAGCCGGGTGAGGAACATCTTCATCTGCTCGGCGGTGGTGTTCTGCGCCTCGTCGAGGATGACGAACGCGTCGTTGAGCGTGCGTCCGCGCATGTAGGCCAGCGGGGCGACCTCGATGGTGCCCGACTGCATCAGCCGCGGGATGGACTCCGGGTCGACCATGTCGTGCAGCGCGTCGTAGAGCGGCCGCAGGTAGGGGTCGATCTTCTCGCTGAGCGTGCCGGGCAGGTAGCCCAGCCGCTCGCCGGCCTCGACTGCGGGCCGGGTGAGGATGATCCGGTTGACCTGCTTGGTCTGCAGCGCCTGCACGGCCTTGGCCATGGCCAGGTAGGTCTTGCCGGTGCCGGCCGGGCCGATGCCGAAGACGACGGTGTGCGCGTCGATCGCATCGACGTAGCGCTTCTGGTTGAGCGTCTTGGGCCGGATGGTGCGGCCCCGGCGGCTGATGATGTCCAGGCTCAGCACGTCGGCGGGGCGCTCGGAGCCGCCGCTGCGCAGCATGCCGATGACGCGGCGCACCGAGTCCGGGCGCAGCGCCTGGCCGGTGCCCAGCAGCGCGATCAGCTCGTCGAAGACGCGGACGGCGAAGGCGTTGTCGGCCGGCTGCCCGGTCACGGCGATCTCGTTGCCGCGCACGTGGACGTCGGCCTCGAGCTCGCCCTCGACCAGTCGCAGCAGCTCGTCGCCGGAGCCGAGCAGGCCGACCATGGACACCGAGTCCGGGACGGTGATGGTGGTGCGGACCGCCGCCGGCGCGGGGGTCGCGAGAGCGGTGGCGACGTCCGCCGCGGCGGCCTGGGCGGAGGCCTCACGCGAGGTGGGCACGCCGGGCACGGGGACGTTCGGGGAGGTGTCGGGCAAGAACCCTCGACCCTGCCTTCCTGACACGGGGATCTGACCGTCCGAGTCTACCCGCGGGCCGCCACCGGGAATCCCGTCCGCGACCGGCTCAGCGCCCCTGGTAGGTGGCCTTGCCGGGTCCCTCCTCGAGGAACGAGGCGACGGCGCCGCGCAGGTCGGCGGTGGCGAACAGCGGCCCGGAGACCTGCGGGGTGATGTCGTCGGCGGCCCGGGCGCCGTGCCGCACGGCGGTGGTGACCAGCCGCTTGGTGGCCGCGTGCGCCACCGTGGGGCCGGCCGCGAGCCGGTGCGCGGTGTCGCGGGCGGCCGCGGCGAACCCCTCGTCGGGCAGCACCCGGTTGACCACGCCCCACCGCTCCAGGACCGCGGCCGGGAACCGCTCCCCGGTGAAGATGAGCTCCTTGGCCCGCGCCGGCCCGGCCCGCTCGGCCAGCCGCTGCGGGCCGCCCATCGACGGGGTGAGCCCGACGACGATCTCGACCAGCCCGAACGACGCCCGCTCGGCGGCCAGCAGCAGGTCGCAGGCCAGCGCCAGCTCGAAGGCGGCGGTGAGGGTCAGCCCGTGCGCGGCGAACACGGTGGGCACCGGCAGGTCCTCGACGGTCTGGGCCACGCGCAGCAGCCGCGCCCACAGCGCCGCGCCGGCCTGCGCCGGGTCGGGGCCCTCGGCGATGTCGCGGAAGGCGGTGACGTCGACCCCGCCGGAGACGACCCGCCCGCGGGCCTCGACGAGCACCGCGCGGGCGCGGTCGGGGCGGCCGGGCGCGGTGAGCCCGACCAGCTCGGCGGCCACCTGCTCCAGGGCGGCGAACACCGGCTCGTCGAAGAGGTTCAGCGGCGGCCTGTCGAGCACGACGACGGCGACGTCGCCGTCCCGCTCGATCCGGACGGGGGCGGCGCTGCCGGCGTCGGTCATGCCGGCCACCCTGCCACCGTCCGCGCGGCTCAGCCCGGGGGCCAGCGCAGGTCGCGGCCGCCGAGCACGTGCAGGTGCACGTGGTCGACCGACTGCCCGGCCTGCGGACCGGTGTTGGTGACCACCCGGTAGCCCGGCTCGACGCCGTCGTCGGTGGCCAGGCCCTCCTGGACGGCGACCGCCGACACGGCCCGGACGACCTCGGCCAGCAGGTCGGGGTCGGCGTACGCCAGCGCGGCCACCGTCGGGTGGTGGTCCTTGGGGATCACCAGCACGTGCGTCGGGGCCTGCGGGTTGACGTCGCGGAAGGCGAGCGTGCGGTCGGTCTCGTGCACGACGTCGGCGGGGATCTCCCGGGCGACGATCCGGCAGAACAGGCAGTCGGTCACGGTCGGACCCTACGGCGCGCCGACCGTCCTCCCGCACCGCAGCGCGTCCTCCCCCACGTCCCACCGTGCGGGAGGACGCCCCACGATCAGGTCACCTGATCCCGGCGCGACCCCGCCGTCAGGACCAGCGGGTGCGGACCGACAGGGCGGCCAGCGCGGCGGCGCCGGCGGTCGAGGTCCGCAGCACCTCCGGGCCCAGTCGCACCGCCCGCGCCCCGGCGGCGCGCAGCGCGACGACCTCGCCGTCGGTCAGCCCGCCCTCGGGCCCGACGACGACGGCGACCGTGCCGGTGCGGGGCACCTCGACGCCGGTGAGCGGGGTGCGGGCCTGCTCGTGCAGGACCAGCGCGAGGTCGACGTCCTCGAGCTCGCCGCACACCTGCCGGGTGGTCAGCAGGCCGGCGACCTCGGGCACCCGCGGCCGGCGCGCCTGCTTGGCCGCCGCCCGCGCCGCCGCGCGCCACCTCGCCAGGCCCTTCTCCACGCGGTCCTCGCGCCACCGGGTGACGCAGCGGGCGGCGGCCCACGGCACGATCCGGTCGACGCCGAGCTCGGTGGCCAGCTCCACCGCGAGCGGTCCGCGGTCGCCCTTGGGCAGCGCCTGCACCAGCACGAACTCCGGCTCCGGCGCGGGCACCTCGTGCCGGGCGGTCACCTGCACGCGCAGGCCGGCCGGGCCGGCGTCGAGCACGGTCCCCTCGACGACGGTGCCGCGGCCGTCCCCGACCCGCACCGGCTCGCCGGGGGTCAGCCGCAGCACGTCGACGGCGTGCCGGCCCTCGGCGCCGCCGACGACCAGCTCCGCGGCGTCGGGGAGCTCGTCGAGCAGGAACAGCGGGGAGCCGTCCTGCACGGGGTGCTGGTCGTCGGTGGCCGGGGCGCTCACCTGAACGGGTTCCGGACCCGGGAGAACAGCCCCCCGTGCCCCTCGGCGGACGGCTGCCGCTGGTCCTCACCGCGCAGCGCGGCGAGCTCGCGCAGCAGCTTCTCCTGCTCGGCGTCGAGCCGGGTCGGCGTCTGGACGTCGACGTGGACCTGCAGGTTGCCCCGGCCGGTGGCCCGCAGCCGCGGCGCGCCCTTGCCGCGCAGCGTGAGGACGGTGCCCGACTGGGTGCCCGGCCGCACGTCGACGTCGGTGTCCTCGCCGTCGAGCAGCGTCAGCGGCAGCGTGGTGCCCAGCGCCGCGGCGGTCATCGGCAGCGTGACGTGGCAGTGCAGGTCCTCGCCGTCGCGGGTGAAGACCTCGTGCGGGCGCTCGCGGATCTCCACGTAGAGGTCACCCGCCGGCCCGCCGCCGGGGCCGACCTCGCCGCGGCCGGTGAGCCGGATGCGCATGCCGTCCTCGACGCCGGCGGGCACCTTGACCGGGATGGTCCGGCGGGCGCGGACCCGGCCCTCGCTGCCGCACTCGGGGCAGGGGTCGGGGATGACCTGGCCGGTGCCGGCGCACGTCGGGCACGGCCGAGAGCTGACCACCTGGCCGAGGAAGGAGCGCTGCACGCTCTGCACCTCGCCGCGCCCGGAGCAGGTGGAGCAGGTGACCGGGTGGGTGCCCGGGGCGGTGCCCGCACCGCTGCAGGTGCCGCACAGGACGGCGGTGTCGACGGTGATCTCCTCGGTCGTGCCGAAGACCGTCTGCTCCAGGTCGAGCTCGAGGCGGATGAGCGCGTCGTCCCCGGCGCGCACCCGGCTGCGCGGGCCCCGGCCGCCCATGGCGCCGCCGCCGAAGAAGGCGTCCATGATGTCGCCGAGCCCGCCGAAGCCGGCCCCGGCGCCGAAGGGTGAGCCGCCGGCGGCCCCCGCGCCGGCGTCGAAGGGGTCGCCGCCGAGATCGACGATGCGGCGCTTGTCCGGGTCGGTCAGCGCCTGGTAGGCGCGGCTGACCTCCTGGAAGCGCTCCTTGGCCTCGGGATCGGGGTTGACGTCGGGGTGCAGGTCGCGCGCCAGCCGCCGGTAGGCCTTCTTGATGTCGGCGTCGGACGCGCCCCGGGACAGCCCGAGGACGCCGTAGTAGTCGGTTGCCATCTGGTGTACAGACCTCAGCTCTCGGCCAGCAGCTGGCCGACGTAGCGGGCCACGGCGCGGACCGCGGCCATGTTGCCCGGGTAGTCCATGCGGGTCGGGCCCACGATGCCCAGCCCGCCCAGCGCCCGGTCGCCGGTTCCGTACCCCACGGAGACGACCGACGCACCGGCCAGCGCCTCGTGGGCGTTCTCCTCGCCGATGCGCACGAGCACCGCACCGCCGGAGTCGACCTCGCTGATCAGCCGGAGCACCACGACCTGCTCCTCGAGCGCCTCCAGCAGCGGCCGCAGGCTCCCGGGGAAGTCGACGGCGACCCGCGCCAGGTTCGCCGTCCCGCCCACGACCAGGCGGTCCTCCCCCGGCTCGACCAGCGTCTCCACCAGCGCCGCGCCCACCGCGGCGACCAGCACGCGCAGGTGCGGCGGGGCGGTGTCGAGCAGGTCGGGCACCTTGCCGCCGGCGTCGGCGAGCCGGGCGCCGGTGAACGCCGCGTTCAGCAGCGTGCGCAGGTCGGCGACGTCGTCGCGGGTGACGTCGGCCGGGCAGTCGACGACCCGCTGCTCGACCCGGCCGGTGTCGGTGATGAGCACCAGCAGCAGCCGCGAGCCGGTCAGCTGCACCACCTCGAGGTGGCGCACGGCGCTGCGCGAGAGCGTGGGGTACTGCACGACGGCGACCTGGTGGGTCAGCTGCGCGAGCAGCCGCACCGTGCGGCCGAGCACGTCGTGCAGGTCGACGGCGCCGTCGAGGAAGCGCTCGATCGCCCTGCGCTCGGCGGCCGACAGCGGCTTGACCGAGGAGAGCCGGTCGACGAAGAGGCGGTAGCCCTTGTCGGTGGGCACCCGGCCGGCGCTGGTGTGCGGCTGGGTGATGTAGCCCTGCTCCTCGAGCACCGCCATGTCGTTGCGGATGGTCGCCGGCGAGACCCCGAGGTCGTGCCGTTCGGCCAGGGCCTTGCTGCCCACCGGGTCGTTGGTGGAGACGAAGTCCTGGACGATGGCCCGCAGGACCTGCAGGCGGCGTTCGTCGTGCGCCACGGTGACACCTCCCCGTACCGGTCGACGTCGTCGTGCGGGCGGGCCCGGGCGCGCGGTCGGGGCACGCCGGCCGCCCTGCGGCGGGCTGGCACTCGCACGGACGGAGTGCCAGACCAGCATACGCGAAGGACCCCGTCCCCCTCTCCGCTCGCGAGCTCGCGGTGAGCCTCTGGACGGGGCCGAACGGGTCACCCGGACGGTCGATAGGGTGACGGCCGACGGTGCCGGAACGGGGTGGGTGCGGACGGAGGTCGGGTCCCTGATCTTCAAAGCGGTGCGCGACGGCCGCCCCTATCCCGAGCACGGCCTGGCCCCGCGGGACTGGGCGATGATCCCGCCCCGTCAGATCCGGCTCGACACGCTGGTCACCACCAAGCGCGAACTGGCGCTGGACGCCCTGCTCGCCGACGACTCGACCTTCTACGGCGACCTGTTCCCGCACGCCGTCCAGTGGCACGGCGACCTCTACCTCGAGGACGGCCTGCACCGGGCGCTGCGGGCGGCGCTGCAGCAGCGCACCGTCATCCACGTGCGGGTCCTCGACCTCGACGCGCTCATGCCCGCCGACCCGGCACGCTGATGGCCCCCGGGCTCTGAGCCGCTAGAGCCAGCCCTTGTCGGCGGCGACGCGGGCGGCCTCGACCCGGGTGCGGGTGCCGGTCTTGCCGATCCCGGAGGACAGGTAGTTGCGCACCGTGCCCTCCGACAGGAACAGCCGGCGGGCGATGTCGGCCACGGTCGCGCCGTCGGAGGCCTCGCGCAGGACGTCGGCCTCGCGCGCCGACAGCGGCGTCGCCCCGAGGGCGAGCGCGGCGGCGGCCAGGTCCCGGTCGATCACCCGCTCCCCGGCGACGACGGCGCGGATCGCCCGCGCGAGCTCCGCGACCGGGGCGTCCTTGACAAGGAACCCGGCCGCGCCGACCTCCATCGCGCGGCGCAGGAACCCCGGCCGGCCGAAGGTGGTGAGCACGACGGCGCGCACCGCGGGCAGCGCGGCGGCCAGCTCGCGTGCGGCCTCGATGCCGTCCTGCCCGGGCATCTCGATGTCGAGCAGCGCGACGTCGGGGCGGTGCTCGCGGGCGGCGGTGAGCACCTCGTCGCCGCGGCCCACCTCGGCGACGACCTCGATGTCCTCCTCCAGCTCCAGCAGCGCCCGCAGCGCGCCGCGCACCATCGACTGGTCCTCGGCGACCAGGACGCGGATCACCGGGCGGCTCCCGCCGGGACCGCCGCGGGCGCCAGCGGCAGGACGGCCCGCAGCTCGTACCCGCCGGCGCGGCCGGCACCGCCGGTCAGGGCGCCGCCCAGGGCGCCCACGCGCTCGGCGAGGCCGGTGAGCCCCGACCCGGGCCCGGTGTCGCCGGCCGGGCCGCGGCCGTCGTCGGTGACGGTGAGCACCGCCTGGGTGCCGTCGTCGGTGAGGGCGACGGCGACCGCGCGGGCGCCGCTGTGCCGCAGCACGTTCGTCGTCGCCTCGCGCACCACCCAGCCCAGCGCGGTGTCGACCGGGCCGGGCAGCGCGGGCACCCGGGCGGGCAGCCGCACCGAGATGCCGGCGCCGGACAGCGCCGAGCGGGCCTCGGCGAGCGCCTGCGCGCAGCTGACCCGGCGGTAGCCGCTGACCGCGTCGCGGACCTCGGCCAGCGCGCGGCGGGCGGCGGCCTCGACGTCGGCCATCTCCGCGCGCGCCCGGGCGGGGTCGACCTCGGCGAGGCGGCCGGCCAGCTCGCTCTTGAGCGCGATGAGCGACAGGCTGTGGCCGAGCAGGTCGTGCAGGTCGCGGGCGAAGCGCAGCCGCTCCTCGGCGACGGCGTTGCGGGCCAGCTCCTCGCGGGCCTCGGCGAGCTCGGCGTTGACCGACACCAGGTGCCGGGTGCCGCGCAGCGCGAAGGCGGTGAGCAGGCACAGCACCGGGAGGATGAGCAGCCCGGGCTCCCCGCCGAGGGTGACCACCGCGGCGCACACGGCCGCCGCGGCGAGGACGGCCGGCCACACCCACCGGGTGGGCAGCGCGGCCGCGGCGGCCGCCGAGACGTAGACGAGCAGGCCCGCCCACGACGGCCCCATCGCGGCGGCGAGGACGGTGCCGAGGACCGCGACGACGGCCAGCCGGCCCCACAGCGACCCGGTCCAGCAGCCGTCGAAGGCCCGGCGGAAGACGGCGAGGTAGACGGCGGTGAACACCAGCAGGCCGGCGCCCGCGGCCACCCGCACGGCGAGCGGCCGGTCGGTGGTGAGCAGGTCGGCGACCGGGAAGAACTGGAACAGCAGCCAGGGCAGCGCCCAGCCGATGCGGTACCAGCGGGGACGGGGGTCCACGGCGCCCGACCGTAGCCCGGTCAGCCCGCGACCGCGGTGAGCGACCGGCGGCGGGCCACCGCGACCGTGAGCGCGGCGCACACCGTGGCGGCACCGGTGAGCACCAGCAGCGGCAGCACCGGCACGCTGCCGCCGGCGGCCGCGCGCCCGGCCTCGGCGTACCAGTAGGACGGCAGGACGTGCGCGACCGCGCGCAGCCCGGACGGGAACAGCTCGACCGGCACCCACAGCCCACCGAGCACGGCCAGCACGGTGGCGACGACGCCGATCGCGCCGCCGGCCGCCTCCTGCTCCAGCGCCCAGCCCAGCAGCAGCCCCAGCGCGACGAACACCGCCGACCCCAGCCACAGGACGAGCAGCAGGCCGGCCCACTCCCCCGGCGCCAGCCGCACCCCGTTGACCAGCCGGCCGGTGGCCGCGACCACGAGCAGCGGCGGCAGGGTGAGCAGCACGCCGACGGCGACGTCGACCGTGACCACCGCCGCCGGCGGCACCGGGGTGACCCGCAGCTGCCGCAGCCAGCCCGACGCGCGGTCGAAGGAGAGCCGGATCGTCGCGCCGAGGGCCGCCCCGATGGCGCCGTAGGCCATCATCGCGACCATCGTGGCCGCGGCCTGCTCCTGGCTCACCCCGCC
The DNA here is from genome assembly GCF_054050055.1 of Geodermatophilus sp. SYSU D00814. Taxonomy (NCBI): domain Bacteria; kingdom Bacillati; phylum Actinomycetota; class Actinomycetes; order Geodermatophilales; family Geodermatophilaceae; genus Geodermatophilus; species Geodermatophilus sp. SYSU D00814. The sequence continues at coordinate 45,134 of NZ_JBJGYP010000028.1, forward strand.
CGGCTGGCCGGCGAACACCTGCGTGAAGAAGACGGTGAACGCGGCCGGCAGGACGACGGTGAACAGCAGGTACTGCCGGTTGCGGCCGATCCGGCGCAGCTGGAAGGCGAGCAGCGGGCTCATCGGAGGGCTCCCGTCGTGAGGGTGAGGACGGCGTCCTCGAGGCTCGCGCCGCGCACCTCGAGGTCGGTCAGGGCGACGCCGTGGTCGAGCAGCGCCCGCAGGGTGGCCTCGACGTCGGCGGTGGCCAGGGTGGCGACGGCGCCCTGGCGGGTCACCGCGGTGACGCCGGGGAGGTCGTCGGGCAGCCGCGCGGCGGTGAGCCGGACGCTGCGCCCGGACACCGCCGAGCGGACCGCCGCGGACGACCCGTCGGCCACCAGCCGCCCGCCGGCCAGCACCACGACCCGGTCGGCGACCGCGTCGGCCTCCTCCAGGTGGTGGGTGGCGAAGACGACGGTGGTGCCGCGGGCGGCGAGCGCGCGCATCGTGGCCCAGAAGGCGCGGCGGCCCTCGACGTCCATGGCCGAGGTGGGCTCGTCGAGCAGCAGCAGCGGCGGCTGACCGGCCAGCGCGAGGGCGAGCAGCACCCGCTGCCGCTGGCCGCCGGAGAGGGCCTCGACGGGCCGGCCCAGCAGCCCGTCGGTGCCGGTGGTGGCGGCCAGGTCCGCCAGCGGCCACGGGTCGGGGTAGCTGCGGCGCACCAGCTGCAGCACCTCGCCGACCCGTGCCTCACCGGGCAGCCCGCCGTGCTGCAGCATCGCGCCCACGCAGCCGGCCCGGACCGCGTCGGCGGGGGCGCGGCCGAGCACGCGCACGCGGCCGGCCGCGGGCCGCACCAGGCCGAGGGCGGCGGAGACGGTGGAGGACTTGCCGGCGCCGTTGGGGCCCAGCAGCGCGACGGTCTCGCCACGGCCGATGCGCAGGTCGAGGCCGTCGACGGCGAGCACGTCGCCGTGCCGCACGGTCAGGCCGCAGACGTCGAGGGCGGGTGTGGTCACGGCGTCGAGCCTGGCCGGGCGGGCGGTGCCGGCAGTAGTGCGGGACGTCGCCGGTCCGCTGTGACACCCGTCAGGCGAAGGACCCCCTTGCCCCCCACCACTCGCATGCTCGCGGCGGGACCCTGCACGGGGGCCACCTGACCGGAAGGGAGGTCCCTCCTCAGTCCGTGAGGTCGCGGACGACGGCGTCGGCGAGCAGCCGGCCGCGGTCGGTGAGCACCGCCCGCCCGGCCGCGTGCGCGCCCGCGTCGAGCAGCCCGCGGGCGACGGCGTCGGCGGCCCGCAGCCGGCCGGCGTCCGACAGCGCGGTCAGCGGCAGCCCGTCGCGCAGCCGCAGGCCGAGCATGACCGTCTCCAGCGCGCGGTCGGCGTCGTCGAGGACCTCGCGGTCGGCCACCGGGCTCTCCCCCGCGGCCAGGCGCTGGGCGTAGGCGGCGGGGTGCTTGACGTTCCACCACCGCACGCCGCCGACGTGGCTGTGCGCGCCCGGCCCGATCCCCCACCAGTTCGCGTTGGCCCAGTACAGCTCGTTGTGCCGGCAGCGGGCGGCGTCCCCGCGCGACCAGTTGCTGACCTCGTACCAGTCGAAGCCGGCGCCGCGCAGCACGGTGTCGGCCTGCACGTAGCGGTCGGCGAGGACGTCGTCGTCGGGCAGCGGCAGCTCACCGCGGGCGATCCGGCGGGCCAGCCGCGTGCCCTCCTCGACGATGAGCGCGTAGGCGCTGACGTGGTCGACCGGCGCGGCGAGGACGGCGTCGAGGGAGGCCGCCCAGTCGGCGTCGGTCTCACCGGGGGTGCCGTAGATCAGGTCGAGGTTGACGTGCCCGAACCCGGCTTCGACCGCCTCGCGGGCGGCCTGCGCCGCGCGGCCCGGGGTGTGCCGCCGGTCGAGGACGGCGAGGACGTGCTCGGCGGCCGACTGCATGCCCAGGCTCAGCCGGGTGAAGCCCGCCGCGCGCAAGGTGTCCAGCGACTGCGGGGTGACCGACTCCGGGTTGGCCTCGGTGGTCACCTCGACGGCGGGGTCGACCGGGAACAGCTCGCGGACGGCGGCCAGGACCGCGGCCAGGTCGTCGGCGGGCAGCAGCGTCGGGGTGCCGCCGCCGACGAAGACCGTGGACACCGCGGGCAGGTCGGGCCCGAGGACCTCCGCGGCGCGGCGCAGCTCGGCGATCGCGGTGCCGGCGTACTCGGCCCGGTTGGCGCCGGGGCCGAGCTCGTCGGAGGTGTAGGTGTTGAAGTCGCAGTAGCCGCAGCGGGTGGCGCAGAACGGCACGTGCACGTAGAGGCCGAACGGCGTCGTCGTGAGGTGCTCGCGGGCGGCGTCGGGGAGGTCGGACGGGCTCGCCGGGGACCCCGGGAGCAGCGGCAGCACGGTGTTCATCTGCTCCCAGTGTGCCGCGCCGCCGCCAGGGTGGGCAGGATGCCGGGGTGAGCTCTGCACCCGTGGACGACGACCGGCTGCTGCAGCGGACCGTCGAGGGGGGCGTGGCCCGGCTCGTCCTGGACTCGCCCGCCAACCGCAACGCGCTCTCCCGCGCGCTGCGGGCGCAGCTGCGCGAGGCGCTGGACGCCGCCCTGGCCGACGACGCCGTCCGGGTGGTGGTGCTCGACCACACCGGCCGGGTCTTCTGCTCGGGGATGGACCTGTCGGAGGCCGCCGGGGCGGGTGCCGGCGACCAGGGTGTGCGCGAGCTGCCCGACCTGCTGGAGACGATCTGGACCTCGCCGAAGCCGGTGGCCGCCGTCGTCCGCGGGCCGGCCCGGGCCGGCGGCGTGGGGCTGGCGGCCGCCTGCGACGTCGTCGTCGCCGCGGCCTCGGCGACCTTCGGCATGTCCGAGGTGCGGCTGGGGCTGGTGCCCGCGGTCATCTCCGCCGTCGTGCTGCCGCGGATGCTGCCGCACGTGGCGCACCGGCTGATGCTGACCGGGGAGGTGTTCGACGCGGCGGCGGCCGCGGCCGGCGGGCTGGTCGACCTCGTCGCCCCCGACGGGGAGGTCGACGCCGCGGCCGACGTGCAGGTGCGCGCGCTGGCGGCCGGGTCGCCGTGGGCGCTGGCCGAGACCAAGCGGCTGCTGCGGTCTGGCGGGCTGCGCGGCTCGTTCGACGACCTGCTGGAGCTCTCCGCGCGGGCCTTCGCCGGTGAGGACGGGCAGGAGGGGATCGCGGCGTTCCGCGAGAAGCGCCCGGCACGCTGGGTGCCCTCCCTGTAGCCCGTCGGGCGCGGGATGCTGCGCCCGTGACCGCACCCGAGGACCCCCGCGCGCGCTTCCGCACCCTGCCCGAGCCGGTCGACCCGGAGGACACGGTGGAGACCGTGGACGCCGGCACGACGCGGCCGGACAGCACCGACGCCGACGAGCGCGACACCCTGCTGCGCCAGGCCGGGGGCTGACCTCCGCGCCTCGGTCGCAGCACCGGAAAAGCGGGCGCGGGTCGTCGGCGGCGCGGGCTAGCGTCCTCGTCACCGACCGTCGTTGAGGGCGCTCGCGGCGACCCGCGGCGCCCGGATCGGAGTGCCGTGGTCCCCGCGCCGTTGACGTGGCGCCGGCTGGCCGGGCGCGCGAGCGGCGCCGCACTGGTCGCCGCGCTCCTGGGCGCCGTCGGGGAGACGCTGGCCACCGTCGTCGCGGGCCGGCTGGCCGAGCACCCCCGGTCCGGCCTGGTCGCGCTGCTGGCCGCGCTGCTGCTCGGCGCCAGTGTCCTGGACACCGCCGGCCGCACCCTCTTCTCCGGGATCGTCGGGCGGGCGGAGGGCCGGCTGCGCGCCGACCTGCTTGGCGCCGCCCTGCGCCAGCCGCTGCCGGTGCTGGAGGAGCAGGCGGTCGGCGAGGTCCTCGACCGGGTCGACGACGACCCCCGCCAGGTCGGCCAGCTGCTGCGCCGCACCGGCTGGGAGCTCGGGCGCTCGGCGCTGCGCTCGGTGCTGGCGTGGGTCGTCGCCGGGCTGACCTGGTGGCCCGCGTGGATCGCCTTCCCCCTGGTCGCGGTGGCCGCCGTCGCGGTCTCGCGCCGCCTGGCCGGCGTGGTCGCGGCGCGCAAGCTGGCCGAGGAGGCGGCCTGGTCCGACCACTCCGCGCAGCTGGAGGAGGCCGTCGCCGGGCGCGACGACGTGCGCTCGGCGCTCGGCCAGCCGCACGTGGTCCGCGCCTACGCCCGCCAGTCCGCCGAGGTGCTCCGGCGGGTGCGCGCCACGGCGGTCGCCGCGACGACGGTCAGCCTGCGCACCGGCCTGGTGGTGCACGCCATGCTCGCGGCGGTGGCCGTCGCCGGGGTGGGTCTGGTCGGCGCCGGCCGCCTCGGCACCGGGCAGCTGGTGACCCTGTGGCTGCTGGTCACCGCCTTCGTCGGGCAGCTGAACCAGGTCACCAACCACCTCCCCGAGCTGCAGGCCGGCCTGGGCGCGCTCGCCCGCATCCGCGCCCTGCTGCACGCCCCGCAGGAACCGGCGGGCGGGACCGCGGTGCCGGCCGGGCCGGCGGACGTCGAGATCCGGGGGCTCACCTTCGCCTACCCGGGCGGCTTCGCCCTGACCGACGTCGACCTGCTCGTGCCGGCGGGGACCACCTGCGCGCTGGTCGGGCGCACCGGTGCCGGCAAGTCGACCCTCGCCCGGCTGCTGTCGCGGGCCGTGGAGCCGCCGCCGGGCACCGTGTTCGTCGGCGGCCAGGACGTGACCGCCACCGCGGTCGAGGACCTGCGCCGCGCCGTCGGCGTGGTCACCCAGCGCACCGAGCTGCTCGCGGCCACGCTGGCGGACAACGTCACGCTGTTCGCCGACGTCCCGCGCCCGGTGGTCGGGGACGCCGTGGACGCGCTCGGCCTCACCGACTGGGTGGCCTCGCTGCCGCACGGCCTCGACACCCGCCTGGGCACCGGCGGCGTCACGCTGTCGGCCGGGGAGGAGCAGCTGGTCGCCTTCGCGCGCCTGCTCGTTCGCGACGTCGCGGTCGTCGTCCTGGACGAGGCCACCGCGCGCATGGACCCCCAGACCGAGCACCGGGTGACCCAGGCCGCGCAGCGGCTGCTGTCCGGACGCACCGGCATCGTCATCGCCCACCGGCTGTCCACCACGCGCCACGCGGACGCCGTCGCGGTGCTCGAGCGCGGCCGTGTGGTCCAGCACGGGCCGCGGGCCGAGCTGGCGCGCACGCCCGGGCCGTTCGCCGAGCTGCTGCGGGCCTCCGGTGCGGAGCCGCCGCCCGCCCCGGCCGGGGAGGCGCTGTCGGTGCGCGCCGAGCGGCGCCCGCCCCGGCCGGCGGCGCCGGTGCGGACGCCGGGCCTGGCCCGCACGGTCGCGCGCCTGGTCGCCGTCCACCCGCGGTGGGGCCTGCTCGGGGCGGTGGCCTTCCTCGGCGTGTCGATGCTCAGCGCCTACGGTCCGGTGACCGGGTGGCTGTGGGGCCGTCTCGTCGAGGCGCTGGACGCCGGGCGCACGCCGTGGGCCGACGCCGGGCTGCTGGCCGCGGCGGTCCTCACCGCGCCGCTGCTGCTCGCCGTGGCCTTCCGGACCTACTTCCTGTGGTGGTCGACGGTCACCCTGCGGCTGCGCCTCGGCGTGCTGCGCGGGCAGACCATGCAGCGGCGCCTGGTGCGCACGCCGCCGGGCGAGATCGCCGCACGCGCGCTGGACAGCGACCGCCTGGTCCTCTACGTCGACCGCTGGGTGGACGTCACCATCGGTGTCGTCGTCGTGGCCGCCACCGCCGTCGCCGGGCAGAGCCTGCTGGCCGGGGCCGTCGTCGGCGGGGTGATGGCGCTGTCGGCGCTGGTGTCGGTCGCCGGGGCGCCGCTGGCCGGCTCCTCCGCCCGCGAGGCCGGCGACGCGCGCGCCCGCTTCGGGCGCTCCCTGGTGTCGGCCTTCGACGCCGCGCGCACGGTGAAGCTGGCGGCCGCGACGGCCGCCGTCGGCGCCCACCTGGAGGCCGTCGACGGGCACCGGGTGGCGGCGTACGTGCGGGAGCACCGGGTGCGCACGCTGCTCGACGGCGTGCCGAACCTGCTCGTGCAGGCCGGCGTGGTCGCGGCCTGGGCCGTGCACCTGGCCGGGGGGTGGGACCTGCCGACCACGCTGCTCGTCACGACCGCGGTGAGCGGGTCGAGCTGGTTCGGCACGGTGGCCGGCGCCGCCATCACCGAGGCCCCGGTGGCCCGGCGCTGGCTGGAGGCGACGACGCAGCTGGCCGGCGGCACCGACCTGGTCGCCGAGCCCCCGGGCGTCGACCTCGTCGCCGGCGTCGCGCCCGCCCCGCCGGCGACCGGCCGGGTGCCGCTGGAGCGGCTCGTGCTGGAGGGCGTGACCGCCGTCCACGACGACGGCACGGTGGGCGCCGCCGGCGTCGACCTGACCGTCGAGGCCGGGGAGCTGGTGCTGCTCACCGGCCGGGTCGCGTCGGGCAAGTCCAGCCTGCTGGCCGCCCTCGCCGGGCTGGTCGACCACGAGGGCGCCATCCGGTGGAACCAGCGGGAGGTCGACGACCCGCAGCTGTTCCTCCGCCCGGGGCAGGTGGCGTGGGTGGGGCAGGTGCCCCGGGTGCTGTCGGGGTCCTTCGCCGACAACATCACCCTCGACCACGACCGGCGCCTGCAGACCGCGGTGGACGACGCCCGGCTGACCTCCGACGTCGAGGACGCCGGCGGGCACGGCGCCCTGGTCGGCCACCGCGGGGTGCGGCTGTCCGGCGGTCAGGTGCAGCGGCTGGCGCTGGCCCGCGCGCTGGCCACCGAGGCCGAGCTGCTGGTCGCCGACGACGTGTCCTCCGCCCTCGACGCGCGCACCGAGCTGGAGCTGTGGGAGGCGCTGCGCGGCCGCGGGGTCACCGTGGTCGGGGCCAGCGCCAAGCGCTCGGCGCTGGCCCGGGCCGACCGGGTCGTCGTCCTGGAGGAGGGGCGCGTGGCGGCCACCGGCCGGTGGGACGAGCTGGCCGACCGGTGGGGCCACCTCGCCGGGTGACCCGCCCCGGCGCCCGGGTTACCGCACCGGCGCACTCGTGCTCTGCCCCGCATCGGGGGCAGAGCACGACTGCGCTCAGAAGGAGTGGGCGGTGGTCCCCGACCGCACCAGAGAGGTCACCGGAGCCGGCGGGTCGCGTCGGGCAGCCGCTCGGTCACCCCGCGCGCGTCCAGCCACTCCATGAGCGGCACGGCGACGCGGCGCGAGGTCCCCCACGCCGAGCGCGCCTGGCTGAGCGTGACCGGCTGCGGCAGGGCCGCCAGCCGCTCGCGCGCCACCCGCTCGACGCCCGGGGCCAGGTACACGCCCTCGGCGATGCGGACGAGCTGACCGTCGCGCACCGCGGCCGCCAGCTCGCGCGGGCCCAGCGCCGAGGCGCGCAGCTCCTCGGCGTCGGGGGCGGCGAAGGGGTCGGCGGCCAGCCGCGCCCGGATCCCGTCCACCGCGCGCTGCACCGCCGGCGGCAGCCCCGCGGCGGCCACGACCACCCGCCCCTCGCGCAGGGCCAGCGGCGGGCGGACCGCCAGCCGCACCAGGTCGTCGTCGGGCAGGTCCAGCTCCCGCCGGACGACGGCGACCGGCGGGCCCGGTTCGAGCGGGAAGGCCTGCCGGTGCGCGGCCACCAGCCCCGGCACCCGCCGGGCCAGCGTCTCGACCAGCCCCGGGGCCAGCAGCCACGGCCCGGCGCGGACGGCGTCGTCGGGCACCGGCCAGCCCATCGCGGTGAAGTCGTCGGCGCGCATCACCCGGCGGCGGACCAGGTCGGCCGTGGCGCCGGCCGGGCCGGTGTCCTGCCCGGCCAGCTCCGCGGCCCGCTGCCGGGCCGCGCCGCGGCGGCGCAGCTGGGGCGGGGCGACGTCGCGCACGTCGGCGCCGAGCACCCGCCGGGCGCCGGGGTCGCGCAGCAGCACCCGGTCGCCGACCCGCAGCGGCAGCGCCGAGGCCAGCCGCAGCCGCACCGCGGTCCCGTCGAGCGGCCGCAGCCGCACCGGCACCGCCGCCGAGCCGACGTGCAGCACCGCCTCGGCCGGCAGCCGGTCGGCCGGGTCGCGGTCGAGGACGACGTCGAGCTCGGCGGTGTCGCGGAAGGCGCCGGGGGTGAGCAGCGCGTCGCCGCGGGAGAGGTCCTCGACGGCGAGGCCGCGCAGGTTGAGCGCCACCCGCGCGGTCGCCGTCGCCCGGTCCACCGGCCGGCCCAGCGACTGCACGCCGCGGACGCCCACCTCCCGGTCGCGCAGCCGCAGCCGGTCGCCGGCGGTCACCGTGCCGGCGGCGAGGGTCCCGGTGACCACGGTGCCGGCGCCGCGCACGGGGAACGCGCGGTCGATCCACAGCCGCACCGGCGCGGCGGCGTCGGGCGCGGGCAGGCCGGCGAGCAGCGTCTCCAGGGCGGCGGCGAGCTCCGGCACGCCGCGGCCGGTGGGCGCGCTGACCGCCACCCCCGGCACGGCGCCCAGCGAGGTGGCCGCCAGCCGCTCGGTGGCGTCGGCGAGCACCGGCGCGGGGTCGGCGAGGTCGGCCTTGGTGACGGCGAGCAGCGCGTGCCGCACGCCGAGCGCGTCGAGGACGGCGACGTGCTCGGCGGTCTGCGCCGACCAGCCGTCGTCGGCGGCCACCACGACCAGCGCCGCGGGCACCGACCCGACCCCGGCGAGCATGTTGCCGACGAACCGCTCGTGCCCCGGCACGTCGACGACGGCGACCACCCGGCCCGAGGGCAGCGTCGTCCAGGCGAAGCCGAGGTCGATGGTCAGGCCGCGGCGGCGTTCCTCCTCCCACCGGTCGGGCTCCATGCCGGTGAGCGCCCGGACCAGCGTCGACTTGCCGTGGTCGACGTGGCCGGCGGTCGCGATCACGTCCACGCGATCACCTCCACGTCCGGGCCACCTCCAGCACCGCGGCGGCCAGGTCGTCGTCGGCCGACGGCGGCACGCTGCGCAGGTCGAGCAGGGTGCGGCCGTCGGCGACGTACCCGACCACCGGCCGCGGCCCGGTCCGCAGCGCCGCGGCGAACGGCTCGGGCAGCGAGACGGCCGCACTGGGCAGCGGGTGCTCCGGCGCCCCGCCGCCGCCGACCCGGGCCGCGGAGTCCACGGCGGCCGCGTCCACCCCGGCGGCGGCGAGCCGGGCCGCCAGCGCGTCGGCCCGCGCCCGCAGGCCCGCGACGTCGGCGGCGAGCATCCGCTGCACCGGCGGCAGCGGGCCGCGCAGCGTCGCCTCCAGTGCGGCCAGCGTCGTCTTGTCCACGCGCAGGGCCCGGTACAGCGGGTGCCGGCGCAGCCGCTGCACCAGGTCGGCGCGGCCCAGCAGCAGCCCGGCCTGCGGGCCGCCGAGCAGCTTGTCCCCGCTGGACAGCACCAGGTCGGCGCCGTCGGCGAGGGTGGTCTGCAGGTCCGGCTCGTTGGGCAGCACCGGGTGCGGCCGCAGCAGGCCGGAGCCGACGTCGGCCACCAGCGGGACCCCGGTGCCGGCGAGCGCCGCCGTCAGGTCGGCGACCGGGACGGCCGTCGTGAAGCCGCGGACGACGAAGTTCGACGGGTGCACCTTGAGCACCGCGCCGGTGTCCGGACCGAGCGCGCGGGTGTAGTCGGCCGGCGTCACCCGGTTGGTCGTGCCGACCTCGCGCAGCCGGGCGCCGGTGGCCTCCAGCAGCTCGGGGATGCGGAAACCGTCGCCGATCTCGACCAGCTCGCCGCGGGCGATGACGAGCTCCCCGCCGAGGGCGGTGGCCACGAGTGCGAGCGCGGCGGCGCAGTTGTTCACCACGATCGCCGCCTCCGCGGCGGGGACGGCGGCCAGCAGCGCGGCGATCGCCGCCTCCCCGCGCGGCCCGCGCCGGCCGGTGCGCAGGTCCAGCTCGACGTCGGTGGTGCCACTGGCCGCGACCACCGCCTCGACCGCGGCCTCCGACAGCGGTGCCCGCCCGAGGTTGGTGTGCACCAGGACGCCGGTGGCGTTGAGCACCGGCCGCAGGCTGCCCGCCGTCGCCGGCAGGGCGGCGAGGACGGCGCCGACGGCGTCCTCGGGGGCGAGCGAGCCGTCCCGGACCCGCTGCTGCACGGCGCGGACGGCGTCCTTGACCAGGTCGCGGCCCAGCCGGGCGGCGGCGCCGGCCAGCGCGGGGTCGGCCAGCAGCGTGTCGGTGCGGGGCACTGCCCGCCGCGGGTCGGCGCTCATCGCTGCGGAGCGTATGCGCGCCGGCCCGCGGGGAGGCTGGCGGAGGCGGACGGGAATCGAACCCGCCTGACCGAGCTGCTCGGCCACGTCGGCTTTAGAGGCCGCGGGGGCCACCAGACACCCTGACGCCTCCGCCGCCCAGCCTACGGTGGGCCCGTGACCACCGCGCCGGAGCAGGTCCGGCTGACCCGGTTCGCCCACGGCGGCGGCTGCGCCTGCAAGATCCCGCCCGGCGAGCTCGAGGCCGTCGTCGCCGGGCTGACGCACACCGGTCCGGCCGCCCCGGCCGCCGAGCTGGTCGTCGGCCTCGACGACGGCGACGACGCGGCGGTGGTCCGGATCGCCGGCGGGCAGGGGCTGGTGCTCACCACCGACTTCTTCACCCCGGTGGTCGACGACGCGTACACCTTCGGCCGGATCGCCGCGGCCAACGCGCTCTCCGACGTCTATGCCATGGGCGGCACCCCGGTCGTCGCGGTGAACCTGCTCGGCTGGCCGCGCGACGTGCTGCCGGCCGAGCTCGCCGCCGAGGTGCTGCGCGGCGGGCTGGAGACCGCGCAGGAGGCCGGCTGCCACGTCGGCGGCGGGCACTCCATCGACGACCCCGAGCCCAAGTACGGCATGGCGGTCACCGGCGTGCTCGACCTCGACCGGGTCGTCCGCAACGACGCCGCCGTCGCCGGGACGCCGCTGTCGCTCACCAAGCCGCTGGGCGTCGGGGTGCTCAACAACCGGATGAAGGCCACCGGCGAGGTCAGCGAGGAGGCGGTGGCGTCGATGACGGCGCTCAACCGGGACGCCTCCCTCGCGGCGCTGGCCGCCGGCATCCGCGCGGGCACCGACGTCACCGGGTTCGGCCTGCTCGGGCACCTCTACAAGATGGCGCGGGCCAGCGGGGTGACCGCGGTGGTCGACGCCGCCGCCGTCCCCTACCTGACCGGCGCGCGCGAGGCGCTGGCCGCCGGGTTCGTCTCTGGCGGCACCCGGCGCAACCTCGACTGGGTCCGGCCGCACACCGACCTGTCCGCGGTGGACGGGGACGAGGCGCTGCTGCTGGCCGACGCGCAGACCTCCGGCGGGCTGCTGCTGGCCGGTGAGGTGCCCGGCGCGCCGGTGATCGGCGAGTTCGTCCCGCGGCAGGACGCCGTCGTCGTCGTCCGCTGACGGGGCCGGCGCGCCCCGGGCGACACGCCGCCCTCCCGCACCGCCGCGCGCGGAGGCGTTCCGGCGCGGCCGCGGCGCTGCCAGCCTGCCGCCCGCGCCCACCCGGACGGACCGGACGGCGCGGAGGAGGACGACATGAGGACGAGGACGGCCGGCGCGCTGACGGTGCTGCTGGCCGCCGGCACCGCGGGCCTGCTGCCGGGGACCGCCGCGGCGGCGCCGCCCGACGGGCGCGGGGCGACGACGGAGTACAAGGCGACCACGCAGCTGGGCACCGCCGAGGGCGCCCCGCTCACCGTGGCCGCCGCGGTCACGCGCGACACCACCGGCGCGCTGGTCACCCCGGTGGAGGTCTACGTCGACGGTCTGGCGTGCACCCCGCTGGGCGACCTGACGGGATCGGTGGTGTCGCTGGAGTCGGCCACGCTGAGCGGCTCGGCCGTGCCGGTGACCTGCGCGCCGGCCGGCGGGCAGGGCCTGGCGGCGACGGCGGGCACCCTCGACGTCGACCTCGCCTGGACCGGCACCGGCCCGACGCAGCGGGAGGGGCGCACGGGCAACCGGGACCACTGCGTCGGCCGGGTGCTGCACCGCGCCGCCACCCTGGCCGGTTCCGTGACGGTCACGCTCGAGGGCGGACAGCCGCTGACGGTCGGCGTCGTCGACGGCCACGACAGCGCGCTGTCCTACTACCACACCGCCTGCCCGCCGCCGGCCTCCTGAGCGCCCGGTCCGGCGGGCGCGCTGTCGCCCGCCGGACCGCCGTGTCCTAACGTCCGGCGCATGCGCGCCGTCTTCGTCTCCTCCCCCTCGCCCGACGACCCGCTGTCCGTGCTGGAGGTCGGCGAGCGCCCCGAGCCCGAGGTCCCCGACGGCTGGACGACGGTGCAGGTGCGGGCGGTCTCGCTCAACCACCACGACCTGTTCAGCCTGCGCGGCGTCGGCCTGCCGCAGGAGCGGATGCCGATGGTCCTGGGCACCGACGCGGCCGGACTGGACGAGGACGGCAACGAGGTCGTCGTCCACGGTGTCGTGGCCAGCCCCGGCTGGACCGGCGACGAGACCCTCGACCCGAAGCGGACGCTGTTCTCCGAGCTGCACCAGGGCACGATGGCCGAGCGGGTGGCCGTCCCCCGGCGCAACCTGCTGCCCAAGCCGGCCGAGCTGTCCTTCGCCGAGGCCGCGTGCCTGCCGACCGCCTGGCTGACCGCCTACCGCATGCTCTTCGTCCGCTCCGGCCTGCGGCCGGGGCAGACGGTGCTCGTGCAGGGCGCCAGCGGCGGCGTGGCCACCGCGCTGGTCGTCCTCGGCCGGGCCGCCGGCTTCCGGGTGTGGGTGACCGGCCGCAGCGAGGAGAAGCGGGCCGTGGCGCTCGAGCTCGGCGCCGACCAGGCCTTCGAGACCGGCGCCCGGTTGCCCGAGCGGGTCGACGGCGTCATGGAGACCGTCGGGAAGGCGACCTGGAGCCACAGCGTCAAGTCGCTCAAGCCCGGTGGCGTCATCGTCACCTCCGGGGCCACGACCGGCTTCGACCCCGGCGCCGAGCTCAACCGGGTCTACTTCACCCAGTTGTCGGTGGTCGGCTCGACGATGGGCACCCGCGAGGAGCTGGAGTCGCTGGTGCAGATGTGCCGGGTCAGCGGCGTGCGGCCGGTCATCGACGTCGAGCTGCCCCTGGACCAGGCCCGCGAGGGGTTCGCCCGCATGCTCGAAGGCCGCACCGCCGGGAAGATCGTCTTCATCCCCTGAGTGCGCAGCGGGCCCCCGGACGGGTGTCCGGGGGCCCTCACGCCTGCTCAACGGATGGGTGTCAGCGCTCGTCCTGGGAGACCCGCAGCCCGGTCTCCGGGGAGAACACGTGCGCCTCCCCCGGGCGGATCGCCACGTGCACCACCTCACCCTTGGCCGGCGGCTTGCGCGCATCCACCCGCAGCGTCAGCAGCT
>NZ_JBJGYP010000029.1:0-57014 GCF_054050055.1 Geodermatophilus sp. SYSU D00814
CACCCCGCGCGCCCCCGCCCCCCCCCCCCGGCGCACCCCCCCCCGGGCCCCCGCCGTGGGGGGGCGGCCGGGCCGGGCCGCCGCCCCCCCCCCCACCACCGGCGGGCTGCGGGCGCAGGCGCTGGGGGCGCTGGAGGAGCTGGAGGAGCTCCCGGCCGGGCAGCGGGTCGTGCTCGACCTGCGGCCGGTGACCTACCTGGCCAGCGCCGGCGTCGGGCTGGTGCTCGAGCTGCGCGACGCGGCCACCGCGCGCCGCGCCGCGCTCGACGTCCGCACCCGCGCGGGCAGCGCCCCGGCGCGCGTCCTGGCGCTCGGCGGGGTCGTCCCGGCCGGCTGAGCGCCTCCGCGGCGGGCCGACCCCCTCCCGGAGGAGGAGGCCACGGGCACCCACCGAGCGGTGCCGGGGGTGCGTGGCCCACAATCGGGAGGAATGGGCCGGAGCAGTCCGGGCCGGAGGCTGTCGAGGGGCCAGTGGACCAACGGGCAGGAACCTCCGCCACGTGGGCGGAGCCTGGGCGCGGAACGCCTGCAGGGCACCCCGCGGCCGGTGGCCTGGTCCACACCGCCGCCCTCGTGCGCTCCGCCGGTGAGGCCGTCGAGGTCGCCGCGGCGTTCCTCGAGGAGGGGGTGCGTGCCGGGGACCTGCCGGTGTTCGCCGGCTCGCCGGACACCGCCGACGCCGTCCGCCGGACCCTCGGTCTCCACGGCCGCGCCGTCGTCGAGGAGGACCCTCGCATCTGCCTGATCGGCGCGCGGGCGCCCGACGCGGTGGCCGCCGTGCGGCGCCTGCTCGAGCGCGCCGCGGGCAGCGGGTCGGGGCGGCTGCGGGTCGCCGCGGAGCCCCGGTACGACGCCGACCCCCGGCGCTGGCGCGAGGTGCGCCGCTACGAGGCAGCGGTCAACGCGCTCGCCGCCACCGCCCCACTGACCCTGCTCTGCCTCTACGACCGGCAGCGGCTGCCCGCCGAGGCGCTCGAGACGGCGCGGCTGGCGCACCCGGAGCTGCTGATGGGCGGGCTGCGGGTGGCCAGCTCCGAGTACCGCCGGCCCGACCGGTGCCTGCGCGAGCTCGCCGTCGTCCGTGAGCCGGTGGAGGCCGGCGAGCCGGTGTTCGCCGTCGACGGCGTCGCGGCGCTGCCCGCGCTGCGCAGGGACCTGCGGCGGGTGCTGGCCGCCGTCGTCCGCGACGCCGACCAGTGCGCCGACCTGCACCTGGCCGCCAGCGAGGTGGCCGCCAACGCCTTCCGCCACGGCCGGCCGCCGGTCTCGGCGCGGGTGTGGGCCGACGACACCTCGGTGGTCTGCACGATCACCGACTCCGGTGCCGGCTTCGACGACCCGCTCGCCGGCTTCGTCCCCGCGCACGGCGACGACCTCGGCGCGGGCGGCATGGGGCTGTGGCTGGCCCGCAAGCTGTGGGACTCCGTCGACCTGCTCCCCGGCACCACCGGCGGCCTCACCGTGCGGCTGGCCAACACCCTGCACCGCGCGGAGTCCGGGCGCGGCGCGGCTTGACGTCCGCGATCTCTCACTGCTGAGGTACCGGGGTGGAGGATGCCGTGGACCTCATCCTCGAGCAGTGGGCCCGCGAGCGGCCCGACCTGGACTGCTCGCCGATGGGGGTCATCGGCCGGATCACCCAGCTGCAGCGCGAGGTGCACCTCGCCCAGCGGGCCACCTTCGCCCGGCACGGCCTCGACGCGCCGTCCTTCGACGTGCTGGCGGCCCTGCGCCGGGCGGGGGAGCCCTACCAGCTGACGCCCACCGCGCTCATGCGCACCGCCCTGGTGACCTCCGGCGCCATCACCCAGCGGCTGGACCGCCTCGAGGAGCGCGGGCTGATCACCCGCACGCGCAGCGAGGCCGACGGGCGGGCCGTCGTCGTCACGCTGACCCCGGCGGGCCGGCAGGCGCTCGACGCGGCGCTCCCCGACCACCTCGACACCGAGCGCCGGCTGCTGGCCGGGCTCAGCGACGACGAGCTCGCGGAGCTGGCGGGGCTGCTGCGCCGCTTCCTGGTGACGCTCGGGCGGTTGCCGCAGCGGCCCTAGCCCGCCGGCGGGACGTCCTCCGGGTGCAGGTCCGAGCGCACCCGCACGAAGCGCAGCGGGTGCCGGAACACCCCGGCGGTGAGGGCGGCGTCGGCGCTGACCTCCACCACGGTCACCGGGTCGACCCGGGTGAGGGGGACCGACAGCCGACCGCCGCCGAAGCGGCCGGTGCCGATCCGGTCGGGCCACGGGTGGTCGGGGCCGGCGGGGGAGAGGACGGCGGCGAGCTCCGCGGCCTGCGCGGGGGAGAGCGGGGCGGTCCGGCCGACGACGACGAGCTCGCCGTCGCGGTGACGGCCGGCGACGAGCTGGGAGGGACGCTCCAGCGGGCCGATGACGCCGCCGGCGAGCACCTCCGTGGTCTCCCACGACTTCACCTTGAGCCACTCGCGGCGGCCCCCGGCGTAGCGGGTGGCCGCGCCCTTGGCGACCAGCCCCTCGATGCCCAGCGGGCGCAGGTCGGCGGCCCACCGGCGGGCCTCGGCGGGATCGGCGGTCACCGGCGAGAGCTGCATCGGCGGCGCCCACCGCTGCGCGAGCTCCTCCAGCGCCGCGCGGCGGGCCCGCAGCGGGCGGCGGCGCTGGTCGGTCCCGCCGGAGGCGAGCAGGTCGAAGGCGACGTAGGAGGCCGGGTGCGCGGCGGCCAGCGCGGCCATCCGCGACGGCGGGGTGACCAGCCGCCGCTGCAGCAGGCCGAAGTCGAGCCGCTCGCCGCCCCAGACGACCACCTCGCCGTCGAGGACCGTGCCGGCGGGGACCTGCGCGAGGGCCGCCGCGGCGAGGTCGGGGAAGCGGTCGGTGAGGTCGCGGCCCTGCTTGGACCACAGCCGGGTGCCGGTGGCGTCGCGGACGACGACGAGCCGGTAGCCGTCCCACTTGGGCTCGTAGCGGCAGCCGCCGGGCAGCGCGGTCGCCGTCGGCAGGTCCCGGACGGGCTTGGCCAGCTCCACCGCCACCGGCCCGGCCAGGTCCGGCGGCAGGCCCGGCAGACCGGGGACGGAGAGCGGCACCCGGTCAGCGTCGGGCCTGCCCGGCGCCGGCGCAGGCCCCTGAGCTGCCGGCTCACCCCTTCAGGGCACGTCGCGACGCTCCGCGACGGTCGCGGAGCCGGGCACGAGCGGGACGGCGGTGTCCAGGCACGATCGGGTCACGGGCTGCGGTGGACGTCACGCCCCGTGCCGGAAGCGGTTGGTGCAGGCAACCGTTGTCCGTCGACGAGTCCGCCGCCGTCCCGAGGAGCCCCCGTGTCCCGTCCCGTCCTGCAGGTGGTCGCCGCCAGCACCCGCCCCGGCCGCCGCGGCATCGCCGTCGCCCGCTGGGTGCAGCGCCTGGCCGAGGCCCACGGCGCCTTCGACGTCGAGCTCGTCGACCTCGCCGAGGTGGGCCTGCCGGTGTTCGACGAGCCGCACCACCCGCGGCTGCAGGACTACACCCACCAGCACACCCGGGACTGGAGCGCGACCGTCTCCCGCGCCGACGCGTTCGTCTTCGTGACGCCCGAGTACAACCACTCCTTCCCCGCCGCGCTGAAGAACGCGCTGGACTACCTCGCCGTCGAGTGGGCGGACAAGCCGGCCGGGCTGGTCACCTACGGCGGCGTCTCGGCGGGCCTGCGCGCGTCCGTGGCGCTCAAGCCGGTGCTCGGGGCGCTGCGGGTGCACACGGTGCCCGAGGCGGTGTCGGTGCCGTTCTTCGCCCAGTTCCTCGACGCGGACGGCGAGTTCGTGCCCAACGCCGAGCTCGAGGGCGGCGGCAAGGCGGTGCTCGACGAGCTGGCGCGGGTCACCCCGGCCCTGCGCTCCCTCCGCACCGCCTGACCGCTGCCGCCGCGCGCTGGTGGCCCCGGAGGAGGAGCAGGGCGTAGGCGGCGAGCGAGGGGCCGTCGGTGAACCGGCCCTCGGCGATCATCGTCCGCAGCTCGGTCTCCGGCACGAACGCCGTCACCATGTCCGCCTCGGTGGCCTCGCGGGCGGTCGGGCCGGACGTGAGGCCGGTGGCCAGCCAGACGTCGAACTCCTGCGTCGACAGGCCCGGGGCGAGGTCGAGGTGGCCCAGGTGCTCCAGCCGCTCGGCCCGCAGCCCCGTCTCCTCGGCGAGCTCGGCGCGGGCCAGCTCCTCGGGGGTGCCTCCGCTACCCGCGGTCCAGGTGCCCTGCGGGAACTCCCACGCCCGGCGCCCGATCGGGTGGCGGAACTGCTCGACCAGCCACAACCCGTCCCGCTCGGCGGCCAGGACGATCGCGAAGTGCGGCTTCTCGACGACGGAGTAGACCCCGGTCGACCCGTCGGCGCGCTGCACGGTGTCCTCGCGCAGCCGGATCCAGGGGTTGCGGTAGATCTCCCGGCTGCCCGTCGTCCGCATGCAGCCGAGCATCGCAGGGGAGCCTGGCAGAGGCGGACGATGGGGGCAGGAGGTGAGCGGGTGACCGAGCGGAAGCCGGCCGGGGTGTCGTTCGAGACCTGGGTGGAGCGCCAGATCGGGCAGGCCCAGGAGCGGGGGGACTTCACCGGGCTGCGCGGCGCCGGGCGGCCGCTGCCGGCCTTCGACCCCGACGAGACGGTCTACGACTGGGCGGTGGCCAAGGCCCGCCGCGAGGGGATCACGCCGGCGGAGATGTTGCCGCCCGGGCTGGCGCTGCGCCGGGAGCGCGACGACCTGCCCGCCCGCGTCGCGGCGCTGCCGTCGGAGGCCGCCGTCCGCGCCGTCGCCGAGGACTACAACGCCCGTGTCGAGGCCTTCTGGCGGCGGCCGCAGGAGAGCCGCTGGTCGCCGGTGCCCGGACTGGCCGACGTCGACGCGCTGGTGGCGGGCTGGCGGCGGGACCGCCCACCCCCGCCGCCCGCCGTCGAGGAGGACGCCCCGGCGGCGCCGCCGCGGCGGCGCAGATGGTGGCACCGGAGCCGTCGTTGACGGCCCCGGTGCGGGGTGTCACGGTCAGGCCGGCGACGGCACGCGGTCGAGGAAGCCGAGGACGGTGCGGATGCGGCCGTCCCCGTCGGTGACGGCGACGTCGAAACCGGTCACCGGCGCCTCAGCACCGTCGGGCCCGAGGTGCCACGTGAAACGCAGCTGGCCGTGGTGGGCGTCGGCGGGGCCGGCGAGGCGGAAGACGAACCCGGGGAACTGCGCCTGGACGGCGGCGATCAGTCCGTCCAGGCCGTCGCGTCCCTCGACGTCGGCCAGCGGGTCGGTGTAGCGGACGTCCGCGGTGAACAGGGCGTCGACCAGCGCCCGGCGGGCGGCCGGGTCGGTCTCGTTCCAGGCGGCGAGGTAGCGGTCGGCGAGGTCGGTCGTGGCGGTCATGGCTCTCTCCTGTCCGGGACTGGGGTTCAGCGGGTGCGCAGGGCGGTGAGCTGCAGGGCGGCGAAGCCGGCGACGACGGCGGCCTGGAGCAGCACCCAGGTCGTGCCGGCGGCCGTGAGGTCGAAGCGGTCGGTGACGACGGCGGCGACGCTGCCGGCCACCCACAGCGCGTTGGCGCCGACCACCACCTCGACGGCTCCGGTCGGCACGCGCCGGCGGGCACCGACCAGCGCGACACCGGCGGCGAAGGCGAGCAGGAAGGCGCCCAGCCCGCGCAGCACGCCCGGGGGGACGCCGAGCAGGTCGGTCAGCAGCGGGGCGGCGACGAGGTAGGCGGCGCCGTTGGCGCCGGTGACGACGGCGTCGAGGCGCAGCGCCGTCCGGAGCAGGTCGAGGGGGCGGCGGGTGGGGGTGGCGGTCGTGGTCATGGCGACGACCGTGCCGCCGCCGGGGAAGGGCGTCGATTACCCGTCAGGTAGGCGACGCCGGACGTCGTCGTCGCTAGCGTCCGCGGCGTGACCGCCACCGTGACCGCTCCCGCGCCGTCCGTCGGGGCGCTGCTGCGCGGCTGGCGGCAGCGCCGCCGGCTCTCCCAGCTGGACCTGGCCCTCGACGCCGGCGTCTCCGCGCGGCACCTGAGCTTCCTCGAGACCGGCCGGTCGCGGCCGAGCCGGGAGATGCTGCTGCGACTGGCCGAGAGACTCGAGGTGCCGCTGCGGGAGCGCAACGAGCTGCTGCTGGCCGCCGGTTTCGCCCCCGCCTACGGCCGGCGCGCCCTCGGCTCCCCGGACATGGCCGCGGTCACCCGCGCCCTCGACCTGGTGCTGACCGCGTACGAGCCCCACCCCGCGCTGGTGGTCGACCGGTCCTGGGAGCTGGTCACGGCGAACTCGAGCGTGGCGCTGTTCCTCGACGGCGTCGCCCCGCACCTGCTCGAGCCCCCGGCCAACGTGCTGCGGCTGAGCCTGCACCCCGAGGGGCTCGCGCCGCGGATCGCGAACCTGCCGCAGTGGCGGGCGCACGTGCTGCACCGCCTGGGCCGCGAGGCCCACCTGACCGGCGACCCCGGGCTGGCCGCGCTGCACCGCGAGCTGTCCGCGCTGCCCGGCGGCACCGACCGCTCGACGCCCGACGGGATCGCGGTGCCGCTGCGGGTGCGCGCCGGCGGGGAGGTGCTCTCCCTCCTCAGCACGGTGACCACCTTCGGCACCGCCGTCGACCTCACCGCCGCGGAGCTGTCGGTGGAGGCGTTCCTGCCCGCCGACGAGCGCACCGCCGACGTCCTGCGGGCCGCGCGTTCACCGGTGGCGAACCCGCGCCTGCCCGGCGGGTGACGGGGTAGGGGAGGCAGCACCCGATCCGCGAGGAGGACCCATGACCGAGGTTCCGGGCACCGACCGCGACCAGGCGCGGGAGAACGTGCTGCACGAGACCCCGCTCGTCCCCGAGGACGTCGAGGCGGCCGGCGACGACGACCCGCGCACCACCGACCACCCGAGCTACCACGGCACCGACGGGGAGACCGGCGAGGAGGCCAAGCCCCCGCCGCACAGCACCGAGCTCGACACCTGACCCGCGGGCGCTCGTGCTCTGCCCCCGGTGGAGGGGCAGAGCACGAGCGCACCTACAGGACGTCGAACTCGTTGGACGTCGCCCCGCCCGACAGCAGCGCGTAGCCCGGGCCGCGGTCGAAGAACGGCTCGTCCCCGGTGCGGGCCGCGCGCACCTGCGCGCGCAGGGCCTCGGTCGCCTCGAGGTCGGCGGTGCCGTCGTCGCGGACGACGACGCCGTAGTCCTCGCGCGCGCCGCCGACGGAGACCTTGCGCCAGGCGACGTCGCGCAGCACCTCCTCCACCGGCCGCTCCAGCGGGTCGCCCCACCCGCCGCCGCCGGTGGTGCGGATGCGCACGACCGTGCCGGCCGGCAGCGGCTCGGCGTCGGCGAGGGCGTCGACCTCGCGCTCGTCGGGGCCGCCGGGGTCGACGGTGACCTGGAACGGCCGCCCCGCCTTCCCGCCGTTGACGCCCCAGCAGGACAGGATCGAGCGGTCGGCGATCGACATGAAGTGCGCGTCGCGCAGCACCCGGATGTGCTTCTCGTAGCCGCAGCCGCCGCGGTGGCGACCGGGTCCGCCGGAGTCCAGCGCCAGCCCGAGGCGCTCCACCCGCAGCGGGAACCGGGACTCGGTGAACTCCGTGGGCAGGTTCCGCGAGTCGGGGACGACGTGGATGGTGTCCTCGCCGTCGGCGTAGTACCGCCCGCCGGAGCCGCCGCCGAGCACCTCGCGCATGAGGTAGGGGCGGCCGTCGAGGTCGGTGCCGTAGACGCCGGTGTAGCGGATCGTCTCCTGGTCGGCGGGCATGCGGCCGCCGGTGGCCTTGGCCAGCACCCCGGCCAGCACGCCGAGCAGCCGCAGGATGACGAAGGTGCGGGCGTTGGTCGGCGCGGGGAAGACCGGGGTGAGCAGCGTGCCCTTCTCGGGGAACCGCATCTCGATCAGCGGCACCACGCCCTCGTTGACGTCGAGCTCGGCCATCCGCTCCGGCGTCTCGGCGAGGTTGCGCAGGATCGGCGCCAGCCACTTCTTGAGGAAGTTGCCGTCGGCGTAGTCGCCGCAGTGGTTGATCGGGCCCTTGGCCTGCGGGCCGGTGCCGGTGAAGTCGATCACCAGCGGCACCTCGCGGGTGGAGTCCATGGTCAGCGTGATCCGCTGCCGGTGCAGCTGCGGCGCCTCGACGCCGTCGTGCTCGGCGTAGTCCTCCCAGACGTAGGTGCCGTCGGGGATCCGGGACAGGATCTCCCGCCGGTAGACCTCGGTGGAGTTGGCCAGGATCGCGTCGAAGCAGGCCTCGACGGCGGCCACGCCGTAGCGGTCGAACAGCTCGCCCAGCCGCCGGGCGCCGGCCAGGCAGGCCGAGCACTCGGCGTCGAGGTCGGCGGCCAGCGAGTCGGGCATCCGCGAGTTGCGGGTCATGATCTTCAGCGCGCTCTCGTTGGGCACGCCGCGGTCCCACAGCCTGATCGGGGGGACCATCAGGCCCTCCTCGTACACGCTGGTCGCCGCGCTCGGCATCGACCCGGGCACCGCGCCGCCGATGTCGTCGTGGTGGCCGAAGGCCTGCACGAAGGCGACGACGCGCTCCTCGCCGTCGGCGTGCGCGAACACCGGCACGGTCACGCACAGGTCGGGCAGGTGCCCGATCCCGCCCTCGGAGAGGTAGACGTCGTTGTGGAAGAACACGTCGCCGGGGCGCATGGTGTCGATCGGGTAGTCGCGCACCACCGGGTGCACCAGCGCCGAGTAGGAGCGGCCGGTGAGCTTGCGCAGCTGCCGGTCGTGGATGCCGGCGCGGAAGTCGTGCGCGTCGCGGATCATCGGCGAGCGCGAGGTCCGGCCGATCGCCGTCTCGACCTCCCGCTCGATCGCCGCGAGCGTGCCCGCGACGATCTCCACGAGCACCGGGTCGGCGGCGGTGCCGTCGGTGAGGCTCATCGCGCGGACTCCTTCTCCAGCAGCAGGTTGCCGAACCGGTCGACCGTGGCGGTGAAGCCGGGGTGCACCGGCACGGTCGAGCCGAACTCCTCCACCACCGCCGGGCCGGCGACGACGTCGCCGGGGGCCAGCCGGGTGCGGTCGTAGGTGGGGGTGTCGGCCCAGCCGCCGGTCCCGTCGCCGGTCCCGTCGTCGCCGAAGAGGACCGGCCGCGAGCCGGTGACGGCGCGCTCGACGCCGCTCTCGGCGGGCGGGAGCTCGGGCAGGTCGGGACGGCGGATCGGGCCGATGCCGGTGACGCGCAGGTTCACCCACTCGACGGCCTGGCGCGGGTCGGCGGCGAAGTCGTAGCCGTAGAGCTGCCGGTGGGCGGCGTGGAAGGCCTGCGCCACCGTCTCGGCCGCGGCGGCGTCGAGGTCGCCGTCGGGCACGGGCACCCGCACCTCGAAGGCCTGGCCGACGTAGCGCAGGTCGGCGGTGCGCTGCACCCGCTGCTCGCCGCGGCCGAAGCCCTCGCCGTCCAGCGACTCCCGGGCGCGGTCCTCCAGGCCGGCGAACAGCGCGCGGACCCGGTCGAGGTCGAGGTCGGCGTGCCGGCTGATCGCCGTCTGCACGTGGTCGTTGCGGACGTCGACGGTGAGCAGCCCGAACGCGCTGACGTTGCCGGGGTTCGGCGGCACCAGCGTCCGCGGCAGGCCGAGGACGTCCATCAGCCGGCAGGCCAGCAGGGACCCGGAGCCGCCGAAGGTGGTGAGGGTGAAGTCGCGGACGTCCAGGCCGCGGGCCACGGTCACCTGGCGCAGCGCGTTGGCCTGGTTCCACGCCGAGATCTCCAGGATGCCGAGCGCCGTGCGCTCCAGCGACAGCCCCAGCTTCCCGCCGAGCTCCTCCAGCCCGGCCCGGGCGGCGTCGACCGACAGCGGGATCTCCCCGCCGAGCAGGTGCGGGGGGATCCGGCCGAGCACGACGTGCGCGTCGGTGACGGTCGGCTGGTCACCGCCTGCGGGGTAGCACATCGGGCCGGGGTCGGCACCGGCCGACCTCGGGCCCACCTTGAGCGTGCCCTCGGGCGACAGCCACGCGATCGAGCCGCCGCCGGCGCCCACGGTGACGACGTCGATCATCGGGATCTTCGACGGGTAGTCGCCGACCGAGCCCTCGGTGGTCAGGGCCGGCTCGCCGTCGACGACGACGGTGACGTCGGTGGAGGTGCCGCCGCCGTCGCAGGTCAGCACCCGGTCGAAGCCGGCCGTCCCGGCGATGAGCGCGGCCCCGAGCGCCCCGGCGGCGGGGCCCGAGAGCATCGTGGTGATCGGCTGGTGCACCACCTCGGCCGCCGACAGCACGCCGCCGTTGCTCTTCATCACGTAGAAGGGCACGCCGGGGGCGATCTCGTCGAGGCGGGTGCGGATGTTGGTGACGTAGGCCCCCACCCGCGGCTTGACCGCGGCGTCGACCAGCGTGGTCACCGATCGCTCGTACTCGCGGTACTCGCGCAGCACCTCCGAGCTGATCGACACGACGGCGTCGGGGTGCTCCTCGCGCAGCACCTCCAGCATCGCCCGCTCGTGGCCGTCGTCGGCGTAGGCGTGCAGGAAGCAGACGCCGATCGTGGTGATGCCGGCGTCACGGAAGAACCGGGCGGCGGCGACGGCGTCGTCGCGGTCGAAGGGGCGCACCTCGGCGCCGGTGTGGTCGAGCCGGCCGCGGACGGTGCGCACGAGGTCGGCGGGGACGATCCGCGGCGGCTTGACCCAGAAGTAGCTGTTGCCGTAGCCGTCGGGCACCGACTGCCGGGCGATCTCCAGCACGGACTCGTAGCCCTCGGTGGCGACGAAGCCGATCCGGTCGAGCCTGCCCTCGAGCAGCTGGTTGGTGGCCACGGTCGTGCCGTGGCTGACCGCGGTGACCGCGCTGCCGTCGAGGTCGAGCAGGCCGAGGACCTTGCGGACGCCGGTGAGGAAGCCCTCGGCGGGGTCGGCCGGGGTCGACGGCGTCTTCGTGGTCGTCGTCGCCCCGGTCTCCTCGTCGACGGCGACCACGTCGGTGAACGTGCCCCCGGTGTCGATGCCGATCCGGACCCGGCGCGCCGCTGCCATGCCCGGATACCTTAGTGCTGAGACATCCGGCTCCGGAAGAGCCGCGCCGCACCCCGCTCCACCGGGCCTCCGGGAACCGAACGCCGACGATCGACGTGGAGCGGTGGCCGTGATCTCATCGCGGTGTCGAGGAGTCACGACGGGGGAGGGGCCGACGTGGGCGACGAGGGGGCCGGCGACCGGGCCGGGGCGCGCGGCGGTGAGCGCGGCGTGCCGGACTGAGTGGACGACCGACTGGCGCAGGCGTTCGTCGAGGGCACCGACGCCCTCGTCACGGTCGTGGGCGCCGACGGGCGGATCCTGCTGGCCAACCCGGCGCTGCAGCGGTTCACCGGGTGCTCCGCCGACCGGCTGCTGGGTCGGCGGTTCTGGGACGTGTGGGTGGTCCCCGAGCACCGGGAGCTCGCCCGGGACGCGCTCGAGCGGGCGCTGGCGACCGGGCGGGCGTACCCGCAGGAGGGCGACTGGCTGACCGGCGAGGGCACCCGCCGGCTGGTGTCGATGCGCAACAACGTGCTGCACGCCCCCGACGGCCGGCCCTTCGCGGTGGCCTGCGTCGGCGTCGACGTCACCGAGCAGCGGCGCCGGGAGGAGCAGCTCGCCCAGCGCGCCTGCACCGACCGGCTCACCGGCATCGCCAACCGGCACACCTTCTTCGAGGAGCTCACCCGGCGGCTGGACCCGGGGTCGGCGGACCCCTGCGGCGTGCTCTTCTGCGACCTCGACGGCTTCAAGGGGGTCAACGACGTGCACGGGCACGGCGTCGGCGACACGGTGCTGGTCGAGGTCGCGGCCCGGCTCCGGGCGGCGGCCGGGCCGGCCGACGTCGTCGCCCGGTTCGGGGGCGACGAGTTCGTGCTGCTCTCCCCCCGCTGCGACGAGACCGACGTCGGCGAGCTCGCCGCGCTGGTGTCCGAGCAGGTGGCCTCCCCGGTGCCCACGGTGGCCGGCCCGCTGCGGGTCGGCATGAGCGTCGGCGGCGCCGTCGGCCGGCCCGGGGACGCGCCCGACGACGTCGTGGCCCGCGCCGACCGGGCGATGTACGGGGCGAAGACGCGGCGCCGCCGTCGCTCCGAGCGTTGAAGGAGGACCGCGCTAACGGCGGGGGCGGCCGATCCCGGTGGCGTAGAGGACGGCGAGCACCGCGCCCGACGGCGCCAGCCAGATGAACCACGGGTGGACCGGCCCGCCGTTGCCCAGCGACACCAGCAGCCAGACGACGACGTTGACCGCGACCACGCTGGCCCACACCGTCGCGAGCACCCGCATCGCGGTGCCGCCGGGCGTGCCGGAGAACGCCCGGTGCCGCGGTGCCGGCGGCGGGGGCTCGGGCAGGTCGCGGGTCACCTGCTGCAGCTCGCCGCGGGTGCGCGCCGCCCACACCTTCTGCAGCCGCTCGTCGAACTCGTGCAGGTCGAGCTGGCCGGCGCCGACCGCCCGGTGCAGCCGGTCCTGCACCGCCCGCCGCTCGACGTCGGACACCCGGAGGTCTGCGGTGCGGACCGGTTCCGTCATGGCGCCCATCGTGGCAGCCCGGAGGCCGCCGGCGGGTCCGCCGACCGGTGGACGGCCGGTGCGGGCGGACCGCTCAGGCGACCTCGACGGCCCTGAGCCGGGCACCGCGGGCGGCGGCCAGCCGCTCGGCCTGCTCGCCGACGGCGTCCCGGAGGGCGGCGGTCACCGGGCGCCACGGCTCGACGGCGACGGTCAGCGACGACCCGGCCTTGCGCGGCCGCCACGCCCCCACGACCTCCCCGTCGGCCAGCACCGCGCCCGGGCGGCCGAGCACCGGCCAGAGGGCCCTGCGGTGCGCGGGGTCGGCGACCAGGGTCTCCCGGTCACGGCTCTGCAGGAACAGGTCGAAGGGGCCGAGCAGCCGGGTGCCGCGGGCCGGTCCCGCGCCCAGCCGGTCGGCGTCGGCGGCGAGCAGCCAGCGCCGCTGCCCGTCCACCTCGACCTCGACGGCGTCGTCGGGCCAGTGGGCGGTGACCTCCCTGACCGGCGCGTCGAGGTAGCCGGCCACGTGCTGGCGGGTGGCCGGGCCGAGCAGGTGCAGGTACGCGCGGACGACGTCGAGGCGGTCCGGGACCCCGTCGGCCGGCGCGAACCCGGGCACCGGCTGCAGCACCGGGGGCGAGGTGCCCGGCTGCAGCTCCAGGCCCGCCCGCAGCGCGGCGAGGCGGAACGGCTGCTCGTAGAGGTGCACCGCCCCGCACGGGCGGCACCACCGGTTGTACGGGCCGGGCCCGTCGGCGTCGGCGAGGGCGTCGGAGAGCCGGCGCGACATCTCGCCCTTGACCGTCGGCGCGGTGACGATCTCCCGCATCCGCCCGGCGATGGTGTCCAGCGCGGTGAGCACCGGGATGCCCGCCGCGGTGAGCGGCCGGGCCGCGTCGAAGACCCGCTTGGCCGCGTCGGCCTCGGAGAACGGCGCGGTCGCCGCGGCGACGGCGGGCAGGTCGGCGCGCCGGTACAGGTGCGGGGCGCCGCGCAGCGTCCAGACCAGGGCCAGCTCGGCCGGGTCCACTGCCGCGACGTCGACCCCGCGGACCGCCAGCGCCCAGGACCCGCCGTCGGGACCGGTGTCCTGCACGCCGAGGTCGAGCACCGCGGTGTCGGCGACGGTGCCGGCCTCGCGGTCGAGCTGCTGGACGGCGACGCGGTACGCCAGCACGTCGCGGGGGGACGCCGTCCGGCTCATGGCCGCACGCTAGCGCCGCGCACCGACGGCACCCGGCGCCTCAGGCCGGCCGGGACTCGACGAGCGCCGGCGCCACGGGGGCCAGCGCCTCCGGCGGCCCCGGGCGGCCGAAGTACCAGCCCTGGCCGAGGTCGACGCCCAGGTCCCGCAGCGCGGCGGCCTCCTCCGCGGTCTCGATGCCCTCGGCGACCACCGTGACCCCGCAGCCGTGCCCGAAGGTCACCAGCGACCCGACCAGCCGGGCGAGCACGGGGTCGGTGTCCAGGCCGCTGACGATGCTGCGGTCCACCTTGATGACGTCGGGGTCGGTCACGACGATGTGCCGCAGCGAGGAGAAGCCGGCGCCGACGTCGTCGATGGCCAGCCGCATCCCCGCCGCCCGGAAGGGCAGCAGCGCGCGGGTGAGCGCGTCGTAGTCCTCGACCGGGTCGTGCTCGGAGAGCTCCAGCAGGACGCGGTCGAGGGGCAGCTCATCCAGCAGCGCGGTGAACGCCGGGGTCAGCAGGGTCTGCGGGGAGACGTTCATGGCCACGTAGCCGCCGACCCGGTCCAGGTGCGCGGCCGCGCCCCGGAGCGCCAGCAGCTCGACCTCGTGGCCGCGGCCGATGCTGTGCGCCTCCTCGAAGACGACGTCGGGGCCCTTGTCCCACTCGCGCGGAAAGCGGCTGAGCGCCTCGGCCCCGACCCGGTGGCCGGTGACCAGGTCGACGATCGGCTGCAGGACGACGTTCGGGCCGCCGGCGGCCACCAGCGGGCCGAGGCGGCCGTCGATGTCGTCGCGGCGCTGCCGCTCGCGGATCTCCGGCTCGATGACCACCGAGGCGGCCGAGGCGAGGACCCTCATCAGCGCCTCGTCGCGGGTGGTGAGCTCCTTGTCGGAGGTGAACCCGAACGCGCAGAAGGTGCCGTAGAGGCTGCCGTCGGACAGCGTGACCGGCGTCGAGACGTAGCTGCGGATGCGCGGGATGCGCGCCGAGGGCAGCGACATCGCCAGCGGGTACCGCTTCACGTCGTCGATGACCGCGGGCAGCCGGCCGTCCAGGATCGCCTGGCAGAACGAGGTCTCCTGGGCGACCGCGGCGCCCTCCTGCACCAGCAGCGGCACCCGGGTGTCGACCACCTCGAGGTGCTGGGTCGTCCCGTCCATCCGGGTCAGGAACGCCACCGGCATGTGCAGCGACTTCCTCGCCGTCCGCAGCAGGTCGGCGACCTGCTGCTCGGCGTCCGTGCGCGTGCGGGCCATGCGGGTGCTCCTCGTCCGGAGGGGGGTGACACCTCCCCATCGACACCGGCCGGGCACGGCTGCAGCGGCCCGCCCGGGTCTCACCCGGACCGATGAGTCGCGGCCGCGGCCGGCGTCTGCACCCCGACACCGCCCCCGGCCCGGAGGAGAGCACCGTGCGCCCGCTCGTCGTCACCACGTTCCTGACCCTCGACGGGGTCGCCCAGGCTCCCGGCGGCCCGCAGGAGGACCCCTCCGGCGGCTTCCCGTTCGGCGGCTGGCTGGTGCCCTTCGCCGACGAGGTGATGGGGGAGCAGATGGACGCCTGGTTCCGGCCGGCCGAGGACTTCCTCCTCGGCCGCCGGACCTACGAGATCTTCGCGGCGCACTGGCCGCACGTGGACGCCACCGGCGACCCGGTCGCAGCGGCGCTGCAGACGAGGACCAAGCACGTCGCGTCCCGGACGCTGACCTCGCTGGAGTGGTCCACCGCCCGGCTGCTCGACGGCGACGTGGTGGCCGCGGTCCGCGCGCTCACGGCCGCCGACGGCGGGGAGCTGCAGGTGCACGGCTCCATCGGGCTGGTGCAGACCCTGCTGGCCGAGGACCTCGTCGACGAGCTGCGCACGATCGTCTTCCCCGTCGTCCTGGGGCAGGGCAGGCGGCTGTTCGCGGGCGGGGCCGCCCCGCGCACCTGGGAGACGGTCTCCTCGGCGACCACCTCGACCGGCGCGGTGATGACGGCGCACCGGCGCGTCGGGGAGGTCGCCACCGGCTCCTTCGCCCTGGACGACGGCTGAGTCGGTTGGATTCTCGTACCGAGAGGCGTAGGGTCGCTCCCGGCCCTGGCCGGACCGTCCGGCCGGGTCGAGCGGAGGAACCGTGAGCCTGGCCGCCCTTCCCGACACCACCCGTCCGGCGCCCGCGCGCGTGCTGACGTTCGACCCGAGCTGGCGGTCGTTCACCCACGTGCAGGGCGGCCTGGTGGTCGGGCACCTGCTGGCCGCGGCGGCCGACCGGGCCGGGGCCGCTCCGCGGGCGGTCACCGCGCACCTGCTCGCCGGGGTCGAGCCCTCGGCCGAGGCCCGGGTGGAGACGACCGCCGACCGCACCGGGACCACCGGCAGCGTGCGCGCCACGCTGGAGCAGGGCGGCCGGGTCGCCGCCGTCGCGCAGGTGCTGACGCTGGCCCGCCCGGTGCGGCCGGCCCCGCCCGATCCGGTCCCCGCGGTCGGCGACGGGGTGCCGTTCGCGCTGCCGCGGGACCTGGTGCCCTTCGCCGAGCACCTGTCGGTCCGCGCGCTGGGCGCGACGCGGCCGCTGGCCGGCGGCGACGAGCCGCGGCTGACCGCGTGGGTGCGCGTCGACGGCGACCTCGAGCCGCTGGTCGGGCTCGGGGTGCTGCTCGACGCGCTCCCGCCGTCGCTGTTCGCCGTCCGCACCACGCCTCTGGCCGTCCCGACCGTCGAGCTCACCGCCCACCTGGCCGGCCCGCCGCCGGCCGCCGGCGCGTGGGTGCTGGTCGACCAGGTCACCACCTGGGTCGACGAGGACGTGGCCGTGGACGACGCCGAGCTGCGCGCCGAGGACGGCTCGCTGGTCGCGCGGGCCCGGCAGACGCGCCGCCTGCTGTCGCGCTGAGCCGCCGGCTCAGCCCTCGAGCAGGCCGGCCTCGTGGGCGAGGATCGCGGCCTGCGTGCGGTTGGCCAGGTCGAGCTTGGTGAGCAGCCGCGAGACGTAGGTCTTCACCGTCGCCTCGCTGACGAACAGCCGCCGGGCGAGGTCGGCGTTGGACTCCCCGCTGCCGAGGAGGGTCAGCACCTCGCGCTCGCGGTCGGACAGGGCGGCCACCCGCCGCAGCGCCTCGGCCCGCCGGGGTGCGGCCCGCCGGTCGACGTAGGAGGCGATGAGGGTGGCGGTGACGGCGGGGGAGAGGGTCGCCGTCCCGTCGGCCACCGCGCGGACGGCGGCGGCGATCTCCCGCGGCGGGGTGTCCTTGAGCAGGAAGCCGGCCGCGCCGGCGGCCAGCGCCGCGTAGACGTACTCGTCCACGTGGAAGGTGGTCAGGACCGCCACCTGCGGCGGGTCGGGCAGCGCGAGGATCGCCCGGGTGGCGGCGAGCCCGTCCATCCCCGGCATGCGGATGTCGGTGAGGACGACGTCGGGGCGCAGCTCCCGGGCGGCGGCCACGGCCGCGGCACCGTCGCCGGCCTCGCCGACGACATCGACGTCCCCAGCCGCCTCGAGCACGGTGCGCAGGCCGAAGCGGACCAGCTCCTCGTCGTCGACCAGCAGCACCCGGATCCGCCGGGCGTCGGGCTGCCCGCTCACGCCGGGATCACCGCCTCGACGCCGAAGCCGCCGTCGAGGCGCGGCTCGGCCCGCAGCCGGCCGCCGAGCGTGCGCACCCGCTCGGCGAGGCCGACCAGCCCGAAGCCGCCGCCGGGCACCGCCTGCGCGGCGCGGGCCGGTGGCCCGTTGCGCACCCGGACGCGCAGCTCGGCCGGCGCCCGCTCGACGCCCACCTCGACCGGGGCGCCCGGGGCGTGCCGGCCCGCGTTGGTCAGCGCCTCCTGCACGATGCGGTAGGCCGCCCGCCCGACCGCGGGGTCGACCGGCGCGCTCCCCTCCGCGGGCCCGGTCCAGGCCACCGTCATCCCGGCGGCGCGGGCCGCCTCGACCAGCCGGGGCAGGTCGGCCAGCCCCGGCTGCGGACCCAGCGGCGCGGACTCGTCGACCTCCTCCGCGCGCAGCACGCCGACCATCTGCCGCAGCTCCTCCAGTGCCTGCCGCCCGGCCGCCTGCACCTGGCCGGCCAGCTGCTCCACCCGCCCGGGGTCCTGCGCGGCCACCTCGATCGCCCCGGCCTGCAGCACCATGAGGCTCACCCGGTGCCCGACGGCGTCGTGCATCTCGCGGGCGATCCGCGTGCGCTCGGTGAGCACCGCCTCGCGGGCCAGCAGTTCGCGCTCGGCCTCGGCCCGCTCCGCCCGGCCGGTGAGCGCCGCGACGAGCTCGGCCCGCGTCCGGGCCCAGGCGCCCAGCGCACCGGGCAGCAGCACGGTGAGCACCGCGCCGCCGGCCGCGCCGACCCACTCGCTCGCCGTGCCGAGCGTCCACGGCTGGGCGACGGCGACGACGCCCGCGACCGCCGCCGCGGTGCGCAGCGGCCAGCGGCCCTCGTAGCGGCCGACCGCGTAGGCGGTGAACAGGGTCGCCACGGTGACCGCGGGGGTCAGCGCCGCCAGGACCGCGCCGACCGCGAAGGGGACCAGCGGGGCCGACCGGCGCAGCAGCGCCAGCGTGCCGACGAGCAGCACGGTGCCGGGGACGACGAGGGCCAGCGGGCCGTTGCCCGGTGCCGCGGCGGACAGCCCGACGGCGACGGTGCCGAGCAGCGCGAGAGCCACCTCGAACCCGATGCTGCGGGGTCCGAGGCCCGGCCACAGCCGTGCGCGCAGCCCCATGGCGCGGAGCGTAGGACGCCGTGCCGCCCCGGCGGGTCGTCCGTCGGTCGCTGCCGGGGTCACCGTTCGGACGACACGGCGCGCGACTCCCGGCGCTGCGGGTCGAGCCCCGCGGCCGACGCGGCGCACCCCCGCTCCCGGCCAGTCTCGTCGTCGTGACCGGACGGGCCGGTCGGCGACCGAGGAGGTCCCCATGATCGAGGTCAGCGGGCTGACCAAGCAGTACGGCTCCCGGACCGTCGTCGACGACGTGTCCTTCGTCCTCGAGCCGGGCACGGTGACCGGCTTCCTCGGACCCAACGGGGCCGGCAAGAGCACGACGATGCGGATGATGACCGGCCTGGTGCTGGCGACCTCGGGCACCGCGCTGGTCGACGGCCGGCGCTACGCCGAGCTGCCCAACCCCGGCGCCGTCGTCGGGACGCTGCTCGACGCCTCGGCCGTGCACCCCGGCCGGACGGGGCGGGTCCACCTCCAGCTGCTCGCCGCCGCGATCGGGGTGCCCGGGGCGCGGGTCGACGAGGTGCTGGGGACCGTCGGGCTGTCCGGGGCCGCGCGGCGGCGGATCGGCGGCTACTCGCTGGGCATGCGCCAGCGGCTGGGCATCGCCGGGGCGCTGCTGGCCGACCCGCCGGTGCTGGTCTTCGACGAGCCGGCCAACGGCCTGGACC
Organism: Geodermatophilus sp. SYSU D00814; assembly: GCF_054050055.1. NCBI lineage: Bacteria > Bacillati > Actinomycetota > Actinomycetes > Geodermatophilales > Geodermatophilaceae > Geodermatophilus > Geodermatophilus sp. SYSU D00814. The sequence continues at coordinate 19,008 of NZ_JBJGYP010000029.1, forward strand.
CCGAGGGCATCCGGTGGATGCGGGACCTGCTGCGCGGGCACGCCGCCCGCGGCGGGACGGTGCTGCTGTCGTCCCACCTGCTCGGCGAGGTCGAGCACACCGTCGACCGGCTGCTGGTCATCGGCGCCGGCCGCATCGTGGCCGACGGCCCGGTGGCCGAGCTGCTCGGCGACGAGGGCACCGCCGTCAGCGCCGCCGACCCGGCCGCGCTGACCCGCGCGCTGGAGGCCGCCGGCTTTCCCGTGCAGCACGGTGCCGACGGCCGGCTGACCGTGCCCGGCGCCGAGCCGGGTGCCGTGGGCGCGGTCGCCGCCGCGGCCGGGCTGGCGCTCAGCGACCTGCGCCCGGCCAGCCGTGGCATCGAGGACGTCTTCTTCCAGCTCACCGCCTGACCGCCCCACTACTCCCTCCCGAGGAGACCGTCGTGACCACCTCCCTGACCACCCCCGCCGCTGTCCCCACCCGCCAGGCCGTGCGGTCCCGGGGCCCGTCGGCCGCCACCCTCGTCGGCATCGAGGTCCGCAAGTCCCTGTCCACCCGCTCGGGGAAGACGCTGGCTCTGGTGTCGGCGTTCCTCGCCCCCGGCGCCGCCGCTGTCATGGCGATGACCAGCGACGACGACCTCGGCTCGGCCGCCGGGCCGATCGGCGCCCTCGGCCTGGTCACCGTGCTCGTGCTGCTGGCCGTGGGGGTGCTGTCGACCGCCGGCGAGTGGACCCACCGGACCGTGCAGACGACGTTCCTCGTGGTCCCCCAGCGCGGGCGCGTGCTGGCCGCCAAGGCGGTCGCCGTGGCCCTCCTCGGTGGGGTCCTGGCCGCCGTCGCGGCCGCGGCGACGGCCGGCGTGCTGGCGGTGGCCCCCGTCGGGGACCTGGCCTGGGACGGCGTCCCGCAGGCCCTCGGGGTCGTGGCCGCGGCCGGTGCGGCCTTCGCGGTGATCGGTGCCGGCGTCGGTGCCGCCGTCGCGAACTCGCCCGCGGCGCTGACCGGCCTCTACCTGACCGTCCTGGGCGTCATGCCGGTCCTGCGGCTGGCCCAGCCGGGCATCGCCGAGAAGCTCGACCCGGCCGACGCCGTCCTCGGCCTCGCGCTCGGGCACGGCGGCACCACGCAGGTGCTGGTGCTGACCGGGTGGGTCGTCGTCAGCCTGGTCGCCGGTGCGGTCGTCACCTCCCGGCGGGCGGTCGCCTGACCGTCCGCCTCGCCCGGACCCTCCCGACCCACCGCGGCCGGGAGGGTCCGGTGGCGTTCCCGCGGGAACGTCCCGGGCTCGGGCCCCGCCGGGCCCGGCTCCGCCGGGCTCAGGCCGCGGCGGTCGGCTCGCCGGCGCTCTCGGCGCGGACCCGGCGCTCCAGGTCGCGGTTGCCGAGCAGGACGCTCACGACGTAGCCGAGGTCCATCCGTTCTCCGCCGACGCCGAGGGTGTCGGGCAGGTCGGGCGTCCCGTCGGGGAGGGGCAGCCGGGCGACCGGCGTCGCACGGCCCGGCGCCCCGGCCGGTGTCCTCCCGGCCCCCGGCTCCCCGAGGCCGGCCGCGAACGCGGCGTCGGCCGGGCCCCACACCCGCCGGCCGTCGGGGGTGACGGCGACGAGCTCGCCCGCGCGCCGCGTCATGACCAGGTCGAGGTCGTGCGCCAGGCCGTGGTCGGCGTCGCAGAGCAGCACCAGGTTGTCCAGGTCGGTGGCGCCGCCGAACACCCAGTGCCGCAGGTGGTGGGCGTGCAGCCGCTCGACGCGCGTCTCCGGGCACCCGGGCCGCGCGCACCCGCCGTCCCGGCGCCACAGGGCCCGTCGTTGCGACCGGGTGGCCAGCCGTCGGGCCCGACCCACGGCGAGTGGCTCACGGCCGCGCGACAGCATGGTCACGACCGTGGCCTCGCACAGCATCCGCCGCACCTGGCTGCCGTGCAGTGGTGGGCCGCCCTCCAGATGGGCCCGGCCGGCGGCGGCGTCGTCGGCGACCACCGCCGCGTCGACGTGCACCACGACCTCGCGGCGGGGCGGGTCCCCGGCCCGGCGGTCGGCCTCGGGAGCCGCGGCGGCCAGCCGGGCGACCGCGGCGCACCGCCGCGCTGCCGTCCGCTCGCGGGCGAGGGCCACCTCGTCGACCCCGCCGGCCGGGCCGTCGCCCTCGCGCCCGGGGTCGCCCTCGCGCCCGGGATCGCCCTTCCGCCGGGCGGCGGCCCGCTCGCGGCGGGCGTCGCGCTCGGCGAGGGAGTCGACGCCGGCGAGGAAGGCCGCACCCTCCTCGGCGTCCAGGCACAGGCGCACGTGCAGCATCCCGTCGTCGTCCCACCAGTGCTCGAACCGCCGCTTCTCGCGCACCGTCCCGGCATCTGGAGCGTCCGACCGGCGCCAGGCCCGGACCACCCGTTCCACCTGGGCGGCGGTGGCCTCGTGCGCGAGGTCGAGCAGCGCGGTCTCGGTGTCGGCCTCGGCGACGCGGGTCAGTGCCCGCACCTTGGAGTAGGAGAGCCGGCCGGCCGCGAACGACTGCCGGATGTGCGGCAGGCCGGTCAGGGCCCGGGCGACGCGGACGTGCTCGCGGGCCGCGCCGGGGGACAGGCCGCACTGCCAGGCCAGCCAGTGGGCGCACGACCGCAGACCGGCGCCGCCCCAGCCCTCGCGGCGGTCGAACTCCGCGATGAGCGCGAGCCACTCCGCCGTCGCGGCGGCCAGCCGGACGGCGGTGCCGGTGATGCGCTGGGCGAGCTCGTCGAGCGACAGCTCGGGGTCCTGGTCCATCGGCGTCCTCCTCGAACACGTGTTCGACACGGTAGAGGAAGACGCCGACAGAACCGCTGGTCAGCGAGCCGGGACGTTCCCGCGGGAACGCGCCGGCCCACGCCCGGCTCATCCGCGCCGGTTCAGTCGAGGCCGCCGCGGGCCACCAGCTGGCGGGCGATGACGTCGCGCTGGATCTCGTTGGTGCCCTCGCCCACGATCATCAGCGGGGCGTCGCGGAAGTAGCGCTCCACGTCGAACTCGGTGGAGTAGCCGTGGCCGCCGTGCACCCGGATGGCGTCCAGCGCGATGCGCATCGCCGTCTCCGAGGCGAACAGCTTCGCCATGCCGGCCTCCAGGTCGCACCGCTGCCCGCTCTCGTACCGCTCGGCGGCGTGCAGCACGAGCTGGCGGGCGGCGGTCAGCGAGGTGGCCATGTCGGCGAGCAGGTTGCCCACCGACTGGTGCTGCCAGATCGGCCGGCCGAAGCTCTCCCGCTGCTGGGCGTAGCGCAGCGCGTCGTCGAAGGCGGCCTGGGCGACGCCCACCGCACGCGCCGCCACCTGGATGCGGCCGGTCTCCAGGCCGGTCATCATCTGCGCGAACCCGCGGCCCTCCACCCCGCCCAGGACGGCGTCGCCCGGCGCCCGGTACCCGTCGAAGACGAGCTCGCAGCTCTCCACGCCCTTGTAGCCGAGCTTGGGCAGGTCCCGCGAGACGGTCAGCCCGGGCCCGTGCTCGACCAGCAGCACCGACACCCCGCGGTGCCGCGGCTGCGCCGCCGGGTCGGTCTTGCACAGCAGCGCGATCAGCTGCGACCGCCGCGAGTTGGTGATCCACGTCTTCGCGCCGTCGACGACCCAACCGTTCCCGCCCCCGTCGCCGTCCCGCCGGGCCACGGTGGTCATCGCCTGCAGGTCCGACCCGCCGCCGGGCTCGGTCAGCGCCATCGTCGCCCGCACCTCACCGGTCGCCATGCGCGGCAGCCAGCGGTCCTGCTGTTCGCGGGTGCCGAAGGCGACCAGCAGCTTGGCGACGACGGTGTGCCCGCCCATCGCCCCCGCCAGCGACATCCACCCCCGGGCGAGCTCGGCGGTGACCAGCGCGTAGCAGGGCATCGACACCGGCGCCTCGCCCCACGGCTCCGGAATCGCCAGGCCGAAGACGCCGAGCTGCTTCATCCGGTCGATCAGCGCCTCGGGGTAGGTGTCGGCGTGCTCGAGCTCGCGCACCACCGGCCGCACCTCGCGGTCGACGAACGTCCGCACGGTGGCGACGACGTCGCGCTCCTCCGCGCTGAGCGTGATCACGCCGGCGCCCCCAGCGTCGCGGTGCCGGTGGCCGACGCCGGTGCGCCGGTCGCCGCGGCCGACAGCTCGACCCGGTCGCCGTCGAACCGGCCGGTCGCCCGCAGCGGCGTCCCCGCGTACGCCGGGCGGACCAGCCGGTGTGTGAACGACGTGACGGACCGGTCCGGCGCGTGCCGGCGCGGGACCTCGAGCAGCAGCAGCGCCAGCAGCGGCCCGTGCACGACCAGGCCGGGGTGGCCCTCCACCTGCGTCGCGTAGGGCTGGTCGTAGTGGATGCGGTGGGTGTTGTAGGTCAGCGCGCTGAACCGGAAGAGCAGCGCCGCGTCGGGCAGGACCGCTACCCCCGGCCCGTCGGGCAGGCCCGGCGTGCCCGCCCCCGCCGGCGCCGGTGAGGAACCGGCCTCCTGCGACCGGTAGACGACGTCCTGCTCCTCGGTGACCAGCAGCGCGCCGTCCTCGCGGTACTCGCTGCGCACGGTGACCAGCAGCATCTCCCCGCTCCGGCCGGCCTTGATCTCGCAGCGGGCCAGCAACGACGTCCGCTCGACCACCGACCCGACCCGCAGCGGCGCGGTGACCTGCAGCCGCCCGCCGGCGATCATCCGGCGCCGGTGCGCCAGCGGCGGGAGGAAGTGCCCGGAGCGCGGGTGGCCGTCCTCGCCGAGGTCGGCGGTGGCCGGGCGGTCGAGGAAGGTGAACAGGTGCCAGCCCGGCGGCAGCGGGTCGCCGTCGCGCAGCGGGGGAGCGGGCTGGTCCAGCAGCGCGGCGAAGGCGGCCGCGGGCCCGGGCGCGACCACCTCGGTGCCGGTCAGTGGGCCCGGCGCCCAGCCCTCGACGGCGTCGGTCAGGGAGGTCACCGGGTCATCGTGCCGCCTGTGACGCCGCCCGCACCCCGGAATGGCGCGGGCGGTGCGGGTGTCGGAACCGGTGTGGACCTGTTCTCACCCGTGACCCTCGGCGACCTCGAGCTCGCCAACCGCGTGGCCATGGCGCCGCTGACCCGCATGCGCTCGGGCTCCTCCGGCGTGCCCGGCGACCTCGTCGTCGAGCACTACGCCCAGCGCGCCGGGGTCGGCCTGATCGTCACCGAGGGCACCTACCCCAACCACGAGTCCCAGGCCTTCGTCGGCCAGCCCGGCATCGTCACCGACGAGCAGGTGGCCGGCTGGCGGCGCGTCGCCGAGGCGGTCCACGCCCGCGGCGGCCGGGTCGTCATGCAGGTCATGCACGGCGGCCGGGTGACCCACCCCGACACCAACGGCGGCCGCCGCGTCGTGGCTCCCAGTGCCATCGCCATCGACGGGCTGGCCCGCACCTCCACCGGCAAGCACCCCTACCCGGTGCCGCACGCGCTGACCACCGACGAGGTCCGCGACGTCGTGCGCGACTTCGCCCGCGCCGCCGAGCGCGCCGTCGAGGCCGGCCTGGACGGCGTGGAGGTCCACGGCGCCAACGGCTACCTGCTGCACGAGTTCCTGGCGCCGTCGTCCAACGTCCGCGACGACGAGTACGGCGGCTCGCCGGAGAACCGTGCCCGCCTGGTGGCCGAGGTGGTCACCGCCGTCGCCGACGCGATCGGCGCCGGGCGCGTGGGCCTCCGCGTCTCCCCCGAGCACGGCATCCAGGACGCCCTCGAGCCCGACCGCGCCGACGTGCTCGCCACCTACGGCTCGCTGCTCGACCGGCTGCGCCCGCTGGGCCTGGCCTACCTCTCCGTGCTGCACCGCGATCCCGCCGGCGACCTGGTGCAGGAGCTGCGCCGCCGCTCGGGGATGCCGCTCGTGGCCAACAGCGGCTTCGCCTCGGTCACCACCCGCGAGGAGGCGCTGGCGCTCATCGAGGCCGCGCACGCCGACGTCGTCGCCGTGGGCCGGGCGGTCATCGCCAACCCCGACCTGGTCGAGCGCTGGGCGGGGGAGCACCCGGAGAACGAGATCCGGTCGCACCTGTTCTACGCGTCGGGCGCCGAGGGTTACACCGACTACCCGGCGCTGCGCGCCGGCTGAGGTCCCGCAGCGGGCGGCCCCGGGAGCCCCCTCCGGACGTCCGGAGGGGGCTCCCGGCGTCAGCGGATCAGTACCAGCCGGTCGCCTGGGAGTGCGCCCAGGCCGCGCAGGGGCTGCCGTACCGGTTCTCGATGTAGATCAGCCCGGCGTCGATCTGCCGGTACGGGTCCGACGTCTTCGCGATGCCGGTGCCCGCCCACGTCGAGTCGAGGAACTGGGCGATGCCGTACGCGGTGCTGCTGGGGTTCTGCGCGTTCGAGTTCCACCCGCTCTCCCGCTCCCACAGCTGCTCCAGGCAGCCGAACTGGGTGCTGTCCCCGCCGAGCTGGGCGAGGGCGTAGTCCTTGTACGCCTGCTCGCCCGTGGCGGCCGGGGCCGGCGCGGGCGCCGGAGCAGGAGCGGGAGCCGGAGCCGGGGCCGGGGCCTCAGCGGGGGCCGGGGCCTCAGCGGGAGCCGGGGCGGCGGCCGCCTCGGCAGCCGGCGCGTCGCCGCGGTCCCACCGGTCACCGCGCCAGTCGCCGTTCCAGTCGGAGCTGGCGTCGCGGCCACCCCAGTGCGGCTCGTCGGCCTGGGCGATCGCCTGCCCGCCGAAGGCCAGGGCGAGGGTCATCGCCCCCGTGGCGGTCAGCAGGTGCAGGGCGCGGCGCCGCCGCGTCGCGGTGGCAGCGGTGGGCTCGAGGTGGGTGTGTGCGTGCATCGGGTCGTCCTCCTGGAGGGCACGGTCGAGGGCGCCGTCACCGGACGGCGCTGGCTCGGGATGTGGTGCGGCACGGGGCCTGGGACGGGCAGGGATCGGCAGCCGGGCACGCGGCACCGGCCGGACGGGGAGTCCGGCTGCAGGCGCGTACGACGGCTGGGTGTGCAGGCTGGTGGCAGGCGGGAGCGCGACGGTCCCGGACCTGCGGGCGCGGGGGCGCAGTGCCCCGGCGCGGTTGTGCTCCGTTCTCCCCTGGCCGCCTACCAGGTCAGCTGACGGGTTCGGGCTGGGAGTGCCCTACCCGCTCCCGGGGTCCGGGAGCGGGACTCACCCCGGTGGTGCAGGTGGGTCCCCGGCTCGCACCCACGTGGGCGCGACTCGGCGGCATCCGGCAGGGGTCCCCCGGACGGGGACGAGACGACCGGCCGGACGCCGAAACGCTAAGGACGTGACCCGTTCGTGACAATCCGAGACCCGGACGGCAGCGCGACAGGCCGACGTCCAGTCCCCTCCGCGCAGGGACGGTCACCCCGTGCGACCACCGTCACACCGGACACCCCGTCACCGGACGCGCCGCGACCGCCGGGACGACGTGTCCCGGCGGTCGCAGCGTGTCCGGACCGGCGGCGTCAGTCCCCGGGCTGCCAGTCCGGAGCCGTCCAGCGGTGGAAGACCCGGGCCACGGAGTCGCGGGGGGTCTGCCACGTCTCCGGGCGGTAGGGGCTGACGAAGGGGGCGAGGTCGGCCATCACCTTCGCGAAGGCCGGTCGCAGCGACTCGTGGTCCCGCCGCACGGCCGCGGCCCTGACCGGGTCCTGCTCCAGGAGGTGTACGACGACGTCCTCCATGGAGTACAGCCAGCGGCCGGTGATCCCCGTCCCCGCCGACAGCGGACCGGCGTCGGACTCGGCGTACACCCGGGCGATGTCCTCCTCGCTGCCCGGCCGCATCCGCTGGACCATGACGGTCAGCTGACGCTCTCCGGTGACCCCGCCCTCGGGCACCCACGTGTAGAAGTGCCTCGCCACCGAGTGCGACGGGTTCTCCCAGTAGCTGGGGTAGGGCGTCACGTAGGGGGCGATGGCCTCGGCGATCGCCTGGAACGCCGGCAGGCCGCGGCGCTGCCCGGAGACGGCCGGGTCCTCCTTGCGCTCGAGGACGTGCAGGTACAGGTCGTGGTGGGAGAGCATGACCCGGCCGACGACGCCGAGGTCCTGCGGCCGGGTGATCCCGTCGTAGTGGGCGAACACCGAGCCGACCCGGTCCTCACTGCCCGGGACGAGGCGGCACACGATCACGTTGCGGAACGGACGCCACGTGGCCGAGGCCCAGGTGGCGGGGATGGTCGCGGACATCGCCGGCGGTGCTGCCGTCGACGGCGCGGACGTGGACGGCGCGGACGTGGACGGCGCGGACGTGGACGGCGCTGGGCTGGAGGTCGTCGGGGCGTCGGTCGACGCCAGCTGGGGAGGGGCGTGGTTCATCGTGTGCCTCCGGACACGGCGTGCGGGGTGGAGAGGAGGGGCGGGTCGGAGCACCCCGTCGGAGGCCGAGGTGGCAGGCGACCACCCGACGCGTCGACGGGGACGTGTGGTCGCCCGGGGTGGAGCCCGTGACGGCGGGAGCCGGTCGCAGAACGCGTCCGACCTCGCCCCCGGCGTCCGCTCGCGCGGGCCGGGGACGAGGTCGGTCGGGTGGGACGGTGCTGCTGCCGTGCGCCCGGTGAGGGTCACGGTTCCCCCTGGGTGGTGCGGTGGTGCGGCGGTGCGGTGTTCCTGCCGGCGGGGTCAGACCGCGTAGACCCCCGCCAGGTGTTCGCGCAGCGCGTCCTCCCGGACCGGCCGGGTGCGGAAGCCGACGTGCCCGTCGGGCCGCACCAGGTAGGCCGCGGCACCGCGCCCGCTGATCCCGTACGCCGTGCGGAGACGGTCGCCGGGGTCGGTGAGCACCGGCAGGTCGACCAGCGGCGGGACGACGGCGCCGGGGCCGGCCACCAGGTAGGCGCGCACCTGCCCGCGGGTGTCCGCCTTGAGAGCCGCGGCCGTCTCCTCGAACTCCCGCAGCTCCTCCGCGCCCACCGAGGAGTCGACCGAGATCAGCAGCGTCGCGTGCGTGCCGCGGGTCAGGTCGAACAGCCGCAGGTCGTGCGCCACGCCGAACCGGCGCAGCCCCGTGACGTCCGGCGCCCGGTACCCCGGCTCCGGCCCGCCGTCGAACCCGCGGCGCCCGGCCTCCTCGCCGACCAGCGGGCTGCCCGCGTAGTTCATCGTCATCTGCATCTCGAGGAGGAACTGGGCCTTCTCGTCCTCCATGTCCATCTCGTCGGTGAACGCGATGGCCACGGCCCGGTCGACGATCGCCCGGCCCGCCGGGCGCCGCTCGGCCTCGTAGCTGTCGAGCAGATCGGGGGAGGCCTCCCCGCGGACGGCGAGGGCGAGCTTCCAGGACAGGTTCCACGCGTCCTGGATGCCGGTGTTCATGCCCTGGCCACCCGCCGGCGGGTGCAGGTGCGCGGCGTCGCCGGCGACGAACACCCGGCCCACGCGGTACCGGTCGACGATGCCGTGCTTGATCCGGAAGATCGACGCCCACCGCAGGTTGCTCGCCGTCGTCCCGGCCGGACCGAGGTCGTCGATCGCGGCCTGGATGTCCTCGAGACCCGGCGGGTCGTACTCCTTCCAGAAGCCCGCCGGGACGACGCCGGTGCCGATCGTGTCCTGCAGCCGCTTGGGGGCCAGCGTCGCGACCCGGTAGCGGTTGCGGCCCTTGAGCGGGACGCAGACCAGCATCCCGGTGAAGTCGCCGTCGTCCTCGATGCGGACCCAGCGCACCAGGTGCCCGGGCGGCATCTCCCAGTCGACGTCGACGTCGCCGAGCATGAACAGCTGCGGGAAGATCGACAGCCCGCCGTCGAAGGTCAGGCCCAGGCCCGCGCGCACCGCGCTGGAGGCGCCGTCGGCACCGACCAGGTAGGCCGCCCGCGCCGACTCCTCCTCACCGCCGGGGTGCACCAGCGTGGCGGTGACGCCCTCGTCGTCCTGGGTGAAGCCGGTGAGCTCGACGCCGCGCTCGACCTCGACGCCCAGCGAGCGCAGCCGGTCGCCGAGGATCCGCTCGGTCTCGTACTGCGGGAGGCCGAGGTGGGCGTAGGGCAGCTCCTCCAGGCCCGACCAGTCGACCTGGTGGGTCTGCTCGCCGTTGACGAACACCGTCTGGCCGTAGAGCCAGGCGCCGGCGTCCATCGCCTCGGTGACGATGCCCTGGTCCTCCCAGATCTCCATCGTCCGGCAGTGGATGCCGATGGCCTTGTCCGCCTGGGTGGAGGCCTCTGGCCGCTTGTCCACGATCCGGACGGCGATGCCGCGGCGGGCCAGCTCGATGCCGGCGGTCATGCCGGCCGGGCCGGCCCCGACGACGAGCACCTCGGCCGCGGGCCGGGAGCGCGCCCCCGCGGGGGGCCGGTCCTCGCCGGCCGCGACCGGCGCGGCGGCGGGGGCCTCCTGCACCGGGGCGGGCGTGGGGAGGACGGCCTCCGCCCGCGGCGCGGGGGCGACGGGGGCGGGCGCGGCCGGGGCGGGTGCCGCCGGCGCCGGCGCCGCCCGGACACCCCGGACGCCGGCCTCCTGCGGCCGGTACCGGATCTCGTAGAGCTTGCGCTGGAAGAACACCGACAGCCAGCGGATGAGCGGGCCGCTCTGGTCCTGGTGGGAGGGGTCCTCCACCCAGTTGCGGAAGTCCTGGTCGGACTCCCACTCCGCGAAGATGTGGTACAGGTCGGAGTCGGGCTCCTTGAGCAGCTCCTCCCGGATCAGCCCCTTCGTCCCGCGCAGCCGGTCGGTGACGATCGCGTAGGCGCGCTCGAAGGCCTCCTCCTCACCCGGCGCCACCTTGGTGCTGATGTCGACGCGCACGTGCGAGGCCTGCTCGCCGCCGGTGATGCCGTACAGCACCTCGAAGGTGCTGCGGTCGGCGTCCTCGCGCAGGTCCCGCAGCGCCGCGGTGAGCGTCTCGCGGGCCGCCGACCGGCCGAACCCGTCGACCGCCTCCTTGTCGGCCCAGTCGGCCACGACCAGGAAGGTCCGCGGGTCGGCCGCGTCGCGCATCAGCTCCTGGCGGAGGTTGCCCGGCACCGCGGCGATGTGCGACGCCGCCTCCCGCCAGGCGTCCTCGAAGGCCTGCTCGCAGCCCTCGCGGACCCGCATCCGCAGCAGCGTGCGCACCGCGCCGTCGTGCGCCGTCGCGGGCCGCTCCTCCAGGGTCGTCATGCCGTCGCTCCCTCGGGTCGGCGCAGCACCAGGCTGCTGTTGAAGCCACCGGTGCCGCGGGCGAGGACGACCACGGTGGACAGGTCCTGCACCCGGCTGCTGGTGACGAGGTCGACGCCGGGGGCCTCGACCGGGTCGTCGAGGTGGGCGGTCCCCGGCACGATCCCGTCGCGCATCGCCAGCAGGGCGGTGGCCACGGCCAGCGCCGAGCCGCCGGCCATGAGCCGGCCGGTCCACGACGACGGCGCCGTCACCGGCACCGGCGTCGCGCGGTCCCCGAACACCGCGGCGATGGCGTCGAGCTCGAGCCGGTCGAGCTCGGGCACACCGGCGCCGTCGGCGAGGACGAGGTCGACCTCGTCGGGGGTGACGCCGGCGTCGGCCAGCGACACCCGGATCGCCCGCGCGTACTGGACGGCGTCGGGCGCGGGGTCCTCGTGGTGGTGGGCGTCGTGAGTGGCCGCGTAGCCGGCCACCTCGCCCCACACCCGGCGGACGCCGCGCGCGCGGGCCGCCCCGGGCTCCTCCAGCAGCAGGATCGCCCCGCCCTCGCCGACCACGTGGCCGTTGGCCCGCCGGTCGAAGGGCTTGTAGGCGTCCTCGGGCCGCTGCGCGGTCGACAGCCGCCCGCTGGTGGCCTGGCACAGCATCGCGTACGGGCACAGCCCGGCCTCGGTGCCGCCGACCAGCACCGCCGGGGTGCCGCGCCGGACCACCCGGCGGGCCCAGCCGATGCTGTCCAGCCCGCCGGCACCCTCGGTGACGACGACGCCCGAGGGCCCCTTGAACCCGTCGCGGATGGACACCTGGCCGGTGCTGGCCGCGTAGAACCAGGCGATCGACTGGTAGGCGCCCACCGAGCGGGGCCCCTTGGCCCACAGCCCCTGGATCTCGTGCTGGCTGAACTCGTTGCCGCCCGAGCCCGAGGCCAGGAACACCGACGTCGCGTAGGCGTCCTCCGGCGCGGTGTAGCCGGCGTCCTCGGCGGCGAGCGTCGCCGCCGCCAGGGACATCCAGGTCCACCGGTCGGTCTGCACCATCAGCTGCGGCGACACGTGGTCGGCGGGCACGAAGTCGCGCACCTGCCCGGCGAGGGTGATCCCGTATCGGGCGGCGTCGAAGCCCTCGACCGGCCGGATCGCGGGCTCCCCGCGCACCAGCGAGGCCCAGTGCTCCTCGACACCGACCCCGGTGGGGGCGACGACGCCGATCCCGGTGACGAGCAGGTTGCTCACGACTCCCTCCGGGTGGGCGAGGCCAGCACGATCGCCGACTGGAACCCGCCGAAGCCGCTGCCCACGGAGATGGCGACGTCGACCTTCTGCTCGCGCGCCACCTTCGGCACGTAGTCGAGGTCGCACTCGGGGTCGGGCACCTCGTAGTTGGCCGTGGGCGGCAGCACCCCGCGGCTGACCGCGAGCGCGGTCGCGGCGACCTCGATCGACCCGATGGCGCCCAGTGAGTGGCCGACCATCGACTTGATCGAGCTCATCGCGACCCGGCCGGCCGCCGGGCCCAGGCTGCGCTTGACCGCCGCCGTCTCGTGCCGGTCGTTCTGCTTGGTCCCCGAGCCGTGGGCGTTGACGTAGCCGACCTCGTCGGGGTCGATCCGGCCCTGGCCGAGCGCGACGGTGATCGCCTCGGCCATCTCCAGGCCGTCGGGCTTGAGGCCGGTCATGTGGAAGGCGTTGCACCGGCTGGCGTACCCGGTGACCTCGCAGTAGACCTCGGCACCGCGGGCCCGGGCGTGCTCGAGCTCCTCGAGCACCAGCACGGCCGCGCCCTCGCCCATGACGAACCCGTTGCGCCGGGCGTCGAAGGGCTTGGAGGCGTGCTCCGGGTCGTCGTTGCTGTCGGTGGTGGCCCGGATGGTGTCGAAGCAGGCCATCGAGATCGGCGAGATCGGGGCGTCGCTGGCACCGGCCAGCACGATGTCGGCGTCGCCGTCCTCCACCAGCTGGGCGCCGTAGCCGATCGAGTCGATGCCCGAGGTGCAGCCGGTGGAGACCACCGTGGCCGGGCCGTGCGCGCCGAAGCGGACGGCCAGCTCGGTGGCGCCGCAGCTGGGCACCAGGGCGTGCATCAGGTACCGGGAGGCGTAGCGCGGGTCGACCTCCCACAGTCGGCCGGCGTCGCTGACCGACACGTACTCCTGCTCGAGCCGCATCGTCGCGCCGACGGCGCTGCCGAGGGTGACGCCGACCCGGTCGGGGTCGGGGGCGTCGGTGGCGCCGCCGACCCCGAACCGCAGCCCGCTGTCGGCGACCGCCTCGTCCGCGGCCACCATCGCCATCTGCACGAAGCGGTCGTTGCGGTGGACCTCCTGGGCGGACAGGCCCAGCTTGCGGCCGTCGAAGTCCACCTCCGCGGCGACCTGGGAACGGAACCGCGTCGGGTCGAAGAAGGTGATCCGCCGGGTCGCCGTCCGGCCGGCGGTGATCATGTCCCAGAAGCCCTCGCGGCCCATGGAGCCGGGCGCCACCACCCCGATGCCGGTGACGACGACGCGGCGCGTGCCGGCGGTCACCGCACGCCCGGGGCGGGCTCGGTGTCCACGTGACCCAGGTCGGGCCGCGGCGCCAGCGGGCCGCAGAGGAAGACGAAGGTCGCCGTCGTCGCGGTGTCGTTGACGATGCGGTGGCGCACCCCGATCGGGATGTGCACGGCGGACTCGGCGACCAGCCGCCGCTCCTCGCCGTCGAGGGTGACGAGGACGTCGCCCTCCTGGCAGTAGAGGAACTCCTCGGAGTACGGGTGCCAGTGCTCGGTCACGATCTCGCCGGGCTCGAGGGTCAGGGTGCCCATGAAGCCCGCGGTCGAGCCGACGCTGGCCGGGGAGAGCAGCACCCGGATGTCCCCGCCGCGACGGCGGTTGGGGGCGGTGTCGGCGCGGTGGACGGTCGGGCCGCAGCGCGTCGGGACGGCCGGGGCGTGCTGGATGGTCGTCATCTCTCTCCTCAGGGAGTCGGGCGGTTCGGGTGGGTCCGGGTCAGGCGGGCAGGGAGCCCGCGAGCGCGGGACCCGGGACGTCGATGGGGACGGGGACCCCGGGCCCGGAGGCCAGGGAGACCGGCAGGCCCGGGTGGACCTGGCGGACGAGCGGACCGAGCACCGGCTCGGCGCCGACCTCGACCGCCGAGGTGGCGCCGAGGTCCACCAGCACCCGGGAGGTGGCCTCCCAGAGCACGGTCGCGGTGAGGTGGCGGCGCAGCGCCGCGGCCAGCCGGTCGGGGTCACGGGTCGGCTCGCCGTCGGCGTTGGGGACCACCGGCACGTCGGGCACCGACCAGTCCAGGTCGCTCAGCGCGGTGGCCAGGTGGGTGGCCACCTTCTGCACCAGCGGACCGCCGCAGGGCGCCCGGCCGGGCAGCCGGACCAGCTCCAGCCCGGCCGCGCGGACCAGCTCGCCGGCGTGGGCCAGCTCGGCGCGGTTGCCGGCCAGCACCGCCCGCTCGGGGCCGTCGACGGCGGCCAGGCACAGCGGCCCGTCCACCCCGGCGACCGCGATCGCGGAGCGGGCGACGGCCTCGGCGTCGTGCCCGAGGACCGCGGCCAGGCCCGCGCAGGAGGGCCGCGGGGCCAGGCCCAGCAGCTCCGCGCGCCAGTGCACCAGCTCGACGACCTGGTCGAGCCGGAGCGCACCGGCGGCAACGAGGGCGGCGTACTCGCCGACGCCGTGGCCGGCGACCACCACCGGCCGCAGCCCGGAGGCGGCCAGCGAGCGGAAGCCGGCGACTCCGGTCACGACCACCTCGAGGTGGGTCGCGACGGGATCGGGTGCGGTCGCGGGGTCCCGCCACCAGGCGGCGACGTCGCGGCCGACGACGGCGTCGACCTCGGTCACGGTGGCTGCCGCCACCGGGTCGGCCAGCCACGGGTCGACCATCCCGGGCCGGGAGCCCTCCTCGCCGGGGAGGAGGACCGCGGGACCCCGCGCGCCGCTCACCTCACCGCTCCTGCTCCGGTGCCGCGGCCTCCACCTTGTCCTTGATGATCGACATCTGCACCTTGCTGTTCGCGTCGATCCGCCGGGTCATGCCCTCGGTGTCGATGGGGGCCTCCGGCCGCATCCGGAAGTCCTGCACCCAGCGCATCCGGGTGCCGCTGCCCTCCGGCGTGTAGCTCCAGTGGATGTCCATGAACTCGAACGGCCCGGGCTCCACGCGGCGGGCGCGGACCTCGCGCGCGGCCGGGTCGAGGGTGCGCTCGGACACCCAGCTCCAGGTCCGGCCGGACTCGTCGGGGTGCATGGTGAGCCGGAAGCGGAACCAGGTGTCGGTGGACTCGAGGATCTCCACCGAGCGGTACTCGGTGAACAGGTCCGGCCAGGACGCCAGGTCGTTGGTCATCGTCCAGACGTGGTCGATGTCGGCGTCGATGAGGATCGAGTTGTCGGTGTGGCCGACGGTCGCGGTCTGGGGGCTGTCGGTGCTCGTCACGTCGGTGTCCTCTCGGGTCTAGGCGGGCTGGGCCTGGGCGGCGCGGACGGCCTCGACGATCTCGCCGAACGTGTAGCGGTCGGCGCTGTCGTCGGGCAGCTCGGTGCCGAAGCGGTCCTGCAGGGCGGTCTGCAGGGACAGGAAGGCCAGGGAGTCCAGCCCCACGTCGGCGAAGCGGGCGTCGGGGTCGGTGGTGTGCGACTCCTGCGGCAGGCCCGCCTTCTCGGTGAGCAGCTGCATGAGGTCGGTCTGGCTGAAGGCGGTCATGGCGGTGTCCTCCTCGGGACGGGGGTGCGGACGGGATGCCGGGACGGCGGGGTCGCCGTCCGGGACGAGGTGCAGCGGGCCGCGCAGGGCGGCCGGCAGGGCCGGCTCCGGGCACGCGGCGATGAGCTCGGCGCGGGCCACCAGGTCGGGCAGCCGGCGGTCGAGGAACTGGACGTCGTGCCGGTCGGCGCGCACGTCGGGGTCGCGCAGCATGGCGCGGTGCAGGGCGGTGGTGGTGTGCACGCCGGGTCCCTCGACGCGCAGCTCGGCCAGCGCCCGGTCCATCCGGCGCAACGCCTGCTCGCGGTCGGGGGCCCAGACGACGAGCTTGCCCAGCAGCGAGTCGTAGTGCGGGCTGACCTCGTCGCCCTGCCGGTAGCCGGTGTCGAAGCGCGTCCACGGGCCGTCGGGCACCCGCAGCACGTCGAGCCGGCCGGGCGCCGGGGCGAACCCGCGGGCGGGGTCCTCCGCGTTGATCCGGCACTCGATCGCCGCCCCGCGGACGACGACGTCCTCCTGCCGCAGCCGCAGCCGCTCGCCGCCGGCGACCAGCAGCTGCTCGCGGACCAGGTCGACGCCGGTGAGCAGCTCGGTGACCGGGTGCTCGACCTGGATGCGCGCGTTCATCTCCATGAAGTACGCGCGCCCGGCGTCGTCGACGAGGAACTCCACGGTGCCGGCGCCGGAGTAGCCGACCGACAGCGCGCCGCGGACGGCCATCTCGCCGAGCTCGGCCCGCTGCGCCGGGGACAGGTGCCCGGCCGGGCCCTCCTCCAGCAGCTTCTGGTGCCGCCGCTGCAGCGAGCAGTCCCGCTCGCCGAGGGAGACGCCCGAGCCGTGGGAGTCACAGAGGACCTGCACCTCCACGTGCCGGGCGCCGGACAGGTAGCGCTCGACGTAGACGGTGGGGTCGCGGAACACCGCGCGGGCCACCGTCTGGGTGGTGGTGAACGCCTCCGCGAAGTCCTCCGGCCCGCGGACGACGGTCATCCCGCGCCCGCCGCCGCCGGCCGCCGCCTTGATGATCACCGGGTAGCCGATGTCGGCGGCGAACCGCATCCCCTCCTCGGCGGTGCGGACCGGGTCGACCACACCGGGCAGCAGCGGCAGCCCGGCGGCGGCCATGAGCTTGCGCGCCGTCGCCTTGTTGCCCATCTGCTGCATGACCTCGGGCGGCGGGCCGACGAAGGTCAGCCCCTCCTTGTCGCAGATCTCGGCGAAGTCGGGGTCCTCGGAGAGGAAGCCGTAGCCGGGGTGGACGGCGTCGGCCCCGGTCCGCAGCGCCGCCTCGATGAGGTTGGGCACGTGCAGGTAGCTCGCCCGCGGCGCCGGCGGCCCGATGTGCACCGCCTCGTCGGCCATCTCCACCACGGCGGAGTCGCGGTCGGCCGTCGAGTGCACGGCGACGACCTCGATGCCGAGCTCCCGGCAGGCCCGGGCGACGCGGACGGCGATCTCACCGCGGTTGGCGATGAGCAGCCGGCCGATCACCGCGGCCCCCCGGGTGGCCGGAGCAGGAGCAGCACCTGGTCGTACTCGACCGACTCGGCGTCGCCCACCCGGACCTCGGTCACCACGCCCGCGGCGTCGGCCACGATCGGGTTCATCAGCTTCATCGCCTCGACGATCCCGAGCGTCTGACCGGCCTCCACCTCGTCGCCGACCCGCACGAACGGCTCGGCGCCGGGAGAGGGGGCGGTGTAGAAGGTGCCCACCAGCGGCGCCCGGACGGGGACGGTCCCCTCCGGGACCTCCGGCGCGGCGGCCGGCGGCTCCGGGGCCGCCGGGGTGGCGGCCACCGCCTGCAGCGCGCCGGACGCCGGGGCCGCGGCGGGTGCGGGGACGGCCGGGGCGACGACGACGTCGGCGGCCCACTCCACCTCCACCGACCGGTCGCCGCTGCGCACCGTCAGCCGGCGCAGCGGCCCGGGCAGCGCGCGGGCGAGGTCGACGATCTCCTCCTGCAGCGACCGCGTCGCGTCGTCGCGCTCCTCCGCGCCGCCCGCTCCGGGCCGCGGGGGCAGCTCAGCCGGCCGCACGGTCGTCCCCTCCCGTCGACACGGGCACGACGCGCAGTGGTCGGGCCTCGTCCCCGCCGATCCGCGACAGCCGCCGGGTGCGCAGCGCCAGCAGCGTGGCGACGTCGAGCCGGCACAGCTCGTCGAGGTCGGCGACCAGCGCCGCGCGGACCCGCCGGGCCGCGTCGAGGGGGTCGGCGTGCGCCCCGCCCGGCGGCTCGGTCACCACGGAGGTGGCGATGCCGCTGGCGCACAGGTGGGGCGCGCCCAGCCGCATGGCGCGGGCGGCGGTGGGGGCGGCCGACGCCGTCCGCCACAGGATCGCCGCGCAGCCCTCCGGGCTGATCACCGACAGGTAGGCGTTCTCCAGGACCAGCAGCCGGTCGGAGGTGCACAGCGCCAGGGCCCCGCCGCTGCCGCCCTCACCGGTCAGCACGGAGACCACCGGGACCCGCAGCCGGCTGCTGCGCATGATCGTCTCGGCGATGGCGTGCGACTGGCCGCGCTCCTCGGCCGCCGGGCCCGGGTGGGCGCCGGGGGTGTCGACGAGGGTGACCACCGGCAGGCCCGAGGCCTCGGCGTGCGCCATCAGCCGCATCGCCTTGCGGTAGCCCTCGGGGTGCGGCATGCCGAAGTTGCGGGCCACGCGCTCGCGGACCGAGTGGCCCTTCTCGTGGCCGATGACCACCACCGGGCGCCCGTCGAGCGAGGCGACGCCGCCGACGATCGCGGGGTCGTCGGCGAAGGCGCGGTCCCCGTGCAGCTCGACGAAGTCGTCGAAGGCGGTGTGCAGGTAGTCCAACGTCGTCGGCCGGCCGGCGACCCGGGCCCGCTGGACGACGTCCCAGGCGTCGGCGTCGCGGACGGTCCCGGGGTCGGCGGTCACCGGCTCGGCGACGACCTCGGTGCGGGCGGCGGCGGTGCCGGAGCGGGGGAGGACCGGGCGGCCGTGCAGGTCGAGCAGACGGGCGAGCAGCGGGCGCAGCTCCGCCCGGCTCTCCACCCGGTCGACCAGCCCGTGCGCCAGCAGGAACTCCGACGTCTGGAAGTCGCTGGGCAGCTCGGCGCGGATGGTCTCCTGCACGACCCGGGGGCCGGCGAACCCCACGTGGGCGCCGCGCTCGCCGACCAGGACGGCGGCCAGCGTGGCGAAGGAGGCCGACACCCCGCCGTAGGTGGGGTCGGTGAGCACGCACACCGACAGCAGCCCCGACTCGCGCAGCTGCGCGAACGCCTGGCTGACCCGCGCCATCTGGAACAGCGAGAAGACGCCCTCCTGCATGCGCGCGCCGCCACTGGCGCAGACGACGACCAGGGGGAGCCGGCGCTCGACGGCGAGGTCGGCGGCGGCGCTGACGCGGCGCCCCACCTCGATGCCCATGCTGCCGCCGAGGAAGCCGAAGTCCATCGCGGCGAGGACGACCTCGGTGCCGCCGATGCGGGCGGTGCCGGCGACGACCGCCTCCGACTCACCCGAGCGGGCCGCGGCCTCGATCAGCCGGTCGTGGTAGTCCCGCAGGTCGCTGAAGGACAGCGGGTCCGGCGGTCCCGGCGGGCAGGTCTGCTCGTCGAAGGTGCCCGGGTCGGCGAGCAGCCGGATGCGGGCGCGCGCGCCCAGCCGCAGGTGGTGGTCGCACTCGGGGCAGACCGACAGGTTGCGCTCGAGGCGCTTGCGGTAGAGCAGCCAGCCGCAGCTCGGGCAGCTGACCCAGTCGGCCGAGCCGGCCGCCGCCGTCGGGCGGCGGGCCGGGGTCGTCGCGGTCACCGCTCGGCCGACCACTCGTAGAAGCGGCGGGCCATGGCGTCCTGGGGCGAGCGCCAGCCGGGGTCGTAGGCGGTGATGTAGGGCCGCAGCTCCTCGCTCACCGAGCGGAAGGACGGCAGCGCCTGCGCCACGCGCATGGCCTCACCCGGCGGGCGGTCGAACTGGATGAGGTGGACGTAGAGCTCGTGGAAGGTGAACAGGGACCGGTGGGTCACACCGATCTCCTGCGGCATCGACGTCGCGTCGGAGCGGGCGAAGACGTCGGCGACGCGGTCGGCGTCACCCGGGTTCATCCTCGCGATGATCATGGTCTGGTGCACGGGCACTCCAGCGTCGCTGCGGGGCCGGCCGGGAGCCGGCGGGCCAGGGACGGATGACCGGGGACGCTAGGGCCGTCGGACCTCCCCGGGACACCGGCCAGGGGTCGGATCCTGCGAGGGCTCCCGGGGGTGGAGGGGCTGGTCAACCGGGGGTGGACACCGGGTGGGGGGGTCCGCACCCCCCGGCTCTGCGCCCGCAGGGGGAACTGCCCCGTCTCCGGGATCGGGGGACCACGACTCGGGTATGAACCGGTCCCCCGTTTGAGCACCGTGGGGTCACGGACGGTGGCGGACGGTCGCGTCCCGTCTCTAGGGTCCGTCTCAGGTATGGGGGCGCCGGGCGCCGGACCTGAGCGGAGCAGACGCATGGGCGGCGAGTTGGAGGGACGAGTCCCTCCGCCGAGAGATGCCCAGAACGGGGGCGTCCCGCCGGCCAGGGTGCTGATCTGCGACGACCACGAGGTCCTGCGGACCGGTCTGCGGGCGGTGCTGCGCTGGGCGCCGGACCTGGTCGTGGTCGCCGAGGCCGGTGACGCCGACGCCGCCCTGACGCTGGCCGCCGAGCTGCGGCCGGAGATCACGCTGGTGGGGCTGGGGACCCAGGGCCCCGGGATCCCCGAGCTCGTCCGGGCGCTGACCGCCACGGGCACCCGGGTCGTGCTGCTGGGCGAGGCCGGCAGCGGCGGCGACATGGTCGAAGCGCTGCGTGCCGGCGCCCGCGGCTACGTGCACACCACGGTGAGCTCCGAGCGCCTGGTCGACGGCGTGCGGGCGGTGCTGCGGGGCGAGACCCTGCTCGACGCCACCGTCACCGGTGAGCTGCTGCACCACCTCGACGGCGGGCGGCCGGGCGGGGAGTCCGCGGACCGCAACCCGCTCACCGCGCGTCAGCAGGCGGTGTCCGAACTGGTGGCCGAGGGGCTGACCAACGCGGAGATCGCCGCCCGGCTGCAGGTGAGCCGGGCCACCGTCAAGGGCCACATCACCGTGGCGCTGCGGAGGCTGGGCCTGCGCGACCGCACGCAGCTCGCCATCCACGTCAACCGCGCGACCCGGCCCGGTGACGGCCGCCAGGTTGGTCCCGCCAACGGGTGATCTCCGTGTGGGAAGAGTCACTCTCCGTACTGGCCGACCGACGGGCACGGAGTGTCACCGAACTTCCTGGCAGGAGCCTGGACGCGGGCTGTGGCTCCCGTGCACAGTTCCAGCCTGCACAGACTGATTGCGCGCTACGGTTCGCCCCCGTTCGTGAGACGGACGGGTACCGCTCGCGGCTGGAGAAACCGGCCTCCACCCCGTCACCGACCGGACAGGGGGAACAGGATGAACTCCGACGACGTCCCGAGCAGGGTGGCGCCGCGGCTGCACCGTCCGCACGGCCCGGGCACGACCGCGCCCGGGCACGTGGGTCCCCCGCGTGCCCGGCCGGCGCCGCGGCCGGTCCGCCCTCTGCTCGCCCGTCCGCCGTCGAGCCTCGTGCGCATCCTGCTGTGCGAGGACCAGGAGGTCTTCCGCCTGGGCCTGCGCGTGGTCCTCGAGGCCGAGCCGGACATGGCCGTCGTCGCCGAGACCGAGCACCTGCCCGGGGCGCTCAGCGCCGCCGCCGACGTGCCGGTGCAGGTCGTCGTCGCCCGGCAGGGCCTGGTCGAGGGCGCCACGCTGCCGCTGCTGCGCGACCTCTGCCACCGCGGGACGTCGGTGCTGGTGCTCGCCGAGCGCCGGGAGGACCCCGGCGCCGAGCTGGTCGAGGTGCTGCGGGCCGGCGTCCGCGGCTACCTGCCCCGGCGCTCCTGCGCCGCCCGGCTGGTCGAGGCCGTGCGAGCCCTCTCCCGCCACGAGCCGGCCATCGACTCCTCGGCCACCAGCGAGCTCGTCCGCTACCTCGCCGACCCCGCGGCGCCGGCCCAGGTCCCCGAGCGCGTCCTCGACCGGCTCACCGACCGGCAGCGCGACGTCGCCGAGCTGGTGGCGCAGGGGCTGAGCAACGAGGAGATCGCGCGCCGGCTGTTCCTGAGCCTGGCCACGGTCAAGAGCCACCTCACCGCCTCGATGCGGCGGCTCGGGGTCCGCAGCCGCACCCAGCTGGCCATCCTGGTCAACCGGGACCGCTCACCGGCCTTCTGAGGGAGGACCCCCCTGCCCGGGAGGTCGGTTCCCGTCCGTCACGAGAGGTCGCGGCGGGTGAGCAGCAGCGCGGTCAGCGCGACCGCCGCGGCGAGGAAGGCGCCCAGCACCCACGCCGCCTGGCCGCCGCCGACCACCGCCACCACACCGGGTGTGCGGACCGGGGTGGCCGACCCGGCCAGCGCCGCCACCAGCGACCCTGCGTTCACCCCCGGCAGCGCCTGCTGCGCGGTCTCGAAGAACCCCAGCAGCGGTGCGGCGACGTTCACGACCAGGCTCTCGACGGCGAGCACCCACACCAGCCCCAGGCCGATCGCCAGCGCGGTGCCGCGCAGCGCCGTCCCGAGCAGCACGCCGAGCGCGCCCCAGGTGGTGGCCACCAGCAGGCCGCCGCCGAAGCCGCGGGCGATCTCGGCCGCACCGGGCCAGTCGGCCGGTGCCGACTCCGCGCCGGCGATCAGCGCGCTGACCCCGGCGGTGAGCGCCAGGCTGACCGCGACCGTGCCGGCGAGCACGGTGACCAGGGCGAGCAGCTGCCCGGCGAGCACGGTGGTCCGCCGCGGCCCCTGGGCGAGCAGCGTCTTGAGCGTCCCCCAGCCGTACTCGCTGCCGGCGAGCAGCGCCCCGAGGGTCAGCAGCAGCGCGCCGCCGAACAGCGGCAGCCCCGACAGCGCGTTGCCGACCAGCCGGTCGGGCAGCGTGCTGGCCAGCAGGGCCTCCGGCGGACTGCCCTCGTAGGAGGACCCGCGCGAGTAGCTGACGTAGGGGATGACCAGGCTGAACACCAGCTGCAGCGCCGGCCACAGCCCCAGCAGCACCCAGGTGGCCGGCCGGCGGGCGAGCTTGAGCAGCTCGGCGCCGACGATGGCCGGCAGCGACCCCGAGGTCCGCCGAGCCGGCAGCGCCAGCGGTGCGGCGGCGGCGCTCACCGGGTCCCCCGGCGCAGCCGCCGCGGGCGCGGTGCGGGCTCCGGTGGCCTCGCCCCGTCGACGTCGGTGAGCTGCAGGAAGACCTCCTCCAGCGTGCGCGCCTCCTGGCGCAGCCCGGTGACGTCGACGCCGGCGGTGACCAGCGCGCGGTTGACCGCCGCGGTCTCCTCCGGCGCGGCCTGCAGGTGCAGCGCGCCGTCGACCACCGAGACCCGGTCGGGCCCCAGCAGCCGCCCGGCGACGGCGACGGCGGTGTCCAGCGGCCGGGCGTCGACGACCAGCCGGCCCAGCCCGCGCAGCTCCTCGACGCTGCTCTCGACCAGCAACCGCCCCGAGGCCACCACCGCGACCCGGTCGCAGATCTGCTCGACCTCGCCGAGCAGGTGGCTGGAGAGCACCACCGTGCGGCCCTCGGCGACCAGCCGGCGCAGCAGCGTGCGGACCTCGGTGATGCCCGCGGGGTCCAGGCCGTTGGTGGGCTCGTCGAGCACGACGAGCGCGGGGTCCTTGAGCAGCGCGGCGGCGATCCCCAGCCGCTGCTTCATGCCGAGCGAGTAGGTGCCGAAGCGGTCGCCGGCGCGGTCGGTGAGGGCGACCGTGTCGAGCACCGCGGCCACCCGGTCGGCCCCCACGCCGGCGTAGCGGGCCAGCACGCGCAGGTTGTCCCGGCCGGAGAGGTAGGGGTAGAGCCCCGGCCCCTCGACCAGCGCCCCGACCTGCGCGACCGACGCGCCGGCCGGGCGCCCCAGCACGGTCGCCGACCCGCTGGTCGGGCGCACCAGACCGAGCAGCATGCGCAGCGTCGTCGTCTTGCCCGCCCCGTTGGGGCCGAGGAACCCGAACACCTCCCCGCGGCGCACCCGTAGCGACAGCGCGTCGACGACGGTCCGCGAGCCGTAGCGCTTCGTCAGCCGGTCGGTGGTGACGACCGGGTCGTCGTCGTGCGGGCGGGTGCCCGGCGCCCGGGCGGTCGTCGAGCCCGGCGCAGGCCGCGGCCCGGCGGTCCCCGTGGCGGTGTGCATGGCCGGAGACTGCCCGGGGCGGTGCCGCGGTGTCGAGCCGCCACGAGTGTCCGCTGCACTTCCGACCCGGGTCGCGGGACCTAGGACCCACCGGTGCACCCCGTGGCGGAACCGGCGCCGATCCGGCGGTCGCACGACACCCCTCCCCAGGCGGACCTACTACCTGAGGCGCGCACAGGTTCATACCCCTGACCCGTTGGACGGCGCCGGGTCCCCAGGGAGTGTGTGCCGCGTTGCCAGGCACTTCACAGGTTCCGAGCCGGCGCTCTCGGCCGCTCCGGGACTTCCTCAGACGCCAGGAAGGCCACTGATGGAACGAACGACGAACACGACCGGAACGAGGTTCCGCGGCCGGGCGGTGCGCACGCTCGCGGTGGCCGGCGCCGGCGCGATGGTGCTCGGCGCCCTCCCCGGGGTCGCCTCGGCGCACGGTGGCGGCGGGCGGATGTGGGACGTCCGGGAGGGCGAGTCCATCCAGGCCGCCGTCGACCAGGCGCGCTCGGGCGACACCATCCGGATCGCCCCGGGCACCTACACCGAGGCCGTCTGCATCGACGGCAAGGGCCTGACCATCCGGGGCGCCGGGCGCGACCAGACGATCATCCAGGCGCCGGACGACAGCTACGACCTCGAGCCGGGCCAGGCGTGCTGGGAGGCGCAGAACGAGGCCGACGGCGAGGACGACGACGCCACGCTGCGCGACAACCTCTCCGGGCTGTTCTTCCTGGACCCGGACTCCCGCGTGGTGGTGAAGGACCTGCAGACGCAGAACCACCCGGCCAACGGCATCTCCGCCTGGGGCGCGGACGGGTTCACCGTCACCGGCACCAAGGGCCTCGGCCACGACCGGTACGGCATCTTCGCGGGCAACTCGCACAACATCCACATCGTCGGGAACGTCGAGGAGGGCATCGACCGGGCCGGCCCGGGCGAGGCGCCGAACTCCGGCACCGCGGGCATCTCGATCGGCGACTCCGCGGACTCGCGGGCGCTGGTCGCCGGCAACCGGGTCCGCAACTACAACCTCGGTGTCTTCCTGCGGGAGGCCAGCGGCGGCCGGGTCGACGGCAACCACGTCAGCGGCAACTGCATCGGGATCCTCACCTTCGACGACGCCACGACGGAGACCCCCGGCGCCCCGGACAACGTCGAGGCCGGCGACTGGAAGATCAACGGCAACGTGTCGCAGGCCAACAACCGGTGGTGCCTGCAGGGACGCGCCGGTGACCAGCGCATCTCCGGTGTCGGCATGGCCGTGGTGAACGCCGCGAACGTGCGGCTGACGGCCAACGTCATCAAGGACCACAACCCGACGATCCCGCCGGCCCAGTTCATCCCGCCGCCGCCGGCGCCGGGAGCGCCGCCGCCGCCCCCGCTGACCTTCCCGCCCGGTGGGCTGGTCCTGCTCAGCTTCGCGCAGCCGCCGGGTTCCGACCCGAACCCGGACGACGACATCCCCGGTCTGGTGACCGACGTCAAGGTCGTCGCGAACTGGTTCGGTGACAACCGCGGGTTCGTCCCGCCGACGTTCCAGCCCGGTCAGATGGACATCTTCGTCGGGCAGGCGTCCCCGACCAACCCGTTCATCGTCGACCCCGGTCCGGGTCTGGAGTTCCGGGCCAACCGCTGCGACGCCAGCTTCCCGGCTGACATCTGCGGCGGCTGACACCACCCGCCCGAGGGCGGTCCCGGCACCCGCCGGGGCCGCCCTCGGCGCGTCCGCGCACCCGGGGACGCAGCGAGGCCCCCCGACCGTGGTCGGGGGGCCTCGTCACGGGTTCGTCACGGGTTCGTCACGGGGTGGTCAGCGGCGGCGGCCCAGCAGCCAGCCGACGAGGACGCCGAGCAGCGTGAGCCCGGCGCCACCGAGCGCGCCGGCCGCGAGGGTCCGCACGTCCGACGACGGCGCGGGCGCGGGGGCCTTCGTCCCGCGGAACACCTGCGGCTCGGGCGCGGCCGGCGTCCCCGCCGGGACCGCGGGCGCAGCGTCGGTCGCGCTGACCGCCGTCGAGGTGGCGCGGGCCGCCGCCGGTGCGGTCCCCACCGGTGCACCGGAGGTCAGCTCCCGGTCGATCGCGGCGAAGAACTGGCCGGCCATCCGCTTCGCGACGCCGGTCATCATCCGCTGCCCGACCCCGGCCACCGGCCCGCCCACGACGGCGTCGGCCGAGTAGGTGAGCGTCGTCCCCTCGTCGGTGGGCTCGAGGTCGATCCGCACCGTCGCGCGCACGTTGCCCGGCGCGCCGGCGCCGGACGCGTGCATCACGTAGGACGAGGGCCGCTGCTGGTCGCTCAGCCGCACCTCCCCGGCGTAGGTCCCGCGGATCGCGCCGACCCCCACCGAGACGTCCATCCGGTACTCGTCCTCGCCGGTCCGCTCCAGCGACTCGCAGCCGGGGATGGTCCGCGCCAGGACGGCGGGGTCGGTGATGACCGTCCAGACCTCCTCGGGCGAGCCGTGCAGCACCGCCGAGCCGTCGAGGTTCACGCAGGCACTCCCGTCTGGGGCGACGTCTGCCGGGAGGCAGCCGTGCGCTCCGCCGTCTCGTCTCTCATCAGGTCGTACAGCTCGGTGGGGGAGATCGGCATCGAGGTGATCCGCCGGCCCACCGCGTCTTCGATCGCCGAGGCGATCGCCGCCGTCCCGGGGATGACGCCAGCCTCGCCGGCGCCCTTGATCCCGAGCGGGTTCAGCGGCGAGGGCGTCTCCTGGTGGTCGATCGCGATGTCGGGCACCTCGGAGGCGTAGGGCATGAGGAAGTCCATGAACGACGCGTTCTGCAGCTGCCCGTCGCCGTCGTAGGCCATCCGCTCGTACAGCGCCCCGCCCACCCCCTGGGCGACGCCGCCCTGCACCTGGCCCTCGACGATCATCGGGTTGACCACGTTGCCGCAGTCGTGCACGACGGCGTAGCGGACGACGTCGATCTCCCACGTCCGCGGGTCGATCTCCACGACGGCCGCGTGCGCGCCCGAGGCGAACGTGGAGCGGATGGGGGAGTAGTAGTCGCGGTGCTCGAGGCCGGGGGCGTCCCCGGGGGCGACCGGCGGCTTGCTGTCGTCGTGGGTGACGAACTGCGTCGCCTGCTTGGCGGCCTCGTCGAAGGCGTAGCGCAGCGGGTTGGACAGCACCGCCACGGTGCGCAGCGGGATCGAGGCCCCCGGCGTGCCCTTGACCTGCACCTGGCCCTCGTCGATCTCGAGGTCGCCGGGGTCGGCCTCCAGGACGTCGGCGGCGATCCGGAGGGCCTTCTCGCGGACCCCGCGGGCGGCCAGCGCGACGGCGTTGCCGCTCATCACCGCGGCGCGGGAGGCGAAGGTGCCGACGGCGTAGCCGAAGCGGCGGGTGTCGCCGGTGTGCACCTCGACGTCGTCGATGGGCACGCCGAGCTCGGAGGCGACGATCTGGGCGAAGACCGTCTCGTGCCCCTGGCCCTGCGAGGTCAGACCGGTGGAGACCAGCACCTTGCCGCTGCCGAGCACCTGCACGTGCCCGCCCTCGTAGGGCCCGGGCCCGGTGCCCTCGACGTAGAGCGCCATGCCGATCCCGAGCAGCCTGCCGCGGGCCTGCGCGTCGGCCCGCAGCGCCGCGGCCTCGTCCCAGCCGACCAGCGCGACGAGCTTGTCGAGCAGGCCGGGGTAGTCCCCGGAGTCGTAGATGACCGGCCGGCCGTCCTGGAAGGTCAGGCGGTGGTCGTAGGGGAACTGGTCAGGGGTGATGAGGTTGCGGCGGCGCACCTCGGCGCGGTCGAGGCCGAGGGCGTCGGCGATGCGGTCCATCGTCCGTTCCATCGCGTAGCAGCCCTGCGGCCGCCCGGCCCCGCGGTAGGGCGTGACGATGACGGTGTTGGTGTAGACGCTCTCGACGACGACCCGGTAGACGGGGATCGCGTACGGCCCGACCAGCTGGGTGGCCGTGATGATCGGCACGATGATCCCGTAGGGCGTGTAGGCGCCGTTGTCGTGCCAGACGTGCACGTCGAGCGCGGTGATCCGGCCGTCGTCGTCGAAGCCGACGGTGATCTCCTGCCGCTGCTGGCGCTCGTGCGCGCTGGAGATGAAGTGCTCGC
The DNA here is from genome assembly GCF_054050055.1 of Geodermatophilus sp. SYSU D00814. Taxonomy (NCBI): domain Bacteria; kingdom Bacillati; phylum Actinomycetota; class Actinomycetes; order Geodermatophilales; family Geodermatophilaceae; genus Geodermatophilus; species Geodermatophilus sp. SYSU D00814. The sequence continues at coordinate 46,963 of NZ_JBJGYP010000029.1, forward strand.
GCCGGTCCTCGGCCCACTTCACCTCGCGGCCGAGCCGGATGGCCGCCATCGGCACCAGCAGCTCCTCGGGCCACGGGTGCACGATCTTGACGCCGAAGCCGCCGCCGACGTCGGGCGCGATCACCTCGACGCGGTCCAGCGACAGCTCGAGCTTGGCCGCGATCGCGGCGCGGACCGACGTCGAGGCCTGGGTGCTGGAGTGCACGCGCAGGCTGCCGTCGTCGGCGTCCCAGCGGGCGTGCACGCCCTTGCCCTCCAGCGGCATGCAGGCGCTGCGCTCGATGTACTGGGTGAACGACAGCGTGTGCGGTGCGGCGGCCAGCGCCGGCTCGACGTCGCCGGTCTCCTGGTGGTGCCGGGCGGCGACGTTGTCCGGGACGTCGTCGTGGACGGCCGCGCGGGCCTCCCGGGCGGCGTCGACCCCGACGACGACCGGCAGCTCCTCGTAGGCGACCACGATCCGGTCGGCGGCGTCCTCGGCGACGTAGCGGTCGGTGGCCACGACCATGACGACGGGCTCGCCGACGTGGTGCACGACGCCGTTGGCCAGGGCGTACCCGGTGCGCGGCGCGTGCAGCTGCGGGTGCGGGATGAGCACCGGCATCGGCTCGGCCATCGGGCCGGTGAGGTCCTCGTAGGTGTAGATGGCGACCAGGCCCTCGACGTCCAGCGCCGCCTCGACGTCGACGTCGGTGACGCGGGCGTGCGCGTGCGGGCTGCGCACGAAGGCGGCGGCCAGCGCGCCGGCGCCGAGGTCGTCGAGGTAGCGGCCCCTGCCGGTGATCAGGCGGGCGTCCTCGCGCCGCCGCACCGGCTCGCCGAACAGCTTGGTGGTCACTGCCCGTCCCTCATCGTCGCGGCGGCGTGCCGGACGGCCTTCTTGATGTTGGCGTAGCCGGTGCACCGGCAGAGGTTGCCGCCGACGAGCTCGTCGACCTCCTCCTCGGTGATCTCCGCCGCGGTGTCGCGGGCCTCGAGCCCGGCGGCGATGGTGACCAGGAACCCCGGCGTGCAGAACCCGCACTGCAGGGCGTGGCACTCGCGGAAGGCCTCCTGCACCGGGTGGAGCACCTGCCCGCCCTGCTCGTCCTCGCGGGCCAGCCCCTCGACGGTGGTCACCTCCGCGCCGTCGACCTGGACGGCGAGCACCAGGCAGGAGCGCACCGGCGCGCCGTCGACGAGCACCGTGCACGACCCGCACACGCCGTGCGCGCAGCCGACGTGGGTGCCGGTCAGCCGCAGGTCCTCCCGCAGCAGGTCCGACAGCACCCGGCGCACGGGCACGGTGGCCTCGCGCAGGACGCCGTTGACGGTGACGTTGACGGTCCGCTCGCTGTCGACGGACGTGGTCATGCGGCGGTCCTCTCCCGTGCCTCGGCTGCTGCCTCCGCCAGTGTCCGCTCGGTCAGCACGCCGACGAGCAGCCGCCGGTAGTCGGCGCTGGCGTGGATGTCGCCGTCGGGGTCGACCAGCGTGCGGGCCAGCGCCCCGGCGGCGGCCCAGTCGGCGCCGTCGACCGGCTTGCCGGCCACGGCCTCGGTGAGGTCGTGCACCTCGGGCACCAGCCCCACCGAGAGGTAGGACGCCCGGACGGCGGCGACCCGGCGGTCCTCGTCGAGGGTGACGACGACGCCGGCGCCGCAGACGGCGTAGTCGCCCCTGCGCCGGGAGATCTCGGCGAAGGCGGTCCCGGAGCGGTCGGGGAGCGCGGGGAAGAACGCGTCGACGACGACCGCCGGGCCGGCGATCGAGGTCTCCAGCGGGCCGACGAAGAGGTCCTGCCAGCCCACGGTCGAGCGGCCCCCCGGCGTGGCCACGGTGACCGAGCCTCCGGTGAGCGCCAGCACGGCGGTCATCTCCCCCGAGGGGTCGGCGTGCGCGATCGAGCCGACCGTCGTCCCGCGGTTGCGGATGGCGGGGTGGGCGACGTTCGCCGTCGCCCGGGCCAGCAGCGGCTGGACCCGGGCGGCGGCGGTCGCGTCGGGGCTGTCGCGGAGGAGGCCGTTGTGCCGGACCAGGGCTCCCACCCGCACGCCGTCCCCGGTGGCCTCGACGGCGTCGAGGCCGGGCACCCGGTTGATGTCCACCAGCGTGGCCGGCGCCGCGAGCCGCATCGCCAGGAGCGGGAGCAGGGACTGCCCGCCGGCGAGCACCTTGGCGCCGGGTTCGGCGGCGAGGACGTCGAGTGCCTCCTCGAGGGACCGGGGGTCGGCGTAGCGGAAGGGAGCCGGTTTCACCTGTCGAGCGTCCCCTTACGGGTGTCGATGCCGGGCCGGCCGACCTCGTCGACCGACGACGGGTCGGGGCTGTACTCGGGGTCGTACCCGTGCCGCCCGGTGTGGGAGCGGTCGTGCGCGCCGGTGTGACCCAGCGCGGGGCCGGTGCCGCCGAGGTACTCGCGCTCGGCCACGAGGGCGGCGCGCATCTCCGCCGGCGCCAGCGCGCGGGCGACGTGCCAGCCGAGGACCGCCACGATCGTGCCCAGCGCGATGCCACCGAGGGAGAAGTTGTCGGTGATCTGCATGGTCACGTTGCCGATGGCGATGATGATGCCCGCGGCCAGCGGCACCAGGTTGATCGGGTTGGCGAAGTCGACGCGGTTCTCCTTCCAGATCTTCGCGCCGAGCAGGCCGATCATCCCGTACAGCACCACGGTGATCCCGCCGAGGACGCCGCCCGGGATGATGTTGATGAGCGCGCCGAACTTCGGGCACAGGCCCAGCAGGATCGCCACGATCGCGGCCACGTAGTAGGCCGCCGTCGAGTAGACGCGGGTGGCGGCCATGACGCCGATGTTCTCGGCGTAGGTGGTGGTGGGCGAGCCGCCCACCGAGCTGGCCACGACGGTGGCGACGCCGTCGGCGACGATCGCCCGGCCCATGTAGGGGTCGAGGTCGCGCTTGGTCATCTCCGCGACCGCCTTGACGTGGCCGGCGTTCTCCGCGACCAGCGCGATGACGGCGGGCAGCACCAGCAGGCTGAAGTTCAGCGAGAAGCTGGGCGCGGTGAGGTCCGGCAGGCCGATCCAGTCGGCCTGGCCGACGGTGTCGAAGTCGATCCGGTCGCGGGTGACCACCGCGCCGGTGCCGTCGGGCGAGGTGATCTGGCCGGCGGTCGCGTCGAGCAGGATCGACAGCAGGTAGCCGAAGACCAGGCCGAGCAGGATGGAGATGCGGGCCCAGAAGCCGCGCAGCAGCAGCGAGGCGACGATGACGAAGGTCATCGTGGCCAGCGCCACCCACTGGTCCTGGGGCCAGTAGATGCCGGCCACCACCGGGGCCAGGTTGAAGCCGATGAGGAGCACGACCGCGCCGGTCACCGCCGGCGGCAGGATCGCGTGCAGGAAGCGGACGCCGGCGAAGTGGATGAGCACGCCGATGAGGGCCAGCACGACGCCGGAGACCAGGATCGCGCCGACGACGTCCCCGGAGTCACCGCCCTGCGCCCGGACGGCGACGACGCCGCCGACGAACGAGGCGCTGGTGCCCAGGTAGCTCGGCACCTTGTTGTTGACGATGAGCAGGAAGATGATCGTCGCGATCCCGCTCATCATGATCGCCAGGTTGGGGTCGAGCCCCATGACGATCGGGAAGACGAACGTCGCCCCGAACATCGCGACCACGTGCTGCGCGCCGATGCCGACGGTGCGCGGCCACGACAGCCGCTCGTCGGGGGCGACGGCCTCGCCCAGCGGCGGCGTCTTCCCGTCGCCGTACAGCTTCCACCCGAACGCCATGGGGACCTCCTCGACGTGCCCAACCGACGCAGCCGGGAGGTGCACCACCCCCGGGAGGCCGTCACAGTGTCACGCGTCTCACAGGCGCGGAAGTACCTCAGCGCTAAAACTCCGGTGTGCAACAAGATCGTTGCACTGCGGGTATCTCACCGGTGAGGGATCGCCCGGTACGGTCGGCGAGGTGAGCGCACCAGGCCCCGGAGAGGGCGTCTCGCACGTCTCCCTGCGCAGCGGCGTCTACGCCGACTCGGTCCGGTTGATGCAGGTCAGCCGTGACGTCGGCGCGCGCGACGGCGTCACCGCCGTCCTGGTGGCCATGGCCACGCCGCTCAACGTCGAGCTCGCCGAGGGGATGGGGCTCGCGCCCGAGGGCGCGGCCTCGCCCGACCAGCTGCTCATCGCCGTCCGCGCGGTCGACGACGACGCCCTGGCCGCCGCGGTGACCGCCGTCGACGCCGCCCTGTCCGAGCGCGAGCGCTCCCGGGCGACGGCCGACGCGCAGCCGGCCCGCACGATCGGCGCCGGTCTCGACGACCTCGCCCCCGACGCCGCCGCCCTGGCGATCGTCAGCGTCCCCGGGCAGTACGCGGCGCTCGAGGCCGCCGACGCGATCGCCGCGGGCCGCAGCGTGCTGGTCTTCTCCGACGGCGTCCCGGTGGAGCAGGAGGTCGCGCTCAAGCGCGCCGCGCACGAGGCCGGCGTCCTGGTCATGGGGCCCGACTGCGGCACCGCGATCGTCTCCGGCGTCGCCCTCGGCTTCGCCAACGTCGTCCGCCCCGGCCCGGTCGGCGTGGTCGCCGCCTCGGGCACCGGCGCGCAGCAGGTGTCCTGCCTGCTCGACGCGGCCGGCGTCGGCGTCTCGCACGTCATCGGCGTCGGCGGGCGCGACCTGTCCGAGGCGGTCGGCGGACTGGCCACCCTCGACGCCCTCGCCGCGCTCGACGCCGACCCCGCCACCGAGCGGGTGCTCGTCGTCTCCAAGCCCCCGGCCCCGTCGGTGGCCGAGGCCGTGGCGCGGGCCGCCGACGGGCTGGCCACGCCGGTGCGGTCGGCGGCGCTGAGCCGGCGGACGCCCGACCTCACCGCCGCCGTCGAGGCGCTGCTGGCCGACATGGGCCGGGAGGTCCCGCGGTGGCCGTCGCGCCCGGGGCCGGACGACGCTGCGCTCCCCGGCGCGGTCCTCAAGGGCTTCTACTCCGGCGGCACGCTCGCCGACGAGGCGATGCTGCTGGCCGCGCCCGTGCTCGGCGACGTCCGCTCCAACACCCCGCTGCGGCCGGAGCTCGACCTCGGGACGGACCTGTCGGCCGCCGGTCACGTGGTCGTCGACTTCGGCGACGACGCGCTCACCGTCGGCCGGGCGCACCCGATGATCGACCCCACGCTGCGGCTGGAGGCGATCGCGCGGCTGGCCGCCTCGGGTGAGCCGGCGGTGCTGCTGCTCGACGTCGTCCTCGGGTACGGCGCCGACGCCGACCCGGCGGCGAGCCTCGCCCCGGCCCTCGCCGCCGCCCGCGAGCGGGCGCAGCTGCCGGTGGTCGTCGCGCTGGTCGGCACCGAGGCCGACCCGCAGGGCTGGAGCCGGCAGGCCGACGCCCTCGCCGCGGCCGGTGCCGCCGTCTTCGCCTCCAACGCCGCGGCCACGCGGCACGCCCTCGACCTGCTGGGAGACGCGCGATGAGCCTGGGTGGCCTGCTCGACGGCCCGCCGGCGGTGGTGGCCGCCGGTGTCGACGTCTTCTCCGGCGCGCTGCGCGCGCAGGGGACGGCGGTGACCGACGTCGACTGGCGGCCGCCGGCGATCGGCGACCCCGCCGACCTCGCCGCGCTGGCGCTGGACCCCCGCCGCGCCGCGGCCAACCGGACGGCGGTCGAGCGGGTGCTGGCGGCCGGGGCGGTGCTGACCGACGTGCGGCCCGCCGGCGAGGTGCTCGGCCTCGAGGGTCGCGTGCTGCTGCACTCCGGTCCCCCGCTGACCTGGGAGGCGGCGTCGGGCCCGATGCGCGGGGCGCTCCTCGGCGCCTGCCTGTTCGAGGGCTGGGCGGCCACGGTGGAGGAGGCCGAGGCGCTGCTGGCCTCCGGCGGGGTGACCCTCGACCCCTGCCACCACCACTCCGCGGTGGGCCCGATGGCCGGCGTGACGTCGCCGTCGATGTGGGCCTGGTGCCTGGAGGACCCGGTCAACGGCGGCCGCGCCTACTGCAACCTCAACGAGGGCCTGGGCAAGGTGCTGCGGATGGGCGCCTTCGGCGAGGAGGTGCTCACCCGGCTGGCCTGGATGCGCGACGTCCTCGGCCCGCTGCTGGCGCGGGCGGTGCGGTCGATGGCCGAGCCGCTCGACGTCAAGGCCGTGCTCGCGCAGATGCTGCAGATGGGCGACGAGGGGCACAACCGCAACCGCGCCGGCTCGCTGATGACCCTGCGCGAGCTGTCGCCGGCCCTGGTGGCGCTCGACGCGCCGTCCGACGACGTCGCCGCGGCGCTGCGCTTCATCGGCGGCAACGAGCACTTCTTCCTCAACCTCGGCATGCCGGCGGCGAAGCTGGCCATGGACGCCGCCCGCGACGTCCCGGGGTCGACGATGGTCACGGTGATGGCCCGCAACGGCACGGAGTTCGGCGTGCAGACGGCGGGCACCGGCGACCGCTGGTTCACCGGCCCGGCGCAGACCCCGGTGGGCCTGTTCCTCGGCGACTACGGCCCCGAGGACGCCAACCCCGACATCGGCGACTCCGCGATCATGGAGACCTACGGCGTCGGCGGGTTCTCGATGGCCGCGGCGCCGGCGATCGTGCGGTTCGTCGGCGGCACCGTCCCCGACGCGCTGGCCACCACCGAGCGGATGTACCAGCTCACCCTCGCCGAGAACCCGGCCATGGCGATCCCGATCCTGGGCTTCCGCGGCGCCCCGACCGGCATCGACGTCCTCGCCGTGGCCCGCACCGGCTGGCTGCCGCAGATCAACACCGGCATGGCCGGGCGGGTGGCCGGCACCGGCCAGGTCGGCGCGGGGCTGGTGCAGCCGCCGCGGGAGTGCTTCGAGCAGGCGCTGACCGCCCTCGCGCAGGAGGCGCGCCCCGCGACGGCGGCCTGAGCCCCGGCTGCTGCCGCGAGATCGGCGGTCTCGTGGCCATCACCGCCCGATCGCCACGAGACCGCCGATCTCGTCCGCCGGAGTGCGACTCGAGCTCACCCGGGGACGAGCACGGCGACGTCGTCGGCGAAGGACAGCCGGGCCGCGGTGGCGCCCTGCAGGTCGTCGCGGGTGAGCCCGGCGACCATCTCGCGCACGAGGAACCCCTCGCCGGTGACGTCGAGGACGGCGAGGTCGGTGTAGACGCGGTCGACCACGCCGGCGGCGGTCAGCGGGTAGGTGCAGCGCGGCAGGAGCTTGGGCTCGCCGTGCTTGGTGGTGTGCGTCGTCATCACCAGCACCCGCCGGGCGCCGACGGCGAGGTCCATCGCGCCGCCGACCGCCGGCGGGTGGGCGACGTCGTCGGTGGCCCAGTTGGCCAGGTCCCCGGTCTCCGACACCTGGAAGGCGCCCAGGACGGTGAGGTCGAGGTGGCCGCCGCGCATCATGAGGAAGGCGTCGGTGTGGTGGAAGAACGCCCCGCCCGGCAGCAGCGTCACCGGCTGCTTGCCGGCGTTGACCAGCTCGGGGTCCTCCTCGCCGGGCACCGGAGCCGGGCCCATGCCGAGGATTCCGTTCTCCGAGTGGAAGACGACCTCCTGGTCGCTGCCCAGGCAGTCGGCGACCAGCGTGGGCAGGCCGATGCCGAGGTTGACGTAGGCGCCGTCGGGGACGTCGCGGGCGACCCGGCGGGCGACGGCGCGCACGGGCAGGCGCAGGTCGGGCCTCACGCCGGGCCCACCCGGACGACGCGGTCGACGAAGATCCCCGGCGTCACGATCGTCTCCGGGTCGAGCGCGCCCAGCGCCACGAACTCGTCGACCTCGACGACGGACAGCGTGGCGGCCGCGACCATGGTCGGGCCGAAGTTGCGCGCCGCGGTGCGGTAGACCAGGTTGCCCCAGCGGTCGGCCCGCGCCGCCTTCACCAGCGCGACGTCGCCGCGCAGCGGCTCCTCGAACACGTGCCGGCGGCCGTCGATCACCCGCACCTCCTTGCCCTCGGCGAGCCGGGTGTCGGCGCCGGTCGGGGTGAAGAAGCCCCCGAGCCCGGCGGCCGCGGCGCGCATCCGCTCGCTGAGCGTCCCCTGCGGCACCAGTTCCAGCTCCACCTCCCCGGCCCGCCAGCGCTCCTCGAACCAGACCGACCCGGCCGACCGCGGGTAGGAGCAGACGATCTTCCGCACCCGCCGCTCGCGGAGCAGCGCGGCGACGTCGGTCTCGCCGGAGCCGGCGTTGTTGGTGACCACGGTCAGGTCGGTGGTGCCCCGGTCGAGGAGCGCGTGCACCAGCTGCACCGGCACCCCCGACGCGCCGAAGCCGCCGACGAGCACGGTGGCGCCGTCCTCGATGCCCTCGACGGCGTCGGCCACCGTCGCGACCCGCTTGTCGATCACCCGTGCCTCCGCTCCGGTCGGGTGCCGACGCTAACCCGGTGGCGGTGCGCGGGGCCGACCCGCAGGCTGCCCGCGTGGGCAGGGGCACCGGGCCCGACGACGTCGTCCGGGTCAGCAAGCGGTTGTCGTACGTGCTGCGGCACCGGCCCGACAGCGTGGGACTCACCCTCGACGACGCCGGCTGGGTCGACGTCGACGCGCTCCTCGCCGCCCTGGCCGCGCACGGGCTGCCGCTGACCCGCGAGGACCTCGACCGGGTCGTGGCGGCGAACGACAAGCGCCGCTTCGCCGTCGACGGCACCGGCACGCGGATCCGGGCGAGCCAGGGGCACAGCGTGCCGGTCGCGCTGGGGTACGCCGCCGAGCAGCCGCCGGCCGTCCTCTTCCACGGCACGCCGGTGCGCTCCCTGCCCGCGGTCCTCGCCGAGGGGCTGCGCCCGGGCCGGCGGCACGCGGTGCACCTGAGCGCCGACGAGGCCACCGCCCGGGCGGTGGGGGAGCGCCGCGGCCGGGCCGCCGTCCTGCGGGTCGACGCCGCCGCGCTGGCCGCGGCCGGCGCCGTGTTCACCCGCTCGGCCAACGGCGTCTGGCTGGTCGACGCCGTCCCGCCGGGGTACCTGACCGTCCTCTAGCCGGGGACCCGCACGGCGAGCAGGGCGACGTCGTCGTGGCGGGCGACGCGGGCCACGGTGGCCAGCAGCCGGTCGCAGAGCTCCTCGAGGGGGTCGTGCGCGCACCGGCCGAGCTCCTCGACCAGCCAGGCGGTGCCCTCGTCCAGGGTGCCGTGCCGTCGCTCGACGAGTCCGTCGGTGTACAGCAGCAGCGTGTCGCCCGGGCGCAGGAGGAGCTCGGCGTCGGTCCGGGCGGTGTCCGGCGCCACGCCCAGCAGCGGCTCGGGGGTGCGGGCGAGCAGCCGCACCGCCCCGTCCGCGCCGACGAGCACCGGCGGCGGGTGGCCGGCGTTGGACCACCGCAGCCCGGCGCCCTCGCCGGTGGGGGTGACCACGGCGACCACGACGGTGGCCAGCGCGGGCGCCGCCGGGTGGGCCATCACGCGGTCCAGCGCCTCGAGGACCCCGGCCGGGGACGAGGCGTCCACGGCCACCGCGCGCAGCATCCCGCGGACCTCGGCCATGGCGGCCGCCGCCCGGGGGTCGTGGCCGGCGACGTCCCCGATCACCAGCACCGTGCCGCCGTCGGCCGCGGGGAGGGCGTCGTACCAGTCCCCGCCGACCCGGGTCTCGCGCACGGCTGGCAGGTAGCGCACCGCGGACTCCAGGGACGGGACCACCGGCGGGGGTCCGAGCAGGTGACGCTGCAGGTTCTCCGCGAGCTCCAGGGACGCCCGGGCCGACGCCGCCTCGGCGCTGACCCGGGCCAGCTCGGCCTCGCGCCGCAGCCGCACCTGGCAGATCCCGAGGGCCACCACGGCCACGACGGCGATCGCCACCAGCCGGACGACCTGGACCGGGAGGGCGGGCCCCGTGTACTGCTCGTCGTAGACCCCCAGCAGGGCCGCGGTGAGCAGGGTCAGCACGCCGTAGACGACGGTGGCGCGACGCCCGGTGAGGGCGGCGGCCACGAGCGGCGCCACCGCGACCAGGCCGATGAGCACCTCCTCGCGCCCGGCGACCACGTCGAGGACGGCCAGCGAGGCCAGCACGCCGGCGGGCGGCAGGTGCGACCGGACACGCCTGCCCACACCCGCCCCCCGTCCCGCGGGTTCACCGACCGCCGCGTCCGGCCGCCAACGTAGACGAGCCCCGGTGCGGCGCGGACCGGTCCGCG
>NZ_JBJGYP010000030.1:0-56699 GCF_054050055.1 Geodermatophilus sp. SYSU D00814
GAGGGCCCGGGAGGACGGCGTCCTCCCGGGCCCTCGGCGGCCGTGCGGGTCAGTTCGCGGCGGCGTCCCGCTGCCGGGCGCGCAACGCGCGGGCGATGCCGTCGCGGCCCTCGGTCACCAGCCGGCGCAGCGGCGCGGGCTGGCCGTCCTGCCCGAGCCAGGCGTCGGCGGCCTGCAGCGTGCGCTCCTCGACCACCGGCGGGAACAGGTACTGGACGGCGTTCTTCGCGATCTCACCCGGGCGGCGCTCCCACATCGGGCCGATCTCGGCGAAGTAGCGGTCGACGTACCCGGCAGTGAGCTCGCGCTGCGCGGGGTGCCAGAACCCGGCCACCAGCGCCTCGTGCACGGCGTTGGGGACGTCGGCGTCGTGGAAGGCCCGCTTCCACGCCTCCTCCTTGGCCTCCGCCGTCGGCCGCAGCGCCCGCGCCGTGGCAGCCCGCCGGGCGCCGGTGGCGGTGGCGTCCCGCTCGGCCTCGGCGTCGATCTCCGCGTCACCGGCCGCACCGATCGCGACCAGGCCGTTGAGGAAGGCCCAGCGCGCGTCGGCGTCGACGGCCAGCCCCTCGACCGTCCGCGACCCGTCGAGCAGCCCGCGCAGCACCGTGGCGTGCTCCTCGGTCCGCGCGGCGGCGGCGAGGGTGCGCGACCACTGCAGCTGCACGTCGCTGCCCGGCTCGGCCGACTCCAGCTCCTGCAGCGCCTCGTCCGCCAGCGCCGTCCAGCCGGTGGGCGCCCAGGCCGGGTCGGCGTAGGAGGTCAGCGCCGACTGCACCCGCGCCAGCAGCGACTGCACCACGCTGATCTCGGTCTCGGCGTCGATGCCGGCCAGCACCAGCTGCACCCACTCACGGGCGGGCAGCTCGGCGTCGCGGGTCATGTCCCACGCCGCCGACCAGCACAGCGCCCGCGCCAGCGGGTCGGACAGGGCGCCGATCGCCTCGCGCAGCGTGGCCAGCGAGCGCTCGTCGAGCCGCAGCTTGGCGTAGGTGAGGTCGTCGTCGTTGACCAGCACCAGGTCGGCGGCCGGGTGGCCGACCAGGTCGGGCACCTCGGTCCGCTCGCCGTCGACGTCGAGCTCCACCCGGGTGGTGCGGGTCAGCCCCTCGGGACCGCGGTCGTAGAGGCCGACGGCCAGCCGGTGCCGGCGCAGCACCGGGTGCTCGGGGACGGCGGTCTGCTCGATGGCGAAGGAGGTGTACCGGCCGTCGTCGCCGACCTCGGACACCGGGCGCAGCGTGTTGACCTGGCTGGTCTCCAGCCACTGCCGGGACCACTCGGTGAGGTCGCGGCCGGTGGCCTCCGACAGCGGGTCGAGCAGGTCGGCCAGCGTGGTGTTGCCGTACTCGTGGGTGCGGAAGTACTGGCGGATGCCGGCGAGGAACTCCTCGCGGCCGACGTAGGCCACCAGCTGCTTCAGCACCGACGCGCCCTTGGCGTAGGTGATCCCGTCGAAGTTCACCTCGACGGCGGCGACGTCGACCATGTCGGCGGCGATCGGGTGGGTCGAGGGCAGCTGGTCCTGCGCGTAGGCCCAGGCCTTCTCGGCGTTGGCGAAGGTGGTCCACGCGGTCGTGTACTCGGTGGCCTCGGCCTGGCACAGCGTGGAGATGTAGGTGGCGAAGGACTCGTTGAGCCACAGGTCGTCCCACCAGCGCATGGTCACCAGGTCGCCGAACCACATGTGCGCGAGCTCGTGCAGCACCGTCTCGGCGCGGCGCTCGTAGGTGGCCCGCGTGGCCCGGGACCGGAAGACGTAGTCCTCCAGGATGGTCACCGCGCCGGCGTTCTCCATCGCCCCGGCGTTGAACTCCGGCACGAACAGCTGGTCGTACTTGTCGAACGGGTACGGGTAGTCGAAGACCCGCTGGAAGAACTCGAAGCCCTGCTTGGTGACCCGGAACAGCTCGTCGGGGTCGAGGTGCTCGGCCAGCGAGGCGCGGCAGTACAGCCCGAGCGGGATGTCCTCGTAGGCGTCGGTGACCCGCGCGTAGGGGCCGGCGACCAGCGCGAACAGGTAGGTCGACAGCCGCTTGGTGGCGCCGAAGTGCACCAGCTGCGAGCCGGCCGGACCGGCCTCGATCGTGCGGTCGCCGGTGTTGGACACGACCTGCCAGTCGAACGGCGCGACGACGTGGACGGTGTAGGTGCCCTTGAGGTCGGGCTGGTCGAAGCAGGCGAAGACGCGCTTGGCCTCGGCCGGCTCGAAGTGCGTGTAGAGGTAGACCTGGCCGTCCTCGGGGTCCTGGAAGCGGTGCAGGCCCTCCCCGGAGTTGGAGTACCGGCAGTCGGCGTCGACGACGAGGGTGTTGTCCGCGGCGAGGTCGGGCAGCGGCAGCCCGCCCTCCTCGGTGTAGGTGGAGACGTCGAGCTCCACCCCGTTGAGCGTGGCCGAGCGGACGGTCTCGGCGACCAGGTCGACGAACGACCCCGCCCCCGGCTCGCGGCAGGTGAAGGTCACCGTCGTCGTCGAGCGGAAGGTCCCGGCGCCCGGGCGACCCTCCCCGTCGGTCAGGTCGAACGCCAGGTCGTAGCTGTCGACGGCCAGGAGGCGGGCGCGCGCGGCGGCGTCGTCGCGGGTCAGGTTGGGTACGGCCACACGCGGCAGCTTCCCACGGCCGTCCGACACGCCCGGCGGCGACGGGGGAACAACCGCCCGGCCGGGGCACTTGCGAGCGGTGGAGTGGCCGCCGCTCGCCGGCGGCCGGACGACGACGAGAGGCGGGTTCCCGCGATGACCGAGGCAGTGCAGAGCGCCCCCACGACGGCCCGGGTGGACTTCTGGTTCGACCCGCTGTGCCCGTGGGCCTGGCTGACCAGCCGCTGGGTCCTCGAGGCGGCGAAGGTGCGCGACATCGACCTGCACTGGCACGTCATGTCGCTGTCGGTGCTCAACCGCGGGCGGGACCTGCCGGAGGAGTACCAGCAGATGATGGAGCAGGCGATCGGCCCGGTCCGGGTCGCGATCGCCGCCGCGGAGAAGCACGGCGAGGAGGTCCTCGGCGACCTCTACACCGCCATGGGCACGCTGCGGCACCACGAGGGCAAGGAGCTCGACGAGATCATCGCCCCGGCCCTGGAGCAGGTCGGCCTGCCCGCCGAGCTCGCCGAGGCGGCCGGCTCCACCGAGTACGACGAGGCGCTGGAGAAGAGCCACCACGCCGGCATGGACCCGGTCGGCGACGACGTCGGCACGCCGGTTATGCACATCGACGGCGTCGCGTTCTTCGGCCCGGTCATCAGCAGGGTGCCCACCGGTGAGGACGCCGGCCGCGCCTTCGACGGCGCCGTCCTGCTCGCCAACCTCCCCGACTTCTGGGAGCTCAAGCGCACCCGCACCTCCGGCCCGGACATGTCCTCGGTGCCGGCCGACGTGCTGCAGCTGACCCGCCGCTGACCCCCACCGTGCACTTCCGCGGACGTGCCCAGGGCACATCCGCGGAAGTGCACGCGCCTCACCGGAGCCGGGCGGCCGCCACGCGCATGGTCGCCGCGTCGTAGGGCCCCCGGTCCAGGTCACCGGCCCGGACCGCGGCCAGCACCGCGAGCAGCTCCTCCCGCTGGGCCCCGACGAAGTCCGCGTCGACGACGGCGCCGTGCCCCGGGACGACGGCGCCCCGCGCGAGCGCGTGCAGCCGGCCCAGCGTCGCGGGCCACTCGGCGGGGAAGGCGTCCTCGAACGCCGGCGGGGCGCCCTGCTCGACCAGGTCGCCGGCGAACACGGTCCCGTCCTCCACCTCGACGACGAGGTCGTGTCCGGTGTGCCCGCGGCCGAGGAACCGCAGCACCACCTCGACCCCGCCGACGTCGAGCACCGCCACGTCGTCGACCAGCGCGTCCGGCGGGTCCAGCGGCGCCTGCCGCACCTGCTCGGCGGCCGCGTCGTCCCCGGCGGCGCGCAGCTCGGCGACCCGCGCCGCGCGCTGCGCCTCGCCGGTGGCCCGCAGGTCGGCCGCGCAGCCGCGCGTGCCCCACACCGTCGCCGGCCGGAACGCCGCGTTGCCGAAGCAGTGGTCGTAGTGGGCGTGGGTGTTCACGACCGTCCACGGGTGCGGGGTCACCCGCCGGACGGCGGCGGCGAGGTCGGCGGCCTCGGCCAGGGACGAGCGGGTGTCGACGACCAGGCAGGCGCCGTCGCCCACGACCAGGCCGCAGTTGAGGTCGAGCGACGCGTGCCGCCGGACGAACACGCCGTCGGCGACCTCGGTGACGCTCACCAGCAGATCCGCATCGGCCGGCCGCGGGCGTCGGTCGACCCGTCGCCCACGCACTCCGCGTCGCCGTCGGCCACCCGCCGCGCCGACCACGCGGCGGCGCACGCGTCGAGCGCGTCGACGGCAGGAACGCCCTCCGGTGCCCCGGACAGCGCGTCCAGGACGTCCATGACCGGCGTGAGGGCGCGCAGCCGCTGTCCCTGACCCCGCGCCGTGGGCTTCGGGTCGCGCACCCGGTCGTCGAGCTGCCGGAACGCCAGCTCCGGGTGCACCTCGTGGACCCGGGGGTCGGCCGGCTGCCCGAGGGCGTCGTCGAGGTCGCGGATCGCGCGCGTCAGCCGGAAGGACTGCGCCGACAGCGACCGCCCGCGGGTCGCCGCGACCGACAGCTCGCGGGCGTGGGCGTAGTCCCGGGCGGCCAGGACCGCCCTGACCGGCGCGGGGAAGACCGAGCCGGCAGCGCCTCGCCCGCGCAGGGCGTCCCGCGCGGCGACGTCGCAGGCCCGCGGGCCGTCGTCGGACAGGCCGATCGGCATGTCGACGGCGACCACCGCCACGTCGGGCACGGCGAGGACGGCGGCGGCGTCGGGCAGGTCGAGCAACCGCACCGACCGTCCCTCGAGCAGCGCCCCCACCCAGCGCCCGCGCCAGCCGTCGACCCCGAGCACCGCCACGGGCCGACCCTGACAGACTCGGCCCATGCGCGTCTTCGTCGGCACCGACCACGCCGGGCTGGAGTTCAAGGAGCACCTCAAGCAGGTGCTCACCGAGGCCGGTCACGAGCCGGTCGACTGCGGCGCCTTCGACTACGACCCGCAGGACGACTACCCGCCGTTCTGCATCGAGGTCGGCGAGCGCGTGGTGGTCGAGCCGGGCAGCCTCGGCGTGGTCATCGGCGGCTCGGGCAACGGCGAGCAGATCGCGGCCAACAAGGTGCCCGGCGTGCGGGCCGCGCTGGTGTGGAACACCGAGACCGCGCAGCTGGCCCGCCAGCACAACGACGCCAACGTCGTCTCCGTCGGCGCCCGGCAGCACTCCGTCGAGGAGGCCACCGCGCTGGTGATGGAGTTCCTGCGCACCCCGTTCAGCGGCGACGAGCGGCACGTCCGCCGGATCGGGCTGATCTCGGACTACGAGCAGAACCGCCACCGCCCCGCCGGGGGTCTGCCGACCCGGGCGACGTCGTCTGACTAGAACTCGTCGGGGCACCAGGGGGTGACCGGCCAGCGGAACGCCGTGGCGGCCTGGGTCACCGCGCCCGGGCTGACCTCGGTGACCCGGCCGGCGGCCTGCATCGTCGCCAGCGACACCCCGCCCAGGTAGGCGGCGCCCAGCGCCTCGACGTCGACCACCAGGTCGGCGTCGGCCTCGGTGCGGGCGCACCACGCCCCCGCCGGGTGACCGCGCAGCCACCAGCGGCCGTCGTTCCAGGGGCAGGTGCGGTCGCGCACCTCGATGACCAGCTCGACCACGGCGGGGTAGCGGCGGGCGGCCAGGGCGCGGCCGACGTCGACCAGCCGGACCCACAGCGCGTCGAACGGCTGCGAGCGCAGCGCCCGCGGCTCGGCCAGCAGGTGCCGCAGCGGCTCGTCGGGCGAGGCGGTCGACGCGCGCACGGTGCGGACCAGGTCCAGCGACAGCACGAACCGCCACAGCGCCGCGTGCGCCGACGGGGTGGCGCCGCGCAGCTCCTCGACGTCGACGGTGCCGTCGGGCTGGCCGTCGTCGGTCCAGTGCGCCTTCACCCGGTAGGCGGCGTAACCGGTGACCGTCCCGTCGGTCTCGGTGTGCAGCAGGTACCGGCGCTCGGTGGCGCCGCGGCGCTGGCCCGGGTCGTCCTCCAGCAGCCGGCCCCACCAGCGCTCGTCGCGGTCCAGGTTGCCCGGCACCGTGCGGCGCAGCCGGTCGTGGAGGCCGACCACGGCCGCGCGGTGGTCGTCGGCGCCGACCAGCTCCACCCGCCCGGTGCCCAGGTCGACGTCGGGCCGCAGTCGCATCCGCGCGACGTCGCCGGACAGGCCACCGCGCACGGTGGCCGGGGCGTAGCCGAAGCGGCCGTAGATCGAGGACTCCGAGGCCCACAGCGCCGCGACCGGCTCGCGCTCCTGCTCGTGCAGCTCGGTGAGCTGGCGCCGCATGATCGCCGTCAGCACGCCGCGGCGCCGGTGCGTCGGCGCCACGGTCACCCAGGTGACCGCGGCGCACGGGACGACCCCGCCGGGGACGGTCAGCTCCCGGGTGTAGACGCCCGAGGTGGCGACCACGCGGTCGCCCTCCCACAGCCCCAGCGACCGGTCGAGCTCGGCGGTGACGGGGACGCGCTCGAGGAACGAGCCCGGCGGCTCCTCGCCGAAGGTGTCGAACAGGGCGCGGCCGAAGGCCGGCCACTCCTCGGCGGTCGCGGGGCGCAGGTCGGCGACATCGGTCACCCCTGCTGTCTACCGGGCGGGGACGACGTCCCGCGACCGTGTTCCGCGGTGCCACGATGCCCGCGTGCAGGGACAGCGGCCGGTCGGGTGGTGGGTCAGGCGGCTCGACGAGCTGCTCGAGGAGGGTCTCGACGGCGTCGTCGCGGGGGAGGGGCTGACCCGCCGGCACTGGCAGCTGCTGCAGTCGGTGGCCGGCGGGCCGGTGCCGCGCGCGGACCTGCACGCCGCGCTGGCCGGTTTCGCCGGGCCGGCGGACCTCGACGCCGCGCTCGCCGACCTGGCCGCCCGCGGCTGGCTGGCCGACGACGGCGCGACGCTCGCGCCCACCGCGGACGGGCGGAGCGCGCACGAGCGGCTGGCCGCCGCCGTCGGGGCCTTCCGACGTCGCGTGGCCGACGGGCTGACCGCCGAGGAGTACGCCGCGGTCGTGGCCGGGCTGGCGCGGATGGTGGCCAACGTCGAGGCGGCGCTGGCCGATCAGCCGCGCAGGTAGGCCAGCGTCGCCATCACCCGGCTGTTGCGGTCCTCGTCGGGGGCCAGGCCGAGCTTGGCGAAGATCCGCTGCGTGTGCTTCTCCACCGCGCCGGGGGTGACCACCAGGACGCGGGCGATCGCGGTGTTGGAGTGCCCCTCGGCGATCAGCCCGAGCACCTCGCGCTCGCGCGGGGTCAGCCGGCGCACCGGGTCGTCGGCGCGGCGCCGGGCGAACAGCTGGGCCACCACCTGCGGGTCGAGCACCGTGCCGCCGGCGACGACGTCGTCGAGCGCGGCCAGCAGCTGGTCGAGGTCGGTGACCCGGTCCTTGAGCAGGTAGCCGGCGCCGCCGCGGCCGTCGGCCAGCAGCTCGTCGGCGTAGGCGACCTCGACGTACTGCGAGAGCACCAGCACCGCCGTCCCCGGCACCGCTCGGCGCACCTCGACGGCGGCGCGCAGCCCCTCGTCGGTGTGGGTGGGCGGCATCCGCACGTCGACGACGGCGACGTCCGGCCGCAGCTCGCCGACCGCGCGCACCAGCGACGGGCCGTCGCCGACCGCGGCCACCACGGTGGTGCCCGCCTCCTCGAGCAGCCGGACCAGCCCCTCGCGGAGCAGGACCGAGTCCTCGGCGAGCACCACCCGCAGCGGCCGGCCGGGCTCGCTCACACCCACGGCAGCTCGGCGACCGTGCGCGTGGGGCCACCGGGCGGGCTGTCGACGGTCAGCACCCCGTCCACCGCCCGCAGCCGGTCGGCCAGCCCGGCCAGGCCGTGGCCGGGCACGGTCAGCGCACCGCCGGCGCC
This sequence comes from Geodermatophilus sp. SYSU D00814, assembly GCF_054050055.1. Taxonomy (NCBI): domain Bacteria; kingdom Bacillati; phylum Actinomycetota; class Actinomycetes; order Geodermatophilales; family Geodermatophilaceae; genus Geodermatophilus; species Geodermatophilus sp. SYSU D00814. Next base: position 7,924 of record NZ_JBJGYP010000030.1, read on the forward strand.
GTCGTCCTCGACCACCACCCGCAGCAGGTCGCCGGACCGGCCCACCTCGACCCGGCACACCCGGGCCCCGCTGTGCTTGGCGACGTTGGCCAGCGCCTCGCTGACGACGAAGTAGGCGCTGTTCTCGGTGGCCGGGGCCAGGCGCTGCTCCGGCAGGTCGACGGCCAGCTCGACCGGCACCGGCGAGCGGGCGGCCAGCGCGGCCAGCGCGGCGGCCAAGCCGCGGTCGGCCAGCACCGGCGGGGCGATGCCGCGGGACAGCGCGCGCAGCTCCTCCAGCGCCTCGCGGGCGAGGACGCCGGCCTCGGTGATCGTGGTGCGGGCGGCGGCGGGGTCGCGGTCGAGCTGCCGCTGCGCCCGGGAGAGGTCCATGCCGAGGCGCACCAGGTGCTGCTGCGGGCCGTCGTGGATGTCGCGCTCCAGGCGGCGCAGCGCCACGGCCTCGGCGGCGACGGCGGCGTCGCGGCCGCGGGAGAGCCGGCCGATCTCGGCCTGGGTCGCGGCCCGCGAGGTGAGCAGCACCCGGCCGAGTCCGGCGTGCAGCAGGGCGACACCGCGCACGACGACGGGCAGCAGCACCGCGGCGACGACGCCCACGGCCACGTACAGCAGGATCCGCCGGGCGGGGGAGGACTCGAGGCCGAGGAGCTCGAGCAGGTCGGCGTTCTCGGGGTCGGCCGACGGGTCGGGCAGCGCCCAGTCCCAGGCCCAGTAGGTCAGCCCGCCCAGCGCCAGCGCCCACGTCGTCACGGTGACCGAGAAGGCGAGCACGGCCGCCGGCAGCCGCAGCACCGCGTGCAGCGCGTCGAGCCAGGACTGCGGGTCGCGCAGCGGGGTCAGCAGCCGGCGCACCCGGCCGCCGTCGGGGGTCAGGTAGGCCGGCCGGGGGACCTCGTGGCCCAGCACCGCCGGCAGCTGCGCCCGCTCGGCGGCGGCCAGACCGCGGGCGGCCAGCAGCGTCCCGGCGAGGACGGCGACCCCGACCCAGATCACCAGCGTGCCGACCCCGACCGCCACGCCCGTGACGACGAGGGTGAAGGCGAACACGCCGATCGGCAGCGACAGCAGCGCGTAGCCGGAGTCGACCAGGGCCTGGCGGGCCACGCGGGAGCGGTAGGGGGTGGTCGCGGTGGGCATCACGAGGGTCTCGCTGGTCATGACCCGAGCCTGCCGACGCGCCGCCGGCCGGCCGATCCCGTCACCCGGTCGATCCGCTGTCGGGCTGGCCCGACAGCGGCTGCCGTGCCGTCTGCGTCTGCGTCCGTGTCGAGGTCCATGTCGAGCGCCGATCGTCCCGGCGGCGGGCGGCGGTGTCCAGGACGTCGCTACTGTCGAGGCGCCGGGCGCGCCGCCGCCGTCGCGCTCCCCGCGACCGGGTGCCCGGCGGACGGAGGTGCCGCGCGTGCGCCATCGGGCCGCCCCCCTCGCCGTGAGCGCCCTGCTGCTCGCCGCCGGCTGCACCTCCTCCGGCGGCGGTGCCGGCGGCGGGGACGCGGAGCCCGCGCGGGCCGCCACCGCCGCCCCCGGCGAGCGGCTGACCGTGGTCGCCGACGCCGAGCCCGTCGCCGCCGCGGTCAGCGCCAGCCGGGCGCTGTTCGCGGAGTCCGACGTCGCCGTGGTCGCCCCCGCGGGCGACTCCGCGGCCACGCTGCTGGCGTCGTCGGCGGCCGTCGGCCTGGGCGTCCCGCTGCTGCTCGACCCCGAGGGCGAGGGCTCCGACGACGCGGTCGCCACCGAGCTCGACCGGCTGGGCGCCGGCACCGTCCTCGCGGTGGGGGCCGACACCGCGCCCGGGGACGTCGAGGTCGTGTCCGTCCCGGCCACCGCCGACGCCGTCGCCGCGGCCACCGGCCTCGACCTCGCCGACGCCGACCCGGTGCCCGCCGGCGGCGAGGCCGCCGCGGTGGCCGCCCTCGAGCCGGACGCGCCCGCCGCGCTGCTCCCCGAGGACGCCGGGGAGCCGGCCGACGGCGAGTCCTCCGGCGAGCTGCCCGCGGTCGAGCGCGGCGAGCCGCTGGAGACCACCTTGGTCCTCGCCGACGGCGACCCCGCCGCGCTGGCCGGCGTCGCCACCGCCCGGGCCGCCGGCGCGCGGGTGCAGGTCACCGAGGGACAGACCGACCCGCGCTCCTCCGGGGACGTCGTCGAGGCGGTGGCCGGCGCGGACACCGTCGTCGCCCTGGGGGCGGCCTTCGGCGCCGAGGAGGGGCTGGACTGGAAGCTGGCGACCGCCGCGACCGGTACGCAGCTGCCCGGCGGCGGGCAGCTGCTGTTCCCCGAGCACTTCATGGTGGCGCTCTACGGGCACCCGGGCACCGCCTCGCTCGGCGTGCTGGGGGAGCAGGACGTCCAGGCGTCGATCCAGCGGGCCCGCGACCACGCCGCGCCCTACGAGGCCCTCGTGCCCGACGCCACCGTCGTCCCGTCCTTCGAGATCATCGCCACGGTGGCCTCGGCGTTCCCGACCGACGGCAACGACTACTCCTTCGAGACGCCGGTCGACGAGCTGCGGCCCTGGGTGGAGGCCGCCGGCGCCGCCGGCCTCTACGTCGTGATCGACCTGCAGCCCGGCCGCGCCGACTTCGTCACCCAGGCCGAGCTGTACCGCCCGCTGCTGGAGCTGCCCTACGTGGGGCTGGCGCTGGACCCGGAGTGGCGGCTCGCGCCGAACGAGGTGCACCTGACCCAGATCGGCTCGGTCTCGATCGAGGAGGTCAACCGGGTGGTCACCTGGCTGGCCGACCTCACCCGCGAGAAGCAGCTGCCGCAGAAGCTGCTGGTCCTGCACCAGTTCCGGGTGGACATGATCCCCGGCCGCGAGCAGGTCGACCTGTCCCGCGACGAGCTGGCGGTCATGGTGCACGTCGACGGGCAGGGCTCGCAGCCGGCCAAGCAGGACACCTGGCGGGTGCTGCAGAGCGTGGGGCCGCCGGGGCTGAACTGGGGCTGGAAGAACTTCTACGACGAGGACGTCCCGATGCTCACCCCGGAGGAGACGATCGCCCAGGTCTCGCCGCGTCCCCAGCTGATCACCTACCAGTAACACACCGGGATCGTGGCGGAACCATCCGTCACGGGTTACCGTCCCTCGGCGCCCGCGACCGCCGGGCGTGCGAACGCGAGGGGACGACAACCGCATGCAACGACGCAGGAACTGGGCTCTCTCGGCCGGGGTGGCCGTGCTGGCCGTGGCCGCCGGGGCGACGACGCCCGCGGCGGCCGCGCCGCCCGGCCCGTCCGACGAGCTCGACATCACCCTGCTGGCCACCACGGACCTGCACGGCCGGGTCCAGGACTGGGACTACTTCAAGAACGCGCCCTACACCGAGCGCTCCGGGGACACGACCGGCCTGGCCCGGGTCGGCTCGGTCGTCGACCAGGTGCGCGCCGAGGAGGGGGACGAGCGCGTCCTCGTCGTCGACAACGGCGACTTCCTGCAGGGCACGCCGCTGAGCTACTACTACGCGCGCCAGGAGCCGGTCACCGAGACCGGCGCCGAGCACCCGATGGCCGCCGCCTACGACGCGATCGGCTACGACGCCCAGGTCGTGGGCAACCACGAGTTCAACTACGGGCTGGACCTGCTGCAGGCCTACACCGACGACGTCGACCACCCGGTGCTCGGCGCCAACGTCGTCGACGCCGCCACCGGGGAGCCCTACCTGCCGCCCTACACCCTGCAGAAGGTGCAGGTGCCCGGCCACAAGCCGGTGACCGTCGGCATCCTGGGGCTGACCACGCCCGGCTCGGCCATCTGGGACCGCGGCAACGTGGAGGGCCGGGTCGAGTTCCAGGACATGGTGGCCGCGGCGGAGCACTGGGTGCCGATCGTCGACCGGCAGGCCGACGTCGTCGTGGTCCTGTCGCACGCGGGCGTGGGCGGCACGTCGTCCTACGGGCCCGACGCCGCCCCGACCGAGAACCCGACCGACGTCATCGCCCGCACGGTGCCCGGCATCGACGCGATGGTGGTCGGCCACACCCACCTCGACAAGCCGTCGCAGGTCGTGCGCAACGAGGTGACCGGCGAGGACGTCGTGCTCACCCAGCCCTACCGCTGGGGCGCCACCGTCAGCCGGGTCGACGTCGCGCTGGCCAAGACCCGCGGCCAGTGGGACGTCACCGGCGTCACGGCCGAGGCGCTGCGGACCAAGGACCACCCCGAGGACCCCGAGGTGCTCGCCGCGACCGCCGCGGCGCACGAGACCACGGTCGGCTACGTCAACCAGGTCGTCGCCACCTCGGCGCAGGCCCTGTCGGCGGCCACCAGCCCCTGGGAGGACACCCCGATCCTCGACTTCGTCCAGGACGTCCAGGCCGACACCGTCGACGCCGCGCTCGAGGGGACGGAGTACGCCGACCTGCCCGTGCTGTCGATCGCCGCGCCGTTCAGCCGGACGGCGACCTTCCCGGCCGGTGACGTCACGGTCCGGGACATCGCCGGGCTCTACGTCTTCGACAACACCCTCGAGGCGGTGACGCTGACCGGCGCCCAGCTGCGGGAGTACCTCGAGTACTCGGCCCGGTACTACAAGCCGGCGCCGGCCACCGGCGAGGTCGACCCGGCGACGCTCACCAACGCCGTGGTCGCCGAGGCGCCGAACGGGATCCCCGACTACAACTACGACCAGCTGTCCGGCGTCACCTACGACGTCGACGTCGCGCAGCCGGTCGGGTCGCGGATCGTGGGCCTGTCCCACGACGGGCAGCCGGTGGCCGACGACGCCCGGTTCGTCGTCGCGGTGAACAACTACCGGCGCTCGGGCGGGGGTGGCTTCCCGGCCATCTCGACCGCGCCGGTGGTCTACAACGAGCAGCAGGAGATCCGCCAGCTGCTCATCGAGCGCGCGCAGTCGACCGGCGTCATCGACCCGGCGGACTTCGCCGCCGAGAACTGGCGCCTCGTGCGTGCCGGTCAGCCGCTGCTGCCCTGAGGAAGGACCCCCCTGCCCCCGCCACTCGCACGCTCGTGGCGGGACCCTGCAGGGGGGCCGGCTCCCCGCCCGTCCGGGCGGGGAGCGCACTCCGGGGCTCCCGTTCGGTCGGTGCCCCGTGGTGGACTGCACGCCTCGCCGACGGAGGACGTCGACAGGGGTGCCGACCAGGGAGGGAGCCCGGAGTGACCAGCGTGCTGAGCGGGGTGTCCGGTGAGATCGACCCACGGTTGCTGGAGCACCGGCGCGAGCTGACCGGGTACTGCTACCGGATGCTCGGGTCGAGCTTCGACGCCGACGACGCGGTGCAGGAGACGCTGGTCCGGGCGTGGAAGAGCCTGGCCGACTTCGAGGGGCGCTCGTCGCTGCGGTCGTGGCTCTACCGCATCGCCACCAACGTCTGCCTCGACCAGCTCTCCGGCCGGCAGCGCCGGGCGCTGCCGATGGACCTCTCGGGCCAGTCCTGGTCGCCGGTGGAGGCCTCGCTGGCCGCCAAGCGGCCGGCCGAGGCCTGGGTCGAGCCGGTCCTCGACCGGCAGGTCCTCCCCGAGGACGGCGACCCCGCCGAGCGGGCGGTGGCCCGGGAGTCGGTGCGGCTGGCCTTCGTCGCGGCGCTGCAGCACCTGCCGCCCCGGCAGCGCGTCGTGCTGCTGCTGCGCGACGTGCTGCGCTGGCACGCCGACGAGGTGGCCGAGCTGCTCGACAGCACGGTCGCCTCGGTCAACAGCGCGCTGCAGCGGGCCCGCGCCACCCTGGCCGCGATGGGCGGCGCCCCCGAGGAGCGGCCCCTCGACGCCGACCACCGCGAGCTGCTCGCCCGCTACCTCGACGCGTTCGAGCGCTACGACATCGACGCGTTCGTGAAGCTGCTGCACGAGGACGCCACCCAGCACATGCCGCCGTTCGAGATGTGGCTGGGCAGCGCGGCCGACATCGGCACCTGGATGCTCGGCCCCGGCAGCGGCTGCCGGAACTCCCGGCTGCTGCAGACCGAGGCCAACGGCAGCCCCGCGGTGGCCCAGTACCGGCCCACCGCCGACGGCGGCCACGCGCCCTGGGCGCTGCACGTGCTGGAGATCGAGGACGGCCGGATCCGGCACATCACCAGCTTCCTCGACCTCGACAACGACCTCTTCCGCCGGCTCGGCCTTCCCTCCGCCGAGGAGCTGGACCAGGCCCGCTCCTGACGCCTTCCCCGCCGCGACCGCCGCTCCACCCGCCGGGTGGGGCGGCGGTCGTCGTCCGTGCCCTCGACGGTTGACGCAGGTACCCCCCGGGGGTATAAATCGGACGGCATCGACCGCGGAGGACGAGATGACGACGCACACCGCTCACGGGCACACGGCACACGGGCACGGCACCCACCAGCACGGGACGCACGGGCACGGCCCCGGTTCCTGGTCCGCGGCGGTGCAGGCCACGCTGCACTGCCTCACCGGCTGTGCCATCGGTGAGGTGCTCGGCATGGTGATCGGCACCGCGCTGGGATGGGGGACCGCGGCCACGGTCGTGCTGGCCGTCGCCCTGGCCTTCGTCTTCGGCTACGCGCTGACCATGCGCGGGGTGCTGCGGGCCGGCCTGCCGTTCCGCCGGGCGCTGCGGGTGGCCCTGGCCGCCGACACGATCTCGATCGCGGTGATGGAACTGGTCGACAACGCCGTCGTGGTGTCGGTGCCGGGCGCGATGGAGGCCGGCCTGTCCTCGGCGCTGTTCTGGCTGTCGCTGGCCGGCGCGTTCGCCGTCGCCTTCGTCGTCACCACCCCGGTCAACCGCTGGTTGATGGGCCGCGGCCGCGGACACGCCGTCGTCCACGCCTACCAGTGACCGCGCAGGACCCTGCCCGCGGTGACGCGGCGGTGACGCTCCCGTGACGGTGCGGGCGGCATCCTCCTCCGGGGGCCGCCCGCACCGGCGCAGACAGCTGCGTCCGGCCATTCCCCGTGCTCCCGGGAATGGCGCGCGGAATGGTCGGGAGAGGTCGCCGGTGCAGCAGTCCTCAGGACGTGTGACGCGAGTGCACCCCGCGTGCGGGTCTACGGTCGGCCCGATCCGACCGGGCCGGGGGAACGGAGGCCGGGGTGCCAGCGACCGCAGCGACCAGCCGGACGGCGGCGCCCCGGGAGTCCGCCGACGGCGTGGCGGCAGCCGCACGCGGAGCGCTCCCCGAGGCCGAGGACGCCGTCGACCGCGCCGTGCACGACCTGCGCCGCACGGTCCGGGAGATCCTGCGCCACCGGCCCGCAGCCGACGGCGGGCTCGTCGTCCAGTTCGACGTCGACGGCCTGGACTGCCAGGTCACCGTCGTGGACGCGCCGGCGCAGCCGGCCGGGGTGTCGCTGAGCCCGCGCGAGGAGGAGATCGTCCGCATGGTCGCCCGCGGCTGCACCAACCGGATGATCGCCTCGGTCCTCGACATCAGCGAGTGGACGGTGGGCACCCACCTGCGGCGGGTGTTCACCAAGCTCGAGGTCAACTCGCGTGCCGCCATGGTCGCCCGGCTCCTCGCCGACGGCGACCCGCGTCCCCCGTCCACGCGACCCCGGGACGCGCGACCCCGGGACACGTGACACCGGGACACGTGACCCGGGAACGTGTGAATGGGGCCGGTGCCGTTTCCTCCCTAACGTCGCGGGCGCCAGGAATGCACGATGAGGGAGGGCCTCATGAGCGTTTCGCAGGACGGAGAGGTCGGGTTCGAGACGCTCGACCCGGAACTCATGGGCGAACCCGAGGACGAGTTCGAGGACGAGCTGTTCGGTGAGCCGTCGGCCGAGAGCCCGCTCGGGGAGTTCGAGGACGAGTTCGAGGACGAGGGCGAGGACTTCCTCGGCGGGCTGGTCCAGGGGCTCGGCAGCGCGCTCGGCCTGGGGGAGGGCGAGTACGAGGACGAGTTCGAGGACGAGTTCGAGGACGAGGTCCTCGGCGCGGCCGGGACCGGTCAGGCGGAGTTCGAGGACGAGCAGTTCCTGCCGCTGCTGGCCGCCGCCGCACCGCTCGCCGCCAAGGCGCTGCCCCTGGCGGCGAAGTTCCTGCCCGGCGCGATGAGCGCCATCAGCGGCCTGTTCGGCCGTCGCCGCCGGCGGGTCCGCCGCCGCGAGGGCGAGTACGAGGGGGAGTACGAGGACGAGCTCGAGTACGAGCTGGAGTACGAGGACGAGTCCCCGGCCGCGCCGATGACGAAGAACGAGGCGATCGCGCAGACGATGGCCGCCGCGGCCGCCCGGACGCCGTCGACGCACGAGGCCGAGGCCCTGATCGGGGCGGCGACGGTCATGATGATCACGCCGCGGGAGCAGGCCGTCCTGCAGCGGCTGGTCCCCGACATCGTGCCGAAGCTGGTGCAGGTCAACAGCATCCTCACCCGCATGGCACGCCGCCGGCAGGGCACGCAGCCGCTCGTCACGATCCTGCCGACCGCGGTGACCCGCGCGACGGTCCGGCCGCTGGTGCGCCGTGCCCGGCGCGGGCAGCCGGTGACGCGGAGCACCGTCGGCCGCGTCGTGCAGACCCAGACCCGGCGGGCCCTCACCCAGCCGCGCGTCGCCGCCCGTGCGGCGCAGCGCAACCAACGGGCCGTCCGCCGGATCACCCAGCCGCCCCGGGCGCGCCGCGGCGCGCTGACCGGCTGACGACCGTCCGAGGAGACCGGCGATGTCGATGACGATGGCGGACCTGCTCCCCGCCGCGCGCGAGCTCGAGCTCTACGGCGACCCGGAGGACGAGTTCTACGGCGAGCCCGAGTTCGAGTACGAGTCGGCGGCCTCACCGGCCGCGGAGATCCGGCTCATGGAGCACCTGGCGGCGATGGCGGCCCAGACGGAGTCCGAGGCGGAGGCCGAGGCCTTCTTCGGCGCGCTGCCCGCCCTCGCGGCGCGGCTCGCGCCCGCTGCGGCCCGCTGGGTCCCCGAGCTGACCAAGCGTGCCGTGCAGCTCGGCCGGCAGCTGTGGAACAGCCCGGCGGCCAAACCCTACGTCCAGGCGCTCCCGCACGTCGTGCGCCGCACGACGGCCGACGTGGCGGGGCGGTACTCGCGTGGTGCCCCGGTCTCGCTGGACCTGGTGACCCGCCGCTTCGCGCACCACGCCTCCCGGGCGCTGCGCGACCCGGACCGGCGCCGCCGCGTGGTCCAGCGGGGCCGCCGGGCCGACCAGGCGTGGATCGCCGACGCCCGGCGCCGGGCCCAGCAGGCGAACGGGGCGGGGCCGGGTCGTCCGCCGGCCGTCCCGGGCCGGTCGATCGTCGTCAACGGACAGCGCTGGTGCCGGTGCTGAGCAGCACCCCACCGGGTCCAGTCAGGGAGCGTGGTCATGAGCGCGCCAGCCGCGGCGGCGACGCAGCGCGGGCGGGGGAGCACCCCCCGCCCGTCGCCGCCGCGGCCGGCCGCGGTCCTCGCGCGGTGGACCAGCGCGCAGGCGCGCAACCTCGAGCGCCACACCCTCGCCCTGCGCCCCTTCACCCGTGAGGAGTTCGGCAGCGGGCACGCCGCCCCCACCCAGGGGCACGTGGAGGCGGTCAACGCGCTCATCACCCGCCTGCGCGAGCCGCTGCTGACGATCACCCGGAAGGTCGCCGGCCTGGCCGAGCAGGCGCGGACCGACCCCACCCCGGAGCGGCTGCGGGCGCTCGTGACCGCCGGCGAGGTGGCCCACGAGCACGTGCGGGCGGTGGAGCGGGTGTGGGACTTCTACACCGTCTTCTTCGGTCAGCGGCAGGGGCGGTTCGGCGAGTGGCTGCTCGGCTGCGACCGGATCGCCCTGGACTGCTACCAGGACGCCTTCCTCGGCCTGGGCACCGCCAGGTCGGTGCCGCAGCCGGCGCCGATGTGCAGCATGGAGTCCGGGCCCACCCCGGCCACCTTCCGGCGCGACGTCCGGCTGCGGCGGCTGGGGTTCCAGCGCAACCCGTTCCCGCAGATCCAGCTGCCCTACCACCGGCTGGTGAACCCCTGGACGCTCGGCGCGGTCCTGCACGAGGTCAGCCACAACCTGCAGAACGAGCTCGGCCTCGCGCGGGTGGTCCCGGAGACCGTCGAGCGCAGGCTGGTCGAGGCGGGACACCCGCCGCAGGTCGCGCGGGTGTGGCGGCGCTGGAACCGGGAGACCTTCGCCGACCTGTGCGGCCTGCTGCTGGGCGGCCCGGCCGTCGTCGCCTCGCTGATGGACATCCTGGCCCGCGCGCCGGTGAGCGTCTGGACCTGGAACCCGACGGCGGTGCACCCGACGCCGTACCTGCGGCTGTTCCTCAGCGCCGAGCTGCTGTCGCGGATGGGGTTCCCCGAGGAGGCCGAGGGCTCGCGGCGGGCGTGGCGGCGCGCCTACGGCCGGCCCGCGGCGCCCTACCCGAAGGCGGTGCTGGAGTCCGCCGACGACGCGGTGCGCCTCGTCGTCGACACGATGTGCTTCCGGCCCTACGAGACGCTCGGCCGCCGGTCGCTGGCGCAGGTGGTCCGCTTCGCGCCCAAGGAGCAGCAGATGATCGAGGAGGCGGCGGGGCGGCTGGCCCGCGGGATCGACCCGGGCATCCTGCCCGAGCGGTTCCTCATCGGTGCCGCCCGGCTGGCCTTCGACCGCCGGCTGGCGACGCCGGAGGTCATCACCCGCCACTTCTACCGCGACCTCGCGCGGCGGTGAGCACGATGAGTGTCCCGGCCGCGCTCGCCGACCTCACCGGGGGCTGCCAGCAGCTCCGGGCGGAGCTGCGCTCGCTCGCGCTGACGCTGCGCGAGGACGCCCCGGCGGACCTGTCCGTGGTCGACCGGCTCGGCGGGGCCGTGGACGACCTGACCGGGCGGGCCGAGGAGGCGCACCACGCGCTGCTGCTGGCCGCCGAGGCCGCCGACCGGCTCGACCTCGTGGAGGTGCAGCGCCGGCTGGCCGCGGCGCAGGCGGCGCTGACCGCGCTGGGGGAGCGGTTCCGCGACGACGTCGTCTCCTACGAGGCGCTCGAGCCGGTCGCGGCGCTGCGGCACCGCGGCCGGGAGTGGCCGGCCTGGGTGCGGGTCGTGCGGCAGGGGATCGACCGCTGCCGGCCGCGGGTCACCGCGCTGCAGGAGGCGCAGTGCCGGTGCTGGCAGGAGCTCGCCGACCGTGCCTCGGCCGGGCCGGTCTACGTACACACGCCGGGGAGGACGGCATGAATCTGCCAATCGCGGGCGGTGGCGGCAGTAACCAGGACCTGATCAAGGCCCTGCGCGAACTGCTCGCCTACCCGGTGCGGACCGCTCCCACGACCCCTGCACGTGACCGGGACGACCGCCGCCCCGGCGACCTCAAGGGGTCCGTCGACCAGGCGATCGGCAACGTCCTGGGCTGGCGACGACGCCCTGCGAAGATCGACGGCGTCGTCGCGGCACTCGAGCAGGCCTTCGAGCCCTACGAGGAGCACGGCCGCACGCTCTACCGGCACAAGCCGAACATCGCCAGCTTCCACAGCGAGCTCGACGGTGGCGTCGTGGGGGCGCAGGCCAGCCTCCACGTGCGCGCGAAGGAGGCCGTCAACCGCTCACTGCCGCTCCTGGAGGACCTGGAGGCGCTGAACGAGACGGCGGACGACGACGTCGCGGCGGCCCTCAAGAGCATCATCGAGACAGAGGCCCGAGAGCTGGTCGAGGAACTGGGCCGCCTCGGCGGCCCACGGGTCCACCGTGTCGACCAGCTGTGGCGGGTGCTACTGGGTCCGGTCGCCGCCGCCGGCGGTGACCCAGACGGGGTCGGCGGGCAACTCGGTGAGCTGCGGGAGGAACTGGGTCTCTGTCAGGCGGGCTCGGACAGGACCGTCATCAACGCCGCGGAGGAGCAGCAGCTCACGAGTTTCCGGATCATCGTCGACGATCTCGTCTCGCTACGTGCCAGTTGGGATCGAGACAAGAGCTTCTTCGGAGCATCGGACAACCCAGCCTTCCTCGGCATGCAACTGGTTCTCGTGGAACGTCAGCTGGCCGTGGTCTCCGGATCGGTCAGCGAGTTGCGGTCGGCGCTCGATGCGGTGCTCCTCGATCCGGACGAGCGGCGGACTTTCCCGATCCCGTCACCCACCGGGGACTTCTACCTTGAGGACGTGCTCGACTGGGCGGAGGACTTCGCGACCGAGGAGGGTCCCCGGCTCGTCAAGGACGGCGGCCGGCTCGCTCTCAACGGCGCTCTCCGTTCAGGCGCCCGTGAACTGCGCCGGGCAATTGAGGCCGCTGCCGTCCTCAGCGCAGGGGGCGATGGGCTGGGGTTCTCCGCGCCATCGGTGTTCTTGGCGCTGACAGCGCTCGAGAAGCAACTGTTCCGTCTCGCCTGGGATCCGAGTGGTGTACGTCCGGCTCCGAAGCACACGGCCGCTCGCGTGGACGCTCAGAGGAACGAGACCGCGCTCAAGCTCTTCGACGAGGGCGGCAACATCTATCGGACCGAGCCTGTCCATCTGGATGCGGGGGAGCAGCTGCAGGTCCTCGTGCGTGCTCCAGCCACCAAGAAGCAGTACCCCACACCGGCAGCGGGACCATTCCAGTACTCAGCCGTCCATCCAGGGCGCTACGTGGCGACCTTCGACACTCGTAAAGCCTCAAGCAAGCCCGATGACGCTGTCGGGGTGGAGGTGTTCTGATGGCCACCGAGGCGCAGTACCAGGCCCTCCTGGACCGGTTCGCCCAGCTGCGGCAGGACGCGATCGACCAGCTCGGGGTGGACCTGCTGGAGACCCCGCGGCTGGCCGACGCCCTCGTCGACCAGATCGACGACTACGTGCGCCAGGCGGAGGAGGCCGACAAGGCCGCGCCGATCCCGCCCGACAGCGGCCTGGCCCAGCTGGTCGGCCTCGGCCCGGAGGCGGCGCGGCAGTTCGGGCAGACCCGCATCCCGCAGGGCGTCGAGCACTACGACGAGACGGTCACGTCCGAGCGGATCATCGCGATCGGCGACCTCTACTACATCTACCAGCATGAACGCGTCGGGGTCTTCCGCGTCGTCCGCAAGCTGCGGGAGCTGTTCCGCAACGGCGCCGTCCGGCTGTCGGCGGGCCCGGGGGCCTACGGGCTGTACCAGTTCGACCGCCGCGAGGTGCTGCGCGGCACCCGGCACGAGCGCGCGGCGGCCTACCGGCGGGCGTTCGGCTACGGCGCCAAGGTGCCGCCCGGCGACGCCCGCCCGAACCGGGAGTTCCACCCGCTGTTCACGCTGTTCAACCGGCACGTCGCCCAGTACTGGCGGGACAAGCGCATCTCCGACGTCATCCGCGACCGTGCCAACGACCCGACGTTCGGCAGCATCGCCGTCGTCCGCCGGGCCGGCCTGGACCTGCGCAACAACCTCAAGTTCGTGTCCTACGGCAACATCAACGTGCTGCGCGTCGAGGTCATGCAGCTGCTGGAGGAGGCGTTCCGCATCCTCGACGCCGACGACGTCAAGCGCGTCTTCGGGGCCGACAACGCCTGGGACGTCGTCGAGGAGGTCCTCACCCGCTACTTCCACGAGCCGCTGATGACCTCGCCGCGGCAGCGGATGGCCGTCACCGGCCGCGAGATCCTGCGCTGGCTGGCCCAGCCGCACGTGCTGCAGAGCGGCCGGACCGAGTTCGAGGCGCTGCTGCTGCAGGTCGCCGAGGACTCCGAGGAGTGGCTGACCAGCGCCCAGGCGATCGGCGTCGTCACCGACCGGGCGGCCCCGCGGGTCACCGCGCTGCCGGTCCACGACCGCCGTCCGCGCCCGGTGGTCCCGGTACGGCCCTCCCCGCGCCGCGACTTGGCCCTCGGCTGACCGCCGCACTGCCCGAGAGGAGTCCCCGTGCTCCGGACGTCATCCCCGCCCGCGGCTCCCTCCGTCGTCGACGGGAGGGACCGGCAGGACCTCTGGTGCGCCTCGCGGGCCCACGCGAGGGCCCTCGCGGTGCGCCGGGCCCGGGCGCTCGGCCCGGGCTGGACCGTCGTCCACGACGCCCGGCCGCGCCCGCACTTCCACCTGGCCCGGGTGACCCGGCGGCCCGACGGGGGGACGGCGCGGCGGCGGGCCGGCGCGCGGTACTTCTACGGCGGGAGGCCAGGCCGCGGCGCGCCCGGGCTGCTGCCCGCGGCGACGGCCGTGCCGCCGGAGCGGGACGCCGCCTGGGAGGCCGCCGCGGAGGAGCGCGAGACGCAGGGTCCGGCCCCGGGCCCGGACCAGCAGCTGCGCGCCGCGCTGGCCGCGCGGCGCTGGCCCGAGGCGGTCGCCGCGGCCTTCGCCCTGGGGACCCGGGACGAGAACGCGCTCACCGACCTGCTCTTCGCCGCGCAGCACCCCGAGCGCCGGGGGGCGCCGATCGCCCGGCACGAGACGGCGCTGGCGCAGGAGTGGCGGCGGATCCGGGACGGCGTCGTCCGCCCAGCCCTGCACCGGCTGTTCGCCGCCGGGCCGGCCGGGCCGCCCGCCGCCGGCCGCGTCGCCCGGTCGACGACGTGGCTGCGCCGGGCGTGGGCCGAGCACCTGGCGGAGAAGACCGTCCGGATGGTGCCGCTGCGGCTGTTCGGCCTGCGCGCGACGCCGGTGCACCCCTACACGGTCGAGGCGTGGCGGGCGCTGGAGCGGGCGCTCACCGCCACCGGCTACCGACCGCGCAGCGTGTGGAACTACGTCAACCGGCAGATCACCGGCGGCTCGGCGCCCTCGCTGCACGCCTACGGCATCGCCACCGACATCGACCCGTCCTGCAACCCCTACCGCGTGACCCCGGACCGGCCCGTGGTCCGTTTCTCGTCCCAGCCGACCCAGGAGCAGCGGTGCGCCGAGGTGAAGGCCGGGCGCGCCGACACGGCGTTCACGCCGCAGCAGGTCGCCGCGGTGGAGGCGATCACCACGGTCGACGGCCTGCCGGTGCTCGCCTGGGGCGGGCGGTGGCGGTCGGTCAAGGACGCGATGCACTTCCAGGTCAACGTGAGCCCCGACGAGCTGCGCCGGGGACTGCGCGGCGGCTGACGAGCGGACCGGTCAGGGGCCGGTCGTGCGGGCGGGCCGGCGCACCAGGGAGGCGAGGTTCCAGCGCAGCGCCCCGGCGAGGTCGCGGGCGTGCTCGACCGGCGTGAGGTCGCGCGGGGTCCGGGCGGCGTCGACGGCGGCGTCGAGGTCGTAGTCGTGCTCCCGGAGCACCTCGGAGAAGTCCCGCTGCAGCGGGGCGGCGCAGTCGTAGCCGAGGGAGCGGTAGAGCCGCGGGAACAGCGGCCGGAACAGCCGGATCCGCTCGTGCAGCCCGCTGGAGTGCGACATCGGGTTCTTGTGCCGCGCCTGGATGTAGTCGGGGAGGACGTCGGCGAAGGCGTGCCGGACGATCCACTTCTCGTAGCCGTCGCGGAGCTTGAGCTCCTGCGGGATCCGCATGGCGAGGTCGAGCATCGTCACGTCGAGGAACGGCACCCGCGCCTCCACCCGGTGGCCCATCGAGGTGCGGTCGACGCGCTGCAGCTCCGTGCGGCTGAGGTGGGCGATCTTGTGCAGGAACAGCCGGCGACGGTCGGCGTCACCGATCCGGTGGTACATGGCGTAGCCGCCGAAGAGCTCGTCGGAGCCGTCGCCGGTGAGCACCACCTTCACGCCGGCCTCGTGCACGGCGGCGAACAGCCGCTGGGAGACGACGGCGTTGATGATGTCGCCGTACTCGGTCAGCTCGGAGACCCGCATCGCCTCGCGCACGTCGCCCAGGCCGAGCTCCCGCGGCCGGACGGGGACGACGACGTGCTCCACGCCGAGGTCGGCGGTGAGCCGGCGGGCGTAGGCGAGGTCCTCGCTGCCCTCCGCCCCCACCGTGAAGGCGACGCAGTCGGGGTGCAGCTCGCGCACCAGCAGCAGCGTCAGCGAGCTGTCGAGACCGCCGGAGAGCACGACGCCGACGCGCAGGTCGGTGTCGACCCGGATGCGGACGGCGTCGGTGAGGGTGGTCCGGACCGCCGCCGCGGCCTCCTCGACGTCGGCCAGCTCGGGCAGGCCCTCGCCGAGCCGGTAGAGGTCGATGTAGGGGTGCAGGTCCGGCGGGCTGTCGGGTGCGGCCCAGCCGCAGTGCCCAGGGGGCACCTCGTGCACCCGCGCGCCGAGCGGGACGAGGGCCTTGACCTCCGACGCGACGTGCAGCCGACCGCCCGCGTGCGCCCAGTACAGCGGCTTGACGCCGACCGGGTCGCGGGCGAGGAACACCCGGCGGGT
The DNA here is from genome assembly GCF_054050055.1 of Geodermatophilus sp. SYSU D00814. NCBI lineage: Bacteria > Bacillati > Actinomycetota > Actinomycetes > Geodermatophilales > Geodermatophilaceae > Geodermatophilus > Geodermatophilus sp. SYSU D00814. Next base: position 24,006 of record NZ_JBJGYP010000030.1, read on the forward strand.
GTCGCGCTCGACGAGCGCGAAGGCGAACTCACCGCGCATCCGCAGCAGCGCGTCCTCGCCCCAGGCGAGCACCGTCTCGAGCACCACCTCGGTGTCGCTCTCCGAGCGGGTGCGCCGGCCCTCGGCGTGCAGTTGCGCCCGCAGGTCGCCGTGGTTGAAGACCTCGCCGTTGAAGCACAGCGCCCAGCGCCCGTCCTCCGACGTCCAGGGCTGGACGGCGTGCTCGCGGTCGACGATGCGCAGCCGGGAGGTGCCCAGCAGGGCGGCGTCGTCGTGCAGGACCTCGTCGACCTCGCCGCGGGGGGAGATCGCGGCGAGCATCGAGGCGAAGAGCGCCTGCTCGCGCTCGGCGCCCTCCCCGAGCACCAGGGCGATGCCGCACATCAGCGGCTCCCCGCCGGGCCGGCGGTCGGCGGCGCCAGGCGCTCGTACCGGCCCACCACGGCGGGGTTCAGGCACACGTGCCAGGCCTGGCCCTCGTCGATCACGTTCAGCACTCCCTCGGTCCGGTAGGCGGTCAGGACGTCCTCCAGGGCGGCGGCCACGCCGTGCCGGCGCAGCCAGGCCATCTCGATGTCGGCGGCGTGGCCGGTGCAGTGGGCGCTCGGGAGCAGGGCCGAGTACCCGAGCGCCCGCAGCCGCTGCTGGACGGCGGTGCTGCGGACGATGCAGTTGACCCACAGGCTGCCCGGCCAGGGCCCGGCGGCCTGGGCGAACCGGTCGGCGACCTCGTTGAGCAGCGCGACCATCGCCGGACGGGCGACGGGGTAGCTCAGCCCCGACGAGACCGGCTCGCGTCCCGGGGCCCAGCGGTGCACCGCGTGGTTGCGGGCCCGCGCCGGGAAGTGCGTGGCGCACACCCGGTAGCGGAAGGCCAGCAGCCGCCGGCGGCGCAGCGACGGCAGCCAGGCCATCTCCGGCGAGCCCAGGACGTCGGGGTCGTCGGTGAAGGGGCGGACCGAGGACCACCACAGGACGTCGATCTGCTGCAGCAGGAGGATCTTGAGCAACGTCGCCGGGGTGCGCGCGTTGGACCGGGGGCTGGGGCGGAAGCCGCCGACCTCCTGGTTGATCCGCTGCAGCACGTCGTCGGTGCCGCCGGGCACGAGGTCCAGGACGGCGCGCACCTCCGGGTGCCCGGCGACCCGCTCGAGAGTGGCGGCGGCTCCGTCGTGCTCGAGACGCTGCACGACGTCGTCGACGGCGCTGCGGTAGGCGGCCAGGTCCGCCGGCGAGGGGCCGGTCCCGGCGAGTCCCCGGGGGCGGTCGGTGACGCCGACCGCCGGCGAACCGCGCTCGTGCCGGAGCTGACGGCTGAGGACGGCTCGGCGGGCGCGGGGGGCCTCCACCGCTGGAACTGTACGAACCCGGCCCGGAACACGACAAGCACCACCGGCCGATCGGCTCGCCACGCCGATGACCGGAGCGGCAGCGGGGAGGACCACCGAGCGGCCCCGTCGAAGGGCGAGGTCGGCGGACTGACGTGGCTGCCGCGACGGGCGAGACGGGTTGGATGAGAACACGCCGCGATGGACATGTGGAGCGCGGCGTACTGGAACGGAGTACCTACGTTTCCCGGGTCATGCCAGCGGCGGAATGGTCCGCCACCACCCCAGGACGTGTTGTGACTGCTCAGCTGACCGCGCCCGTGAAGGTCTGCCCGCACTGCAGTGCCCAGGCCCAGACCGTGGACACCAAGTGCCCGCACTGCGGCAAGAAGTACAAGAAGAAGAGCGCCGCTCTCAAGATCCTCCTGGGGCTCGCGGTCCTCATGGTCGTGATCGTCGGGGGTTGCACGGCTCTCGTCGGTGCCGGCATCAACGAGGCGGTCAACCAGCTCAACGAGGAGCAGGCCGCCAGCGCTATCTCCCAGGAGACCTTCGACGCCATCCAGATCGGTGCCACGCGGGCCGACGTCGACGCGGCTGTCGCGCCCGCCGTTCCGCAGGACACCCAGGAGTTCACGCAGCAGGGCGTCCTCGACGCCGCGGACGTCAACCAATCGTGCCTCTACTTCAACCGCGAAGGCGGCGAGTTCGGTGACATCTTCCAGTTCTGCTTCGACGGCGATGTGCTGACGACCAAGAACTCCTACTGAGACAGTTCGGGGGGAGTGGACGGAACCCGTCCACTCCCCCCGGGCGACCTCCGGAGTCCGGCTCCACGGAGAAGGTTTCGTGCCTCCTTCGGCACGAACCTCGACCGGCTGCGCCTGCTCAAGGCCCGCTACGACCCCGGGAACCTGTTCCGGCTGAACCCGAACATCAGCCCGGTGGCGCCCGCGCCCCGGGGACCCTCCGCCTAGGTCCCCGTCCAGCGCGCCGATGGCCGGTCAGCCGGCGCGCTGGGGCACCACGTCGGGGTCGGCGAGGGCCTGGTGGCGACCCTCGGTCCACTTGGCGTGCTCCTGCGAGACGAGGCCCTCCACCCGCTCGGCCAGGACCTGGTGGCGCTGGGGGCCGCTGTAGGGACCGGCACCGGCCAGGAAGAGGAACTGCTCGTGCCGCAGCGACTCGTGCGTGGACCGGTAGAGCACCCAGTTCGTCTGCCACTGGTACAGCTGCTGCACGCCCTCGAGCACGACGACGAGGGCGCCCAGCAGCGCGGTCACCAGCCCCGGCGCCGCGCTCGCCACGGCGACCGGCACGCCGGCGGCCAGCACCAGTTGCGCGATCTTGGTCTGCTTGTAGGCGTGCTGGGCGGACCTGCTCCTGCCGTCGTACCAGGCCAGCTGGTCGCGGAGGCGGTCCCAGGTCGGGTCGGTGCCCGCAGGCGGCTCGCCCGGGTAGCGCGGCGGCGCCCCGCCGTCGTGGTCCATCCCGCCCTCCTCGGTGTCGGTGACGCCCGGCCTCAGCAGTCCCCCGGTCCGAGGGCGGGGGAGGTGACGTCGATCCGGGCCGCGTCGTTCTCGATCCGGAGCTGGACGTGGCCGGCCGGCTCACAGGTGACGTCGAAGCCGACGAGCGCGTCGCCGACCGTCTCGGCGTCCACGAACTCCGAGTCCGGAGAGAAGCAGGTCACCGCGAACTGCCGCTGGGCGACGACGAGGGAGTCGTACCGCCAGTCGCCGTGGTAGGCGCCCTCCGGCACGGCGGCCTCCATCGACGTCGCGAGGACCACCTGCCACCCCGTGCCCTCCGGACGCCAGTGGGCGGACGCCACGGTGAACGACAGCGACCCGTCCTCGACCTGTTCCGTCGCCCGAGGGTCCGCGCCGAGCCCCATCTCGGTCCAGCCGTCGCCGGTCGGCGTCGCACAGGCCGCGATCCCCGCCTCCGCCTCGTCGTCGTCCCCATCCCCGCCGCCGTCGGCCGGCCGGGACAGCCACCACGCGCCCGCGCCCAGCGCGAGCAGCAGGGCCGCGATGGCGAGCGCCACCCACCAGGGGAAACGGCGCGCGGTCGGGAGCGCCGGCTCGCCCCGCAGCGCCCGCAGGAGGCCGTCGACGTCCTGGTGCCAGGTCTCGTCGCGCAGCACCACCGCCTGCCGTTGCGGCAGTCCCTGCCGTTGCGGCAGTCCCTGCAGGTCGGCGGGCAGCGCGGCAGCCGGGGGGCAGCGGGGCCCCGCCGACGAGCACGGGGACGACGCGGACGTCGCGGTGCAGCGCGCGGGCGATCTCCAGGCGCACGTAGTCGTCGGGGGCGAAGAGCCGGGGGGAGCCCTGCGGGGTCGACGCGGTGAGCCAGCCCGGCCCGATGACGGCCAGCAGCGCGTCGCTGTCGTCGAGGGCACGGTCGATGACGGCCGTGTAGTCCTGGCCCGGGGCGATGTCGAGCACGTCCTGGAACACGTTCCTCGGCCCCATGCGCTCGTGCAGGGCATCGGCCAGCCGCCCGGCGTACCCACCGGCGTCACCGCGCCGGTAGCTCAGGAAGATCCGCACCGCACGCCTGCTCTCGCGCGCTCCGGCGGCGCCCGGCCGCCCCCGCCGAGGGTCCCACCGCGGGCCCGGCACGGGCAACGAGCGGAGTTCCCGCTCTTCCTGGCGCCCGGCGGGGTAGGAAGGGCGGGTGAGCCGCATCAACGACGTCGGTGGGATGGCCGGGTTCCCGGCGATCGCCGAGGAACCGGACGAGCCGCCGTTCCACGCCGACTGGGAGGCCCACGTCTTCGCCCTCAACGGGGCGCTGATCAAGCGGGGCGTCTACAACCTCGACGAGTTCCGCGACGCGATCGAGCGGATGCCGCCGGAGGAGTACCTCGCCGCCTCGTACTACGAGCGCTGGTTCGCCGCGATCACCACGCTGCTCGCGGAGAAGGGCGTGGCGTCGCCGGACGAGCTGGACGTGCCGCATGACTGAGCTCGCTCCCGGCGTGCGGGTGCGGACCCGCACCGCCGACCCCGACGGCCACACCCGGCTGCCCCGGTACGTGCGCGGCGCCGTCGGTGTGCTGGTCGAGGAGGCCGGCCGCCACCCGCTGGCCGACGACCGGGCCCGGGGCCGTGCCGGCACGCCCCAGTCGGTGTGGCACGTGCGGTTCGCGGCCGCCGACCTGTTCGGCTCAGGCGACCACACGGTCACCGTGGAGCTGTGGTCCGACTACCTGACCCCGATCGAGGAGCCCGCATGAGCGGCGACCACACCAGTTCGGTCATCTCGGCGCGGGTGCGCCACGTGGAGGCGCTGCTGGAGAGCCGGGGCCTGCTCGACGAGGGCGAGATCGACGGGCGGATCGACGAGTTCCTGGCCGGTGGCTCGCCGGCCAACGGCGCCCGGATCACCGCCCGGGCCTGGGTCGACCCCGGGTTTCTCGAGCGGCTGCTCACCGACGCGAACGAGGCGATCCGCGAGGTGGGGCTGTCGATGGCCGGCGGCCTGCAGGAGCAGCGGCTGAAGGTCGTCGCGAACACCGCCGAGGAGCACAACGTCGTCGTCTGCACGCTGTGCTCCTGCTACCCGATCGCGCTGCTGGGGCCCTCGCCCGGCTGGTACAAGAGCGAGGCCTACCGCTCGCGGGTGGTGCGCGACCCCCGGAGCGTGCTGCGCGAGTTCGGGCTCGAGCTGCCCGAGGGGACGCGGATCTCGGTGTGGGACGCCAGCGCGGAGTCGCGGTACATGGTGGTGCCGCGCCGTCCCGAGGGCACCGAGGGGCTCTTCGAGGAGCAGCTCGCCGCTCTCGTGACCCGCAAGGGGCTCATCGGGACCGCCGCGGTCTGACGCCGGCGCCGTTCAGGAGGTGATCGCGGTCATCCGGATGGACACGAGGACCCCAGGCAGTTCGACGCCGAGCTTGGCCACGTAACGCGCGGGCGGATCGGTCGGGAACGCCCGCGCGTACTCCTCGTTGAGGCCGGCGAAGTCCGTCGGGTCGGCCAACAGGACGCCGACCTCCACGATGTCGGAGCTCGTGGCGCCGCCGGCTTCGAGGACCGCCAGGCAGTTGGCGATGGCCTGCCGGGTCTGCTGCTGGACCGTCTCGCCGGCGAGGGCGCCTGTCGCCGGGTCGGTGCCCGTCATCCCGGAGACGTGGACGTGGTCACCGACCCGGACACCCTGGCTGTAGAGGGGCGACTGAGGGGCGCGGTCGGTGCGGATGAGCTGGCGACCCATGCCGGGATCGTCGCAGTACGCATCGAACACGACAACGTGCTGCGGGTTGGCCACGTTCGCGCGGCAAGCAGAGTGACCTGCAGCGGCCCGATACCTCCGGACTCGGCAGCCCGGCGTCCGGCTGACCCGACGGACGTCGGTGACGGCGGGCGACGTGGAGCGGAGACACGAGGAAGACCTCCGGGTGAGATGTGGAGCTGCCCGTTGTCGGCGGTCGAGCACGGTCTTCTGCAGGAGTGCGAAGAACGACTCCATGGCCGCGTTGTCACCGGCCGCGCGGACCCACCCCGACGAGCCGGACATCTGCCAGGCCTGGCTCCGCGCCCGGAGCCAGGCGCCGACGCCCGCGGAGCCGCGGCCGTCCACCACGCCGAGAACGGAGCCGGTGTCGGCGTCGACGAGGGCGGCAGCCACTCGGCACCGGTGCCCGGGTCTGCAGTCGTACGGACACCCTCATGGTCGCGCAGTTCAGGCAGATTCGTCGGCGTTTTGCCAGGTCGACGCCATTGGAAGGGCCCTGGTGAGGAGTCACAGGCGCCGCATCCGCCGCAGCCTTCCCAGGCTGCGTGTTCCGGCCGCGGAGCGCCTGGCGCGCGTGCAGCATCCGCTTCCGACCTCCTGGTCGTAGCCAGGGGCGACGTGAGGACGGAGCAGGATGCGGAAGAAGCGGATGGCTGCGGTCATCGCCGGAGCTTTGGCCTTGTTGGCCATCCCGGTGGGTGCCGCGGCACAGGTGTCGACGACGACCACGGCGACCTTCTCCGGTGCTGTGCCGGAACCAGGCGGCGCCGATGAGCGGTACTGCGGCGGCGCCGGCCGAAGCTCATGCGCGAGCGGCCCGCCCGTCCAGGTCAGCTGGGGATTCGGCGGCACTGGTCGTAGCAGCCTCGGTTTCACCCCGACCGGTACGACGGGGCTCGGCGAGTTCTCCCTCGGGATGCTGAAGCACTCCAACACCGTCGTCGGGTTGTACAACGGCATCACCGCCGTCGACCTCCACGTGAACACGACGGTGCAGGACGAGGACCGGTCGGTCGAGTTCACCGCCACGCTGCCGATGAGGCTCGGCGTCCACGAGGTCCCCGACGACCTCGCCGACTGCCCCTATGGCCGGGTGAACAGCAAGTGCGCCGACGCGGTCGCCCTGCCGCAGCCCAACGTGTCGTTCCCCTTCGAGGCGGGCAACGTCGCCTACCGGCTGGAGATCATCGGCTTCCGCCACACCGACGGCACGATCGCGCAGCACACCGTCAGCCCGGAGAACGGCTCGACCGAGGTGCCGCTGATGGCCCGCCTCACCAAGACCCCGCGGCTGGACGCCGACGCCGGCCCCGATCAGACCGTCGACGAGGGCAGCTCGGTCACCCTCGACGGCTCCCGCAGCCGTTATGCCGACCTCACCTACGCGTGGCGTCAGGTGTCCGGGCCCGCCGTGACGCTGGACGACCCGACCGCGGTCCGTCCGACCTTCCCCGTGGGCATGGTCACCGAGGACCAGACGCTGGGCTTCGAGCTGACCGTCCGGGACCGGCTGGAACCGGCGTACGTCGACCGGGACACCGTCCAGGTGACGGTGCGCGACCTCAACGACCCGCCGAGCGCGGAGGCCGACACGGGCGGCGACGGCTACGAGGTGCCCGAAGGCGGGCAGGTTCCGCTCGCCGGCAGCGTCACCGACCCTGACGGCAACATCGCCACGATCGAGTGGGACCTCGACGGCGACGGGGCGTTCGACGACGGCATCGGCGAGACCCCGGTCTTCTCCGCGGTCGGCCTGGACGGACCCGACGACGTGACTGTTGCGTTGCGCGTGTGCGACACCTTCGACGTCTGCGCCGAGGATGAGGCCCAGGTGCGCATCCTCAACGTGGCCCCGACGGTTGACCTGGGCGACGACCTCGAGGTCTACCGCAACGACGTGGTGGCCCTCAGCGGCACCTTCGACGACCCCGCCGGCGCGCTGGACGACCCCTACACCGCGGACTGGAGCGGCGACGCGCCCCTGACGCGGACCACAGCGGACGCGGCCTACGACGTCCCCGTGGAGCGCGAGCTGGCCTATCCGCTCGAGGGCACCTATGAGGTCGACCTCCAGGTGACCGACAAGGACGGCGGCTCCGGCAGCGACAGCCTGACCGTCACCGTGCTCAACCGCGCCCCGAGCTGTGCGGCTGCGAGCCCGACCGTCGCCAGCCTGTGGTCGCCCAACCACAAGCCGGTTCCTGTCGGCATCACCGGGCTGACCGACGCAGAAGGCGATGCACTCACCGTCGTCGTGACCGGCGTCCGGCAGGACGAGCCGGTCCGCGAGCCCGGCTCGGGCCGCACGGCGCCGGACGCCTCCGGGGTCGGGACGTCCACGGCACTGCTGCTGGCCGAGCGGGCCGGGGGCGGCGACGGCCGTGTGTACCACGTGGCCTTCACCGTGACCGACGGCCACGAAGGCCAGTGCACCGGCACCGTCGCGGTCGGGGTTCCTCACGACCAGCGCGGGTCGGCCCCGGTGGACCAGGGTGCACTGTTCGACTCGACCACCACGGGCTAGCCACACGTCGGACTGGTGTGCGGGTGCTCGTTCGGGCACCCGCACACCACCTCGACGTCCAGCCCGCCGGCGTTGGGAGCCGGTCGGCCGACGAGTTCTGTGGCCGCCCGTCAGTGGGCCCTGCACCGGAGACGGTGTGACACGAGGTGCGGCGCCCAGGACACCGCCGATCGACTGGACAAACGATGTCCCTTGACGGCCCTCTCGTCGGCCTGGAGGACGACGTCGATGCGCCGACGGGTGACGGCGGGTGCCCGCTGTTCGAGTGGCTGAACCACCGCCTCGACCCGGGGCCGAACGAGCTGGTGCTCGCGGAGCGAATGCCCTAGAGGTCCGCCCCATTACCGCACTGCCGCCTCGCATGCCGTTTGCGCGGAGACCTCGTGTCCGAGGTGTCGCCTCAGCGCTACCTGCTCGAGGTGGGCGGGCCCAGGGCCGGAACTCCTCCTGCGGGTCTCAGTCGGCGCGATCTCGATCTCACCCCGCAACGGGCGTGGTCATGACGGGGAACCTGCGCCTCCACCTGACTATGTGGGGCCGTCCGACGTGACCGATCCACCACCAGCGCGACGGAGAGCAGGGGCCCGAAAAGGGTTGAGACGGGCCCTCCAGAGGGTCCTCTAGACCTTCTCCAGAAGGCAGTACCGGCCGCTGGCCTGAGCAGACGTCTAGAGCGGGTGACGGGAATCGAACCCGCATGGCCAGCTTGGAAGGCTGGGGCTCTGCCATTGAGCTACACCCGCGAGACCGTGGGAGCGAACGTCTAGGAAGCCGTCCCCTCGCCACGCGAACCCAAGCGACCGTGGTCGACCAGGGTTCCAGTCCGGGACGAGGGTAGCGCGCGCCGGGTCTGGGACGTGCCCCGCACTACGACCGCATGCTCCACGGCGACCCAAAGCACCAGGCGGGACGCGGCTGCTGTCCTGGCGGACCCGGCGCAGGCACGGGCATCGCCTCTGCCTGGCGGCCGGTCACCAGCGTCGCCGGCTCGGCGGTGTCCGTGCCTCAGCCGCGCAGTCGGCGCTTCAGCTGCGTCCGGGCGTTGAACACCTTCTTCATGAGTCGGTCGCCAGGCGAGCCGTCGGCCGGGACCATGCCCAGCTGCCGCGCGTACTCCATCTGGTCGAACGCGACGAACCCGCTGCGGATGCGACCCTCCCGGACGACGAAGTGGTCCATGCCCTCGAGCGAGATCGGCTTCCCCGTCGGCGCGATGCCCTGCAACGGGCCGCGATGGGTCCCCGTCATGCGCCAGTGGACGAGCACGTCGTCACCGTGCTCGGCGAGCGCGAGGATCTCGACGTGGAAGTCCGGCATCCCGGTGAACGTCTCCTCCCAGAAGCCCGCGATCTCGTCCGCGCCCCGGCAGACCCGCTGCGGGAAGTGGTCCACGGTCTCGTCGTCGTAGAGCTGGCGCAGTGACGAGGAGTCGTGCGCGTTCAGCCGGTCGAACGTCCAGCGGATGACCGCCTCGGGCGAGACGTCCGCGGGTATCGGGACGGGGGAGGTCATGGGGCAGCGTGGCACCGGGACGTCCTCGTGCCAACCAGCTCCTGCCGCACACCCGTGAGCCGAACGGCCCACCTGGCGCGGCCCTCCCGGCGGCCGCCGTGCCCGCTAGCGTCCGACCGTGACCGAGACCACGTGGCTGGACGCGACGGCGCAGGCTGAGCTCGTGCGGCGGGGCGAGGTGAGCCCGGCCGAGCTGCTCGAGGCGGCCATCGCCCGCATCGAGAAGCTGAACCCGCAGCTCCACGCCGTCGTCCGCGACCGCTTCGAGGACGCTCGACGAGACGCCGCCGGCGAGCTGCCCGACGGCCCCTTCCGCGGCGTGCCGTTCCTGCTCAAGGACATCGGCTGCCACGTCGCCGGCGACGAGACCCGCTACGGGACGTCGGTCCTCGCCGGCGTCCGCTGGCCCCACGACAGCCACCTCGGCCGGCTCTTCCGCGAGGCCGGCCTGGTCACCGTCGGCCGCACCAACGTGCCCGAGTTCGGCACCACCGTCACCACCGAGCCGCCCTGCAACCCCCCGGCCCGCAACCCGTGGGACCCGGCGCACTCCACCGGCGGCTCCTCGGGCGGCTCGGCGGCCGCGGTCGCCGCGGGGCTGGTGCCCATCGCGCACGCCAACGACGGCGGCGGCTCCATCCGCATCCCCGCCAGCCTGTGCGGGCTGGTCGGGCTCAAGCCCACCCGCGCCCGCGTCAGCCAGGGCCCCGACGTCGGCGAGGGCTGGGCCGGCGCGACCATCGACGGCGTCGTCACCCGCTCCGTCCGCGACACCGCCACCGCGCTCGACTGGATCGGCCGCCCCATGCCCGGCGACCCGTACACCGCCCCGCCGCTGCCGCGCCCGCTCGCCGAGGAGGTCGGCGCGCCGGTCGGTCGGCTGCGCGTGGCGCTGCTCGACACCGACCCGCCCGAGGGCTACCTCGACTCCGCGCACTGCCGCGCCGCCGTCGAGCACGCCGGCCGGCTGCTGGAGGACCTCGGCTGCGCGGTCGAGCCCGGCACGCCCGACCGGATGTTCGACGAGCGCTTCGCCCGGTTCTTCAACGCCACCATCGCCGCCGACTTCGCCCTGACCATCTCCGCCTTCGAGCGCGTCCTCGGCCGCCCGATCACCGACGAGGAGCTGGAGCCGCGCAACGCCGCCTACCGCGCCGTCGGCTCGGCGATGTCGGCCACCGACTACCTGGGCACGCGGACGTGGCTCGGCCACTGGGTCCGCCGCGTGGCCGCCTTCTGGGCGCCGCCGGAGCTCGGCGGCAGGGGAGTGGACCTGCTGGTGACGCCGACGGTCGGCGCGCCCCCGCCGGAGCTGGGCTGGTTCACCGCCGCCGGGCCCGAGCAGGAGGGCCGGCGGGTCAACAGCTACATCCCCTACACCGCGCAGTTCAACGTCACCGGCCAGCCGGCGAGCAGCCTGCCCCTGCACCGCACCGACGACGGCCTGCCGGTGGGCGTGCAGCTCGTCGCCGCCTACGGCCGGGAGGACGTGCTGGTCCGGGTCGCCGCCGCGCTGGAGCAGGGCGCGCCGTGGGCCGACCGCCGGCCGCCGCTCGCCGCCTGAGCCCGCTCCGGCGGCACGCCTAGACTCGGGAGCCGCCACGGGGTGTGGCGCAGCTTGGTAGCGCACCCGCTTTGGGAGCGGGGGGCCGTGGGTTCGAATCCCGCCACCCCGACCCCGCTCCCGGCGTCTCTCTAGACTCGGGAGCCGACCCGGCGCCGGTCCCGGCGTCGCCCTTCCGTCGTACCGAGGAGCACTGCCGCTGTGAAGAGCACCATCGAGGAACTGGGCCCCACGCGGGTCCGGATGGCGGTCGAGGTGCCGTGGGGAGACCTGGACCACGCCTTCGGCGAGGTCTACAAGGAGCTCAAGCGGCAGGTCCGGGTCCCCGGGTTCCGCCCCGGCAAGGTGCCCGAGCGCGTCCTCGACCAGCGGGTCGGCCGCCCCGCCGTCCTCGAGCAGGTCGTCCAGCACGCCATCCCCGAGGTCTACTCCGAGGTCGTCCGCGAGAACCAGGTCCGCGTGATCGGCCAGCCCGACATCGAGGTCACCCGCCTCGACGACCGCGACACCCTCGCCTTCACCGCCGAGGTCGACGTCGCCCCCAAGATCGAGCTCCCGCCGCTGGAGGACCTCGCGGTCACCGTCGACGACGTCGAGGTCACCGACGAGGAGATCGACCAGCAGGTCTCGGTCATGCGCGAGCGCTTCGCCATGCTCACCGCCGTCGAGCGCCCCGCCGAGGACGGCGACCACGTGTCCATCGACCTCGAGGCGCGCGTCGACGGCGAGGTCCTCGAGGACGGCACGACCAGCGGCATGTCCTACGAGGTCGGCTCCGGCTCGCTCATGCCCGGCCTCGACGACGCCGTCCGCGGGCTGTCGGCCGACGGGTCGGCCACGTTCCAGACCGACCTGCACCAGGGCCCCTACGCCGGGCAGCAGGCCGACGTCACGGTCACCGTCCGCTCGGTCAAGGCCAAGGAGCTGCCCGAGCTCGACGACGAGTTCGCCTCCACCGCCAGCGAGTTCGACACCCTCGCCGAGCTGCGCGACGACGTCCGCACCCGGCTGGGCCGCGCCAAGACCATGCAGCAGGGCGCGCAGGCCCGCGACAAGCTGGTCGAGCACCTGCTCGCCACCACCGAGGTGCCGCTCCCCGAGGGCCTGGCCGACCGCGAGCTGGAGTTCCGCAACAACGCCCTCGCCGGCGAGCTGCAGCGCGCCGGCATGGACTGGGACACCTTCCTGTCGATGTCGGGTGTCGAGGACCGCGAGTCCTACGACGCCGAGCAGCGCAAGAACATCGAGGAGGCGATCCGCACCCAGTTCGTCCTCGACGCGATCGCCGACGCCCGCGAGATCACCGTCGACAACGACGACCTGTCGGCGCAGATCGTCGCCCAGGCCCAGCGCAACCGGACGACGCCGGAGCAGTACGCCCAGCAGCTGCAGCAGGGCGGCAACATCGCCGAGTTCGTCGCCGACGTCCGCCGCACCAAGACGCTGGCCCAGCTGCTCGAGCAGACGACGATCACCGACGCGTCGGGCAACGTCGTCGACCTGGACGCGCTGCGCCCGCAGACGGTCCGGGCCGGCGCCGAGGACGCCGCTGCCGAGGAGCCGGAGGACGCCGTCGAGGACACCGTCGAGGACACCGCTGTGGCCGACGACGACGCGCCCGACGCCGAGGTCGCCACCGCGGTGGCCAGCGAGGCCGCCGAGGGTGCCACCGAGGACAGCGGGGACGTCGCCAAGGGCTGAGTGAGGACCCCGTCCTCCTCACCCCGAGCAAGCTCGGGGCGAGCCTCGGGACGGGGCCACCCCTGATGCTCGCTGAGGACGCCGTCCTGCCCCGTGTGCGCGGGGGAGGGCGGCGTCCGTCGTCTCCGCCGCCGGCGCTGCGCCGACGGCGAACAGGGCCCCGCGCCGGGACTGCGGGCCCGGGGGTCCGCGTTAGGGTCGACGTGACTCGGGGACGACGCCGGGGGTACGGCCCGCAGGGGCCGCCGGCCCCGCTCCCGCCCACCGAGAGACCGACTCGACCCACGCCAACGGAGGTCACCACACCCGTGAGCACCGACCCGAACCCGGCGTACTCCCCGCTCCTGCGGGGTGGCGCCGGTGGGATGAACCTCAACGACTCGGTCTACGAGCGCCTGCTACGCGAGCGCATCATCTTCCTGGGCACCCAGGTCGACGACGTCATCGCCAACCAGCTGGCCGCCCAGATGCTGCTGCTGTCTGCCGAGGACCCCAAGCAGGACATCCACCTGTACATCAACTCGCCCGGTGGCTCGGTGAGCGCCGGCATGGCCATCTACGACACGATGCAGTTCATCGACTGCGACGTGGCCACCTACGGGATGGGCCTGGCCGCCTCCATGGGCCAGTTCCTGCTCACCGCCGGCACCAAGGGCAAGCGCTACGCGCTGCCGCACGCGCGGATCATGATGCACCAGCCCTCGGCCGGCGTCGGCGGCACCGCGGCCGACATCGCCATCCAGGCCGACCTGTTCCGGCGCACGAAGCGCGAGCTCAACGAGCTGCAGTCCTTCCACACCGGCCAGAGCATCGAGCAGATCGAGAAGGACTCCGACCGCGACCGCTGGTTCACGGCGCAGGAGGCCCTGGAGTACGGCTTCGTCGACCACGTCGTCAGCCGTGCCGCCATGACCGACAGCACCAACCCGGTCACCGACAACTGACGGTTGAGAGGAGAACTGCCATGAGCTTCGAGATGCCCTCCAGCCGTTACGTGCTGCCCTCCTTCGTGGAGCGCACCAGCTACGGCATGAAGGAGTCCAACCCGTACAACAAGCTCTTCGAGGAGCGCATCATCTTCCTCGGGGTGCAGATCGACGACGCGTCGGCCAACGACGTGATGGCCCAGCTCATCACGCTCGAGTCGGCCGACCCCGATCGCGACATCACGATCTACATCAACTCGCCCGGTGGCTCCTTCACTTCGCTGATGGCCATCTACGACACGATGATGTTCGTCCGGCCCGACATCCAGACCGTGTGCATGGGCCAGGCCGCCTCGGCCGCCGCCGTCCTGCTCGCGGCCGGCACCCCGGGCAAGCGCCTGGCGCTGCCGTACTCCCGGGTGCTGATCCACCAGCCCTCCGGCGAGGCCGGCGGTCAGGTGTCGGACCTGGAGATCCACGCCGCGGAGATCGAGCGGGTGCGCACGCAGATGGAGCAGATCCTCGCGCGGCACACCGGCCGGACCCCGGAGCAGGTCCGCTCCGACATCGACCGCGACAAGATCCTCACGGCCGAGGAGGCCAAGGAGTACGGCATCGTCGACCAGGTCATCCAGAGCCGGAAGCTCAACGCGCTCCCGGCGTGACCGCGTCGTCCCCCGGACGGGACGGGAAACCCGCGCGTGTCGCGGTCGTACCCCGTACCGTTCGGGGGGCAGTGCCGGGAGTGACGAGCGAGTCGAGCGCCCCCGGCGCACCGGGGCGTCGGAGCCCCGCGGCGTCGGGAGCGACGGGTACGGTCGGCGAGCGCCCGATCCCCGGCCAGCAGCGCCGGGAGGACCGTCCTCACGGCACCCCGCCACCAGCGGGACCGAGCACGGGCACAGCAGTGACACGACATCCGCAGGCCCGCTTCCCCAGGGTCTGCTCCCCCCCGAGGTGGAGGTCAGCAGGTGGCACGAATCGGTGAGAGCGGTGACCTGCTCAAGTGCTCGTTCTGCGGGAAGAGCCAGAAGCAGGTCAAGAAGCTCATCGCGGGCCCCGGCGTCTACATCTGCGACGAGTGCATCGACCTCTGCAACGAGATCATCGAGGAGGAGCTCTCGGAGTCGTCGGACCTGAAGTTCGACGAGCTGCCGAAGCCCCGCGAGATCCACGACTTCCTCGAGCAGTACGTCATCGGCCAGGAGAAGGCCAAGCGCACCCTCGCCGTCGCCGTCTACAACCACTACAAGCGGGTGCAGGCCGGCGGTGAGCGCTCCAGCCGCGACGACTCCGTCGAGCTGGCCAAGTCCAACATCCTGCTGATGGGCCCCACGGGCTGCGGCAAGACGCACCTGGCCCAGACGCTGGCCCGGATGCTCAACGTGCCCTTCGCGATCGCCGACGCCACGGCGCTGACCGAGGCCGGCTACGTCGGCGAGGACGTCGAGAACATCCTGCTCAAGCTGATCCAGGCCGCCGACTACGACGTCAAGCGCGCCGAGACCGGGATCATCTACATCGACGAGGTCGACAAGATCGCCCGCAAGAGCGAGAACCCGTCGATCACCCGCGACGTCTCCGGCGAGGGCGTGCAGCAGGCGCTGCTGAAGATCCTCGAGGGGACGACGGCGTCGGTGCCGCCGCAGGGCGGCCGCAAGCACCCGCACCAGGAGTTCATCCAGATCGACACGACGAACGTGCTGTTCATCGTGGGCGGTGCCTTCGCGGGCCTCGAGAAGGTCATCGAGCAGCGGGTCGGCAAGCAGGGGATCGGCTTCGGCGCGGAGATCCGCGGCAAGAAGGAGATCGAGGCCTCCAGCGCCTTCGCCGAGGTCATGCCCGAGGACCTGCTGAAGTTCGGCATGATCCCCGAGTTCATCGGCCGGCTCCCGGTGATCACCAGCGTGCAGGCCCTCGACCGGGACGCGCTGATCCAGATCCTCACCGAGCCGAAGAACGCGCTGGTGCGCCAGTACCGGCGGCTGTTCGAGCTCGACGGGGTGGAGCTGGACTTCACCGACGACGCCCTCGAGGCCATCGCCGACCAGGCCATCCTCCGCGGCACCGGCGCCCGTGGGCTCCGCGCGATCATGGAGGAGGTGCTGCAGTCGGTGATGTACGAGGTGCCCAGCCGCGACGACGTCGCCTCCGTGGTCATCTCCAAGGAGGTCGTGCTGGAGCACGTCAACCCGACCATCGTGCCGCGCAAGCCCACCCGCGAGCGCCGCGAGAAGAGCGCCTGAGGCGCTGACCGAACGCTGACGAGCCCGTCCCCGACCTCCGGGGGCGGGCTCTTCTGCGTGGGTGGACCGGCCGAGCGTGTGCGCCGGCGCCGGGTCGTGGGGCCGCAGCCCGGTGTGTGTGCGCCGGCGCCGGGTTCCACGGCCCGGAACGCGGCGTGGGCGCACACGCACGCCGTCGTCCACGGGTCGGCCCGCCGTCCACAGCTCGTGCCACCCGCGCCCGTCCGGCTGCGGTCCCGGTGAGCCTCGCCGCATGGCACACGACCCGGCCACCGTCGTCGGCCCGGACGGGTGGGCGACCTGGGAGTCGCTCACCGCCCGGGTGGACCGCAGCACGCTGGCCCGCTGGGTGGCCGACGGGCGGCTGCGACGGCTGCAGCCCGGCGTCTACGCGCTGCCCGGTGCTGTCGGGGACTGGCGGTTGCGGATCGAGGCGGCGGCGCGGTCGTGTGCCGGGGTCGTCAGCCACGGGTCCGCCCTGGCGCTCTGGGACCTGGCCCGGCCCGGCGGCCCGGTCCACCTGACCGTGGGCCTCACGCGCAGCGGCCGGGGGACCCCGGGCGTGGTCCTGCACCGGACCCGGGACCTCGACCACAGCGTGCGCCGGGTCGACGGGCTGCCGGTGTCGTGTCCCGAGCGGGCGGTGGTCGACGCCTGGGGCCGTCCCGGCGGGTTGACCAGGAACCAGCTCCGTGCCGCCGCCATCGACGCCGTCCGTCGCCGGCTGTGCCGGCCGGCGGACCTGGCCCGGGAGCTCCGGCGCCGGCCCTGCCTGCCAGGACGGGCGGACCTGGTCGAGCTCACCCGGCTGCTGGCCGAGGGGTGCCGCAGCGAGCTGGAGATCTGGGGATGCCTGGCCGTGCTCCGCGGGCCCGACATGCCGGCGTTCACGCTGCAGCGCCGCCTGGAGGTCGCGGGGGAGGTCTTCCTCCTCGACGCCGCCTGCGAGGAGGCGCTGCTGGCCGTCGAGATGGACGGCGCCGCCTGGCACGGCTCCCGGACCCAGCGCGAACGCGACATCAGGCGTGACGCGCTCGTGGCGACGGCGGGCTGGCAGACGCTGCGGTTCGGGTTCCGGCGGCTGACCGCCGAGCCGGAGGCCTGCCGCGCCGAGATCCGCGCGGTGCACCGGGCGCGCTGCCGTCTATTGAACCCCCAGCGTGTGCGCTGACGCAGCACGTGAGGGCCCAGGACCCGGCGCCGGCGCCCACGCTCGCAGTCAGGCGGCGCACGATCCGGTCGGGTGGCACCCTCGACGGCGTGCGCGTCCTCACCGCCCTCCCCGACGCGGCGCGCGCGGCGTTCCGCTCCCGCGTCTCCGGTGACCCGACCGGCGCTCCCGACTGGGTCCGCGACATCGCCCGCGTGGGGACCGGGCCGGGGTGGTTCGAGCCCGACGGCGTCGTCTGGCGGGTGCACGGCGACCTCTCGACCCTCGTCGGCGGGGTCGCGGCCCTGCTCGGGCAGGCCGCGCACCCGCTCGCGCTCGCCGGCGTGCAGCAGCACTCGGCCTACCGCGAGGACCCGTGGAAGCGCCTCGCCGGCACCGCCCGCTGGCTGGTGGTGACCACCTTCGGCTCCGCGGAGCTCGCCGAGCGGGAGGCCGCCCGGGTGCGCGGCATGCACGGCAGCGTCCGCGGCCGGGTGCGCGGCCGCCCCTACTCCGCCTCCGACCCGCAGCTGCTGCGCTGGGTGCACCTGGCCTTCACCGACGCCTTCCTCGCCGCCCAGCAGGCCGTCGGCCGCGACCTCACCGCCCGCTTCGGCCGGTCCTGGCCCGACGCCTACGTCGCCGACTGGGCCCGCAGCGCCGAGCACCTCGGCGCCACCAACCTGCCGCGCAGCGCCGCCGAGCTCGCCGACGCGCTGGCCGCCTACCGGCCCCAGTTGGCACCCGTCCCCGACTCGCTGCGGGCCTTCCTCGCCGCCCCGCCGGGGCTCAGCCCGCCGGAGCGGGTCTTCTACCGCGGCCTGTCCGGCGCGGCCGCCCAGCTGGTCTCGCCCACGCTCGCCGGGTGCGCCGGCGTCCCCGGTCGCGGCCGGGGCGGAGCGGCGCCGGTCGCGGTGGCCCGGGCGCAGCTGGGCGCCCTGCGGCTGGCGCTGGGCGACCGCAGCCCGTCGGAGGAGGCGGCCCGCTGGCGGCTGGGCATGGGCCCGGCCCCGGACTGGGCCCAGGACGACGCCGCCTGAGGACGGGCTTCATGCCACGTCCGTCCACGCCCCCAGCACCGTGGGGCCGAGCGCGTCGAGGACCACCGTCGCCCGCCCGGCGTCGACCCGGGTGCGGGTGCGCTCACCCGGCGGGCGGCCCGACAGCCGCAGCGCGAGCAGCGCCACCAGCGACGGGACCTGCCCGGGCAGCACGGCGGCCGGGACCGCGGGCAGCCGGCCGGTGACCGGACCCCAGCCGGGCAGCGTCGCGGCGTCGAGCCCCTCGACCCGGACGTGCCGGCGCAGCGGGTCACCGAGGAGCGCGGCGAGCACCGGCCGCGGGTCCCCGGGCGTGGCCACCATGCCGGACGGGCCGGTCATCAGCCGCTCGCCCCAGTCCGGGGCCCCGGCGTCGACCGCCCCGGGAGCGGGCCCGTGCACCAGGACCACGGGACGGCGTCGGTCCGGTGCCGGCAGGTGCGTCCCCGGGGCCACCGGCAGCTCGACGTCGGCGTCGGCCGGCGGCCCGAGGGAGCCGACCAGCGCCGTCAGCGTGTGAGCCACTGCCGACGCGCCGGTGGGCCGGCGCACCAGCCAGCCCCCCGCCACGGGCCGGACGTCGGCGGGCCGGCCGGTCGCCGAGCGCACCACCCGCGCGGCGGCCGACCGGGCGGGCGCAGCACCCAGGAAGGGCGCCGCCCAGTCGACGCCGGACCGGGTGCCGCACGCCCCGCACACGCGGGCGCTCAGCCCTGCCGGGGGAAGCGCGCGGCGTAGTCGCCGGCGATCTGGTCGAAGGTCGTCCAGCGCACGCCCTCGTGACCGTTCACGTGCTCGATGAGCCGCTCGAGCATGAGCAGCACCTGCGGCCGCCCGGAGACGTCGGGGTGGACCGTGAAGGTGACCACCGCGTAGTCCATCTCGCGGTACACCCAGTCGAACTGGTCCTGCCAGGACTCGCCGAGGTGGCGCGGGCTGACGAAACCGTGGCTGTTGGGGCTGGCCTTGATGAACATCATCGGCGGGAGGTCGTCGAGGTACCAGTTCGCCGGGATCTCGATCAGGTCGGTCTCCTCGCCGCGCACCAGCGGCTTCATCCAGGTGTCGGCCGGCTGCGAGTAGTCGATCTTGGTCCAGCTGTCCCCGACGCGGACCCGGTAGGGCGTGAAGTCGTCGTGCATGAGCGAGTGGTCGTACGTGATGCCGCGCTCGAGCAGCAGCTCGTTGGTGACGGGGGAGAACTCCCACCACGGCGCGACGTAGCCGGTCGGGCGGCGGTCGGTGACCCGCGTGATGAGCTCGATCGAGCGGTCGAGCACCGCCGCCTCCTGCTCCCGGCTCATCGCGATCGGGTTCTCGTGGCTGTAGCCGTGCACGCCGATCTCGTGCCCGGCGTCGACGCACCGGCGGAACTGGTCGGGGAAGGTCTCGATCGAGTGCCCGGGCCAGAACCACGTCGTCGTCATGTCCCGGCGGGCGAAGAGGTCGAGCAGCCGCGGGGTGCCGACCTCGCCGGCGAACATGCCGCGCGAGATGTCGTCCGGCGAGTCCTCGCCGCCGTAGGACCCCAGCCACCCGGCCACCGCGTCGACGTCGATCCCGAAGGCGCAGAGGATCTCCTTGGCCATGGCACTTCCCTTCCTCGAGGACCCGGCCGACGGGCGTCAGCCGGTGACCCGGGCGGCGAACCCGGCCCGGACGGTGCCCGGGTCGCGGTGCACGCCCAGCAGGGCGGCGAGCAGGACGCGGGCCTGCGAGGGGCGCAGCAGCCCGCTGGGGACGGCGCCGGCGGCCAGCAGGTCCGCGCCGCCGCCGTTGCCGTACAGCGCGGCGACCCGCCCGGCCGCCACCCGGGTGGACGTCACGACGACGACCCCGGCGGCGACCAGCTCCTCGACCGCCGCGACGACCGCCGGGTTGGCGTTGCCGGCGCCGGTGGCCTCCAGCACGATCCCGCGGGCGCCCGCGTCGGCGAAGGCCCGCAGCGCGACGGCGTCGGCGTCGGGGTGGCAGGCGAGGACGTCGACCCGCACGCCGGCCGGGTCGAAGGCGGCGAGGTCGAGGGCCGGGCCGCGGACGGGCCGGCTCTCGATCCCGACCCGGCCCGCGGTGACCCACCCGACCGGGCCGGTGTCGGGCGCGGTGAAGGTGTCGGCGGCCAGCGTGTGGCCCTTGCGGACCCCGCGGGCGGCGAAGACCCGCCCGCCGAAGGTGACGAGCACGCCGAGGTCGCGGGCGGCGTCGCTCGCCGCCACGGTGACCGCCTCGGTGAGGTTGCGCGGCCCGTCGCTGTCGGGCGCGTCGGCGGGGCGCTGCGCCCCGGTCACCACGACCGGGCGCGGGTCGGCGTGGAAGAGGTCGAGGAGGTAGGCCGTCTCCTCGATGGTGTCGGTGCCGTGGGTGACCACGAGCCCGCCGACGCCGGGGTCGCCCAGCACGTCGGCGGCCCGGACGGCGAGGGTGTGCACCCGCTGCAGGGTCATCAGGTAGCTCCCGACCCGCAGCACGTCCTCGACGCGGACCTCGACGCCGGGCGGCAGGTCGAGCCGGGCCACCAGGTCCGCGCCGGCGTCCCGGGCGGTGCCGACCCCGCGGGCGTCGGCGCGGGTGGCGATCGTGCCGCCGGTCGCCAGCACGGTCACCAGTGGCACGGCCCGTCCCCCTCCCGGCGCGCGGCCCGCCCGGGACCGCCGACGTCTGCGTCGAACGATCCCGCACGGGCGGCTCCCCGGCCCCTCGGGGGCGGGGAGCCGCGAGGGTCAGCCCTCCGCGGGCGGCGCCAGGACGACGTCGACCGACAGCGGTCCCTCACCGGCGACGACGGTCAGCGCGGCGATCCGCCCGGCGGCGACGAGGTCACCGCGGCCGGCCTCGACCAGCGCGACGTCGGGCGTGGTGACGGTCGCGGACTCGACGTCGGCGCGCATCGACACCTTGGCGTCGGACTTGGCCTTGCGGACCCCGGCCAGCGCGGCGGCCACCGCCGGCAGCACCTCCGGGTCGCCGCCGGCGGGCAGCTCGGCGGCGGCCGGCCACGCGGCGCGGTGCACCGAGCCGCCCTGCCACCAGGACCAGACCTCCTCGGTGACGAACGGCAGCACGGGCGCGAACAGCCGCAGCTGCACCGACAGCGCCAGCGCCAGCGCGGCCTGCGCCGACTCCGCCGCCGCGCCGGTGCCGTACGCGCGGGACTTGACCAGCTCCACGTAGTCGTCGCAGAACGACCAGAAGAACGTCTCGGTGACCTCGAGCGCGCGGGTGTAGTTGTAGGCCTCCATCGCCGCGGTGGCCTCGTCGACGACGTCGGCGAGCCGGCGCAGCAGCCCCTGGTCGATCGGCTCGGTGACCTGCTCGCCGGTCAGCCCCGCGGTGACCCCGAGGCCGAGCACGAACTTGCCGACGTTGAGGATCTTCATGGCTAGCCGCCGGCCGACCTTCATCTGCGCCTCGTCGAACGGCGAGTCCGCCCCCGGCCGGGCACCGGCGGCGCGCCAGCGCACCGCGTCGGTGCCGTAGCGCTCGAGCACGTCGATCGGGGTGACCACGTTGCCCTTGGACTTCGACATCTTCTTGCGGTCGGGGTCGACGACGAACCCGGAGATCGTCGCGTGCGACCACGGCACCGTGCCGAACTCGAAGTGCGAGCGGACGACGGTGGAGAACAGCCAGGTGCGGATGATGTCGTGCGCCTGCGGCCGCTGGTCCATCGGGAAGACGTGCGCGAACAGCTCCGGGTCGGTGTCCCAGCCCGAGGCCACCTGCGGCGACAGCGACGACGTCGCCCAGGTGTCCATGACGTCGGGGTCGGCGGCGAACCCGCCGGGCACCCCGCGCTGGGACTCCTCGAAGCCGGGCGGCACGTCGGAGGACGGGTCGACCGGCAGCGACTCCTCCGCGGCGAGGATCGGGTCGTCGTAGACGGGGTCGCCGGAGGGGTCGAGCCGGTACCAGACCGGGAACGGGACGCCGAAGAAGCGCTGCCGGCTGATCAGCCAGTCGCCGTTGAGGCCCTCGACCCAGTTCTCGTAGCGGTACCGCATGTGCTCGGGCACCCACTGGATCTCCCGGCCGCGGGCGATGAGGGCCTCGCGCAGGTCGGCGTCGCGGCCGCCGTTGCGGATGTACCACTGCCGGGTGGTGACGATCTCCAGCGGCCGCTCGCCCTTCTCGTAGAACTTGACCGGGTGGGTGATCGCCGTGGGCTCGCCGTGCAGGTCGCCGGACTCCCGCAGCAGCTCCACGATCCGCTGCTGGGCGCTGTAGGACGTCTTGCCGGCCAGCTCCGCGTAGACCTCGGCGGGCACCCCCTCGGGGGCGTCGGCGACGAAGCGGCCGTCCCAGCCGATCACCGCGCGGGTGGGCAGCTGCAGCTCCCGCCACCAGGTGACGTCGTTGAGGTCGCCGAAGGTGCAGATCATCGCGATGCCCGAGCCCTTGTCCGGCTCGGCCAGGCGGTGGGCGACCACGGGGACCTCGACGTCGAACAGCGGCGTGCGCACGGTGGACCCGAACAGCGCCCGGTACCGCTCGTCGTCGGGGTGGGCGACCAGCGCGACGCAGGCCGGCAGCAGCTCGGGGCGGGTGGTCTCGATGAAGACCGGGCCGGCCGGGCCGTGGAAGGAGATCCGGTGGTAGGCGCCGGGGCGGTCGCGGTCCTCGAGCTCGGCCTGGGCGACGGCGGTGCGGAAGGTGACGTCCCAGAGGGTCGGCGCCTCCTGGGCGTAGGCCTCGCCGCGGGCCAGGTTGCGCAGGAACATCCGCTGCGCGGTGGCGCGGGAGGTCTCCGAGATCGTGCGGTAGACGTTCGACCAGTCCACCGACAGCCCGACGCGGCGCCACAGCTGCTCGAAGGCGCGCTCGTCCTCCTCGGTCAGCTGCATGCACAGCTCGACGAAGTTGCGCCGGCTGACCGGGAGCTGGTCCTTGCCCGGCTTGGCCGGGGGCTCGAACGACGCGTCGTAGGGGAGCGAGGGGTCGCAGCGGACGCCGTAGAAGTTCTGCACCCGGCGCTCGGTGGGCAGGCCGTTGTCGTCCCAGCCCATCGGGTAGTAGACGTGCCGGCCGCGCATCCGCTGGTAGCGGGCCACGAAGTCGGTGTGCGTGTAGCTGAACACGTGCCCGACGTGCAGCGACCCGCTCGCCGTCGGCGGCGGGGTGTCGATCGAGTACGTCTGCTCCCGGGGGGCCGACAGCGCCGCCGCGCGGTCGAAGGCGTAGGTGTCGGCCTCCGCCCAGCGGGCGGCCCACTTCTCCTCCAGACCGTCGATGGTGGGCTTGTCGGGTACGCCCGCGCCGGCTCCCGGAGCGGTGCTGACCGGGGTGCGGGTGTCGGCGACCATGACCTCCATCCTAGGAACCGCGCGGCTGGCATCCTGGGGAGGATGAGCAGCGACCTGACCCGCGTGGAGGAGGAGCTGCTGGCGCGCTGGCCGGAGACCCGGCTGGAGCCCTCGCTGGCCCGCATCGCCGCCCTCGTGGACCTGCTCGGCGACCCGCACCGGGCCTACCCGGTGGTGCAGGTCGCCGGGACCAACGGCAAGACGACGACGGCGCGGATGGTCGACGAGCTGCTGCGCGGCTTCGGCCTGCGGGTGGGCCGGTTCACCAGCCCGCACCTGCAGTCGGTGCGCGAGCGGATCGTGCTCGACGGCGAGCCGGTGAGCGAGGAGCGGTTCGTCGAGACCTACGACGACATCGCGCCGTACGTGCGGCTGGTCGACGCCGCCGGCGAGCACCCGATGAGCTTCTTCGAGGTCGTGGTGGGGATGGCGTACGCGCTGTTCGCCGAGGCCCCGGTCGACGTCGCCGTCGTCGAGGTCGGCATGGGCGGCACGTGGGACGCCACCAACGTCGTCGACGCCCGGGTCGCCGTCGTCACGCCGGTGGCCCTCGACCACGCCGAGTACCTGGGGCCCGACGTCGGCACGATCGCCGGCGAGAAGGCCGGGATCGTCAAGCCCGACTCGATCGCCGTCCTGGCCCGCCAGCAGCCGGCCGCCCTCGACGCGCTGGTGCGCCGCGCGGTCGAGGTCGAGGCGGTCGTCGCCCGCGAGGGCACCGAGTTCGGCGTGCTGGAGCGGAAGGTCGCCGTCGGCGGGCAGCAGCTGCGGCTGCAGGGCCTCGGCGGGGAGTACGCCGAGGTGTTCCTGCCGCTGTTCGGCGCGCACCAGGCGCAGAACGCCGCCACCGCGCTGGCCGCCGTCGAGGCGTTCCTCGGCGCGAGCGCGTCCACCGGGCCGGTCGACGTCGACACCGTGCGCGCGGCGTTCGCCGCGGTGCGCTCCCCGGGCCGGCTGGAGCGGGTGCGCACCAGTCCCACCGTGCTGGTCGACGCCGCGCACAACCCCGCCGGCATGGCCGCCACGGTGGAGGCGATCCGGGAGTCCTTCGACTTCACCCGGCTGGTCGGCGTCGTCGGCTGCGTGCGCGGCAAGGACGTCGAGGGGATGCTGCGCGAGCTGGAGACCGTCTGCGCGGAGCTGGTGGTCACCCAGAACGCCTCGCCGCGCGCGATGCCGGCCGACGAGCTCGGCGCGCTGGCCGTCGACGTGTTCGGCGCCGACCGGGTGAGCGTCTCCCCGCGGCTGCCCGAGGCGCTCACCGAGGCGATCGAGCTGGCCGAGGCCGGGCCGGACGACGCGCTGGGCGGCTCCGGCGTGCTCGTCACCGGCAGCGTGGTCACCGCGGGGGAGGCCCGCACCGTGCTCGGCGGGCGACCGTGACCGCACCCGACCCGGTCCGCGCGGCCCGGGCGCTGCGCGGCGCGGCCGCGGCGGTGCTGCTGCTGGAGGGCATCGCGGTGCTGTTCGTCCCGCGCGCCATCGCGCAGACCGAGGCCGGCCTGGGCGGCGTCCGGCTCACGGTCCTGCTCGTGCTCGCCGCCGTCCTGGTGCTGGCCAGCGGCATCCAGCGGCGCCCGCGCGGCCTGGAGGTCGGCACCGCGCTGCAGGTGCCGCTGCTGCTCACCGGCCTGATCGACGCCGCCATGTGGTTCGTCGGCGGTGTCTTCGTGCTCATCTGGCTCTACCTGCTGCAGATCCGCAAGGAGCTGCTCGGCTCGCCCTTCGGCGAGCCGGCAGCCCCCTCCGGGGAGCCCTGAGCAGCCCCACTAGGCGGCGTCGGCCTCCCCGGCCAGGCGACGGTGCAGGCCGGCGACGTCGGCGCCCGCCCGGACCAGCGCCCCGGTCACCGGGGGGTCGCCCACCGCGAGCACACCGGCGAGCAGGTGGCGGCCGTCGATGACCCGGTCGCCGCGCCGGATCGCCGCGCGCAGCGCCTGCTTGAGCGCCTCCCGGCTGCCGGCGGCGAAGCGCAGGTGGCCCGACCGCCGGGTGCGCGACCCGCGGTCGAGCGCTCCCGGGCCGAACGCGGCCTCGGCGGCCGCCCGCACCCGGTCGAGGTCGATGCCCAGGGCCGCCAGCGCCTCCGCGTCGAGCGGGCCGCTGCCCGCGGCGGGGGCCAGGCCCGCCCGGAGGCCGGCCGCGGAGGCGCCGGCGTCGTCGAGCAGCCGGCCGGCGGGGCCGGGGGCGGCGGCGAGGGCGACGAGCAGGTGCACCGGGTCGACGCTGTCCGCGCCGGCGGCGCGGGCCTCCTCCTGGGCCAGGACCACGACGGTGCGGGCCTCGGCGGCGAATCGTTCGAACACCTCAGGACTCCTCCCACGAGTGACCGGATGACCGGGCGTGCTTCTTGTGCACCGCCTGCCGCGTGACGCCGAGCGCGTCGGCGACCTGCTGCCACGACCACCCGCGACGGCGGGCGGCCGCGACCTGCAGCACCTCCAGCCGGTCGGCGAGGTCGCGCAGCGCGCGGACCCCGCGCAGGCCCACCGCCGGGTCGTCGCTGGTGGCGGCGGTGAGCGTCTCGTCGGAGGTGCGGCCGGTCATGGTGTCAACTGTGGTTGACGAACGCCGACCTGTCAACCCGAGTTGACAGATCGGTCCCCGTAGGCTGCCGTCCCGTGACTGATCGCACCCTGGTCCTCGTCAAGCCCGACGGCGTCGCCCGCGGCCTGGTCGGAGAGGTCGTCTCGCGGCTGGAGGCCAAGGGCCTGCGCCTGGTCGCCGCCGAGCTGCGCACCCTGACCCGCGAGGTCGCCGAGGAGCACTACGGCGAGCACCGCGACAAGCCCTTCTTCGGCTCGCTGGTCGAGTTCATCACCGGCGGCCCGCTGCTGGCCCTCGTCGTCGAGGGGCCGCGCGCGGTGGAGGCGTTCCGCGCGCTGGCCGGGGCCACCGACCCGGTGAAGGCCGCGCCCGGCACCATCCGCGGCGACTTCGCCCTCGAGGTGCAGTCCAACATCGTGCACGGCTCGGACTCCGCCGAGTCCGCCGCCCGCGAGATCGGCCTGTTCTTCCCCGGTCTCTCCTGAGCGGGCGCGCCTACGCCGCGCTGATCAGCGGCCGACCGCTGCCGACCAGGCGGGCCACCGCCGCGGCCGGCACCGGCGAGCCGAGCAGGTGGCCCTGCGCGGCGTCGCAGCCGAGGGCGCGCAGCGCGGCGAGCTGACCCGGCTGCTCCACGCCCTCGGCGACGACCTCCAGGCCCAGGCTGTCTCCGAGGGCGACCACGGCACGGGCCAGCGAGCCGGCCGCCGCCCCGTCGCCCAGCAGGGCCACCGACGACGGGTCGATCTTCAGCCGGTCCAGCGGCAGCTCCCGCAGCCGCGCCAGCGACGACGACCCGGTGCCGAAGTCGTCGATGGCCACGTGCACGCCCAGCGCCCGGACCTCGCGGATGCCGGCCGCGGCGTCGGGCCCGGCGGCCACCGCCTCGGGGACCTCGATCTCCAGCCGCCCGGGGTCGACCCCGGCGGCGCGCGCGGCGGCGGCCAGCGAGACCGCGAGGTCGCCGGTGGCCAGCCGGCGCGGGGAGACGTTGACCGCCATGCGCAGCTCCGGCAGGCCCGCCGCGTCCCAGGACCGCAGCTGGGTGCAGGCCTCGGCGATCACCCAGTCGTCGATGGCGTCGACGATCCCGGTGGCCTCGGCGACCGGGACGAAGCCGGCCGGCTCCACCAGCCCGCGGCCGGGTGACTGCCACCGCACCAGCGCCTCGACGCCGGTGACCGCGCCGGTGCGCAGGTCGACCTGCGGCTGGTACAGCAGCCGCAGCTCACCGCCGTCGACGGCCCGGCGCAGGTCGCGCACCAGCTCGTCCTGCGCGGCGACCTCCTCGCGCATCCCGCGCTCGAAGACCCGCACCCGGTTCTTGCCGCCGGACTTGGCCACGTACATGGCCAGGTCGGCGTCGCGCAGCAGGTCGTCCATGCCGCGGCGGTCCCCGGCGTCGGTGAGGGTGACCCCCACGCTGCCGCCCACGGTGAACCGCTCCTCGCCCCAGGCCACGGGTTCGCGCAGCGCCCGCAGCAGCCGCTCGGCCACGGTCACCACGTCGCGGCGGCCCTCGACGTCCTCCATCAGGACGACGAACTCGTCGCCGCCGAGGCGGGCGACGGTGTCGGCCGGGCGCACGGAGGACTCCAGTCGCCGGGCGACGGCGGTCAGGACCGCGTCGCCGGCCTCGTGCCCGCAGACGTCGTTGACCGCCTTGAAGTCGTCGAGGTCGAGCAGCAGCACCGCGTGCCGGCGGACGCGGCGGTCGGCGAGGGCGTGCTCGAGGCGGTCCTGCATCAGCGCGCGGTTGGCCAGCCCGGTGAGCGGGTCGTGCAGCGCCATCCGCGCCAGCTCGCCGGCCTGCTGCTCGAGCTGGCGGGCGGTCGCGTGTGCCTGGGCCTCACTGCGCTTGCGCCCGGTGATGTCGCGGACGATGGCGGCCACGCCCGTCGCCGTGCCGTCCTGCCCGCGCACGACCGAGAGGGTGACCAGCGCGTCGACCTCCGACCCGTCGCGGCGCCGCTGCCGCCGCTCCATCGTCCCGGTGGGCATCGTGGTGAGGTCCGCGGGCAGCTCCTGACCGGTCCCGACCAGCGACACGTGCCGGCCGAGCACCTCGGCGGCCGGCCAGCCGTAGAGCCGCTCGGCGCCGGGGTTCCACGAGGTGATCCGCCCGTCGGGGGTGGCGGTGACCACCGCGTCGTCGGTGGACTGCACGACGGCGGCGAGGCCGGCGAGCTCGTCGCGCTGGGCGGCGAGCTCGGCGGTGCGCTCGGCGACCAGCGCCTCGACGATCTCGCGGCGGTCGTCGAACCGCCGCCAGGCCACCAGGCACGCCCAGCTCTCCAGCAGCACGAACGCCGCGTGCAGGCAGGCCATCGGCAGCGGCGCGACGTCGTGCTCGAAGACCGCGTGCGGCACCAGCGTGCCGATGAGGAAGTGGTGGACGCCGACGAAGGCAATCGCGAGCAGGAACGGCGCCCGCGCGGCGTAGAGCGCGGCCAGCGGCAGCAGCGCGAAGAACAGGAAGTGCGCCTCGGTCGCCCCGTGGGACAGCTGCACGCCGAGCGCGGCGGTGGTCATCAGCGCGAGGGCGGCGGCCGCGGCGCGGGCGTCGCGGCCCACCCCGGGCGCCCACGCCAGCAGCGCCAGCAGGGCGAGGGGAGCGGTGTGCAGGGCCGCGGACACCACGTCGTGGCCGCGCAGCAGCGCGTAGGCCGGCACGGCCGCGACCAGGACGGCGAGCGTGCGCAGGACGAAGGCGTGGTGGGCCGACCACTGCTCGGGGGGCATGGTCCGGCCGCGGGGGAGGGACAGTGCCGCCGGGCCCCGGGGTCGGGTGCCGAGCTCGCCGTCGGCGTCCTGCAGCGTGCTCGTGCCCCCGGCCGGCCGGCCCATGGTCCCCCTCGTGACGTCCCCCGTTTGGTGACGATGAGTTTAGGAGCGATCACGCTGGGGTGCAGTTCGACGGAGGAGTCCGGTGCCGCGGGCCCGGCGTCTACCCTGGACCGGTCATGACCGGACAGAGCCTCTACCCCCGTCTCGAGCCGCTGCTGGCCCAGGTGCAGAAGCCCATCCAGTACGTCGGCGGGGAGCTGAACGCGCAGGTCAAGGCGTGGGACGACGTCGCCGTCCACTGGGCGCTGATGTACCCCGACGCCTACGAGGTGGGGCTGCCCAACCAGGGCCTCATGATCCTCTACGAGGTGCTCAACGAGCGGCCCGACGCCCTGGCCGAGCGCACCTACGCCGTCTGGCCCGACCTCGCCGCCCTCATGCGCGCGCACGGTGTCGGGCAGTTCACCGTCGACGCCCACCGCGCCGTGCGCGACTTCGACGTCCTCGGGGTGAGCTTCGCCACCGAGCTCGGCTACACCAACCTGCTCGAGGCCCTCGACCTCGCCGGCATCCCGCTGCACGCGCTCGACCGCGACGAGACGCACCCGGTCGTCGTCGCCGGCGGGCACGCGGCGTTCAACCCCGAGCCGATCGCGGACTTCGTCGACTGCGCCGTCCTCGGCGACGGCGAGCAGGCCGTCGGCGACGTCACCGACGTCGTCAAGGCGTGGAAGGAGTCCGGCCGCCCCGGCGGCCGCGAGGAGCTGCTCGCCCGCCTCGCCCGCGTCGACGGCGTCTACGTGCCGCGCTTCCACGCCGTCTCCTACGGTCCCGACGGCGCGATCGCGGCGGTGACCCGCACCCGCGACGACGTGCCGGCCCGGGTCGGCAAGCGCACCGTCATGGACCTCGACGAGTGGCCCTACCCGAAGACGCCGCTGGTGCCCCTGGCAGAGAGCGTGCACGAGCGGATGAGCGTGGAGATCTTCCGCGGCTGCACCCGCGGCTGCCGGTTCTGCCAGGCCGGGATGATCACCCGCCCGGTCCGGGAGCGGACCATCACCGGCATCGGCTCGATGGTCGACCAGGGGCTGCGCGCCACCGGCTACGAGGAGGTCGGGCTGCTGTCGCTGTCCAGCGCCGACCACTCCGAGATCGCCCAGGTGGCCAAGGAGCTCGCCGACCGCTACGAGGGCACCAATACCGGGCTGTCGCTGCCCTCCACCCGCGTCGACGCCTTCAACGTCACCCTCGCCAACGAGCTGTCCCGCAACGGCCGCCGGTCGGGCCTGACGTTCGCGCCCGAGGGCGGCAGCGAGCGCATCCGCCGGGTGATCAACAAGACCGTGTCCAAGGAGGACCTGGTCCGCACGGTCACCACCGCCTACGCCAACGGCTGGCAGCAGGTGAAGCTCTACTTCATGTGCGGCCTGCCCACGGAGACCGACGAGGACGTGCTCGAGATCGCCGAGCTCGCCGTCGAGGTCATCCGCGCCGGCCGGGAGGCCAGCGGCCGCAAGGACATCCGCTGCACCGTCTCCATCGGCGGTTTCGTGCCCAAGCCGCACACGCCGTTCCAGTGGGCCGGGCAGGCCAGTGCCGAGACCATCGACCACCGGCTGCGGGTGCTGCGGCAGGCCATCAACGCCGACCGCCGCATCGGCCGCTCCATCGGCCTGCGCTACCACGACGGCAAGCCCGGCGTGATCGAGGGACTGCTCTCCCGCGGTGACCGCCGGGTGGGCCGGGTGATCGAGCGGGTCTGGCGCGAGGGTGGCCGGTTCGACGGCTGGAGCGAGCACTTCTCCTACGAGCGGTGGGTCGCCGCCGCCGAGGAGCTCGCCCCGTTCGGCGTCGACCTCGACTGGTTCACCACCCGCGAGCGCAGCCAGGACGAGGTCCTGCCCTGGGACCACCTGGACTCCGGGCTGGACAAGGAGTGGCTCTGGGACGACTGGCAGGAGGCGCTCTCGGAGGAGGAGGTCGCCGACTGCCGGTGGACCCCCTGCTACGACTGCGGCGTCTGCCCCACCATGGGCACCGAGATCCAGATCGGCCCCACCGGGCGCAGCCTGCTGCCGCTCACCGTCGTGGGCCGCTGAGATGGGCCGCTGAGGTGGCCCGCTCCCCGGAGGGCCCGCCCCCGCCGCCGACCGTGCAGAAGCTGCGGCTGCGCTACGCCAAGCGCGGCCCGCTGCGCTTCGCCTCCCACCGCGACCTCGCCCGCGCGCTGGAGCGGGCGCTGCGCCGGTCGCGGGTGCCGATGGCCTACTCGGCCGGCTTCACCCCGCACCCGAAGATCAGCTACGTGGGCGCGGCGCCGACCGGGGCGGCCAGCGAGGCGGAGTACCTGGAGATCGGCCTGGCCGAGCGCCGCGACCCCGAGGAGGTCCGCGCGGCGCTCGACGCCTCGCTGCCCCCGGGCATCGACGTGCTCGAGTGCGTCGAGGCCGCCGAGGGCGGCGGGTCGCTCGCCGACCGGATCGACGCCGCCCGGTGGAGCATCGAGCTGCCCGGCGTCGAGCCCGCCGAGCTGTCTGCGGCGCTCGCCGCGTTCCTCGCCCGCGACGAGGTCACCGTGGCCAAGCGCACCAAGAACGGCCTGCGCGACGTCGATGCGCGGGGCCCCGTGGCCTCGGCGACCGCGGGCGGTGCGGCGGGACGTGCCATACTGCACGTGGTCGTCCGGCAGGTGACGCCCGCCGTTCGACCCGACGACGTGGTGGCCGCTCTCGCTGCCGTCGCCGACCTGCGCCCGCCGTCGCCCCCCCGGGCCGTGCGTGAGGCGCAGGGCCGGCTCGACGACAGCGGGACCGTGGCCGATCCGCTCGGTCCCGACCGAGTGGCGCGCACCCGCTGCCAGGGGGAGCACGCCGCGGTCTGACCGGCGAGCCCGGGCGCCACCGCGACGTCGAGCGGCACGGCTGCCAGACGTGACGCGCCCGCCCGGCACCACCGAGACCACCGCACCACCCCAGACCACCGCACCACCTGCAGTCCCGCACCACCTGCAGACCGGCCCCGGACGCGGCCACCGCCGACCGGGACCGACCACAGACTTCGCAGGCCGGACGCGCCGCCGCACCCGGAGCGGCCGCCCGGCCCGCCCAACCCGTGCTCCTGCGCGGCCGCCTGTCCCCGCGGGGACCGGCGCCCGGGAGCACCACACAGGAGGCGAGCCCTCGTGGCCGACCAGGACAACGACACCAGCAGCGACACGACCACTCCCGAGAGCACTCCCGACAGCACCCCGGGCGGCGACGCCGCCGCCGTCGCGGAGGTGCTCACCGGGGAGGCGGCCGCGGGGGAGACCCCAGCGGAGGAGCCGGCCGAGACGGCTGCGGCCGAGTCGCCGGCGGAGGCCGGCGCCGGGCCCCGGGAAGAGCCCGAGGAGCCCGAGGAGCCCGAGGACGAGCCGGTCGGCTCGCCCTTCGGCGCCCAGTTCAGCTCCCCGGAGCCGACGGCGGTCATCGCCCGGCCGCGCCGCCGGGCCACCCGCCCGGCCGGTGCCGCCGACCCCGGGGACTTCGCCCCGCCGCCGCCGGTCGCCGCGCCGGCGGTCCCGGCCTTCGTCAGCTTCGTGGCGCCGCCGGAGGCCGAGGCCCCGCCGGCGCCCCGCCGTCGCAGCCGCCGGCCGCTGCCCGAGTCGCCCGACGTCGAGGACGTCGAGGACGTCGCCGACGACGCCGCACCGGCCGAGGACGACGAGGCCCCCGCGCCGCGCTCGCGCCGGAGCCGGGGGGGGGGGGGGGGGGGGGGGGGGGGGGGGGGGGGGGGGGGGGGGCGGGGGGGGGGGGGGGGGGGGGGGGGGGGGGGGGGGGGGG